>JANMHH010000377.1:0-11282 GCA_031375065.1 Rubrivivax sp. | reverse complement strand
CTGGTCTGGTCCGCCGACGGCACGGTGTTGCTGGCCGGTTACAACGGCACCCACGGCGTGCGCGCCTTTGCGCTGGACGGCCGCGCCCTGCTCGACGACCGTTTCCCGGGCCCGGTTTTTGGGGTGGCCGTGGGCGCTGGCGGCCAAGCCGCCGCGGTTGGCCTGGATGGCACGGTTCGCACCTACCGGGTCGGCAACGGCAGTGCGGTGGTGGCCAACACCACGGTCGTTGCAGGCCGCAGGCCCGCCGGCGTGGCCTTCAGCCCCGACGGCAGCCGCCTGGCCGTGGCCTACGCCACCCCACGCGAAGGCCCCGAGGTTTTTGACGCCGCCACGCTGCGCAGCACCGGCCGGCTGGGCGCCGAAACCCTGTTTGGTGGCGACTGGCGCGTGCTGGCCTGGTCGGCCGACGGCCGCTCGGTGTTTGTGGGCGGCACGGCCTACACGCAGGCCTTGCGGTTTCCGGTGCAACAGCTCGACGTGGCCAGCGGCCGGGTGCTGGCCACCATCGACGCGGCCAGCGACAGCGTCACCGACCTGCTGGCGCTGCCCAGCGGTGAGCTGGCCTTCACCAGCTTTGACGGCAGTTGGGGCTTGATCAACCAAGGGCGGGTGGCCAAGCGGGTGGGTGCCGCGGTGGTCACCGTGCGCGGCAACGCGCCGCTCGACCTGGAGCTCAGTGCCGACGCACGCACCGTGCGCTGGGGCACGGCGGGCAGCCACGGCGGCTTTGGTTTTGCGTTTGACAAACGGCGGCTGCAAAAGGCGCCGCCAGAGCCACTGCGCAAGCCGGAGACCCGTTTTGGCCTGTTCAACGCACCGACCGACTGGAACCAGGATTCGCGCCCGCCGGTGATCGGCGGCCGGCCCATGGCCTTGGCCGCCGACGAGCGCGGCCGCGCGCTGGCGGTGCTGCGTGGCGCGCAGCCGGCGGCCGTGGTCGGCACCAATCGCGCGCTCTATCGGGTGAGCGAACAAGGCGCCGTGGCTTGGCGGGTGGCGCTGGACACCGAGATCCGCGCCGTCAACGCCAGCGCCGACGGCCGCCTGCTGGTGGGCGCGATGGCCGACGGCACCGTGCGCTGGTGGCGCGCGAGCGACGGCCGCCAGCTGCTGACCCTGCTGGCCCAGGCCGACGGCCGCTGGGTGCTGTGGACACCCTCGGGCTATTACGACGCCAGCGCCGGCGCCGACCAAGTGGTGGGCTGGGCCCTGCCGCGCGGCCAGCAGCAGGCCATGAGCTACTTCTCGCTGAACCGCTTTCGCGACCGCTTCAACCGGCCCGACCTGATCGACGCCGTTCTGGTGCATCTGGACGAAGGCGTTGCGCTGGCCGCGCTGGCCAGCGCCGAAGACCGCGCCCGCCAAGCGCTGGAGCAACGCGCCCGCGACCAGGCTGCAACGGCCCGCGCGGCCCAAGCTGCAGCCACCGAGCAGGCCCAACAGGCCGCGCTGCGCGAAGCGCAAGCACGGCTCGCGGCCGAACAGGCGGCCCGTGAAAGCCAGCTCAGGGCGCAGGCCGCCAAGTCGGCACAGGAAGAAGCCTTGCGCCAGGCGCAGGCTGAAGCCACCCGCGCCGCGTTGGCCTTGCAAGCCCAGGCCGCCGCACAAGCCGAGCAGGCCGAACAAGCCCGCCAGGCCGCCTTGCGCGAGCAGCAGGCCCGCGCCGCCGCCGAACAAGCGGCCCGTGACAGCGCAGCCCGCGCTGAAGAAGCCCGTTTGGCCGAAGCGCGTCGGCTGGCTGCCGCCACCCTGGCCCAGACCCAGCGCGAAGAAGCCGAACGCGAAGCGGCGCGCCGCCTGGCCCAGGCCCGCGCTGCAGCCGAGCAAGCTGCGGCGGCGCAGTTGGCCGCAGCCCAGGCCGAACAAGCCCGCGCGGCCCAGGAAGTGGAACAAACGCGTCGCCTGGCCCTGGCCCGTGAACAGGCCGCCCGCGAACTGGCCACGCGCCAGGCAGCCGAACGCGAAGCCGCCCGCCTGCAAGCGCTGGCGCAGGCCGAAGCCGTGGCTGCCGCGCAGCGTGAACTCGCCCAGCGCGAGGCCGCCCTGGAGGCCCAACGCCAGGCCAGCCGTCTGGAAGAGGCCCGCGCTGCCGCCGTGCGGGAAGCCCAGATTCGCGAAGCGGCGGTGCGGGCTGCGGCGCTGGAAGCCGCCGCCCAGGAAGCAGCGGCCCAAGCGCGGCGCGCGCTGCAGGCGCTGAAGGCGATCGAGTTTCCGCCCGCACTGCAGGCGGTATCGTCGCTGCGGGTCAAGGCCACCACGGCCGAGGTTTCGCTGCCCTTCGCCTTGCAGTCGGCCGCAGCGGCCGGCGACGTGGACGTGCAGGTGCGCATCAACGGCCGCCCCGCGCAGCCGGCCAACCTGGTCATGCCCAAGTCCATCGACGGCCGCAGCCAGGGCCTGGCCAAGGTCCAGGTGGGCGAAGGTCGCACCCAAGTCGAAGTCATTGCCATCAACCGCTTTGGCGTGTCCGAGGCGCTGGCTTTCATCATCGACCGCGACGCTGCTCCCGCCACCCCCGCCTTGCCCGGTGTGGTGCGGCCACCCACGCCAGCGGGCGCTGACCTTTATGTGCTGTCGATTGGCGTGGCCCGCTATGCCCGCAGCGACTACAACCTGGGCCTGGCGGCCAAGGACGCACGCGACTTTGGTGCCGCCATGCAAGGGCAGGAAGGGCGCTTGTACCGGCGTGTCATCGTTCGCACCCTGACCGACGCCCAAGCCACCCGCAGCGCCGTGCTGCGTGAACTGGAGGCCCTGCGCAACAACGTGGGGGCCAACGACGTGGCGATGGTTTTTGTGGCCGGGCACGGCATCAACGACGCCGCCGGCAACTACTTCTTTTTGCCGCACGACGGCCAGCACGAACGCCTGTTGACCACCGCCGTGCCGCAAGCCGCCTTGGTCTCGGGTCTGAGCAAGATCCGTGGCAAGACCATTTTGTTCGTCGACACCTGCTTTGCCGGCAACGCGCTGGGTGCGCTGTCCAAGTCGACCCGCCAGACCGAAAAGTTGATCAACGACCTGTCGTCCTCCGAAAACGGCGTGGTGGTGTTTGCGTCCAGCACGGGCCACGAAGAATCGGAAGAAAAAGACGAGTGGGGCAACGGCGCTTTCACCAAGGCCTTGCTCGACGGGCTGGGTGGCAAGGCCGACTTCATGCGCGCCGGGCGCGTGACGTATGCCGGCCTGAACCTCTACGTCTCCGAAGAGGTCAACCGCTTGACCTCGGGGCGACAACGGCCGGTCTTCATCTCGCCGCGCGGCGTGCCTGACTTTGCGGTGGCGCGGCTATAGCGGCGGCCCGCCATTTGGCCTGCAAACGCGGACCGACCACCCTCTAAAGTGGGGATGGACCCGCGTTGTGACCGCTGCGGCGGTGGGCTAAGCTAGGGCAGAAACACCGACAACAGGGTCTTCGCCGGCGATCAGCCCGCCAGCCCTGTCTTTGCGCATTCAGAGGGACGGTCATGAACGCACGCAGTAACCTGGCCCGGGTGGGCAGCCTGATGGCCTTGGTGGCGCTGGGCAGCTGCGGTGGTGGAGGCGGTGGCAGCAGCGAACCCGAACCACCCGCGCCGCCTTCTGCCGCGTCGTGTTCCAACCGCCCGAATGCCTTCATCGGCGTCTGCAGCGGCTTTCCCGACAACGGCAACCTGGACTGGAACGCAGGCGGCGACGGCGGCGGTGGTGCCGGTGACGGTGGTGGTGCCAGCGGCGATGGCGGTGTCGGCGCGGGTGGCGACTTTGGTCAGTTTCGCAACGTCAACATCAGCGCCTTCACCGACAGCGGTGCGCTGATCGGCACCGCCACCACAGACAGCGTCAAAGGCATGGTCACCATCCGCCCCGGCGCCGCCTACCGTGGTGGCCTGCGGGTTGAATTGCGCGGCGGCCCGGGCGCCGAGTACTTTGAAGAAGGCACGAACCGCTTTGTGCCGTTTCCGTCCGACCGGGTCATTCGCGTGGTCGTGCCGCGCATCGACAAGAACATCGGGCTGACCGTCTTCACCGAAGCCGCCTATCAGCTGTTGACCCAGGGCAGCGCGCCCGAAAGTGTGGGCGCCAGTGTCAACCCCACACCGGCGCAGATCGCCGCGGCCAATCAGCGCGTGGCGACGCTGCTCAACGAGCACCTGCCCAAAGCCCTTGAAGTGGGCGACATCACGCGGCTGCCCTTCATCAAGTCCAGCAGCGTGCTGCCCGGCAGCATCGGGCTCACCGCGCGTGGTGCCTATGGGGTGGTCAGCGGCGCCTTTTCCAAGCAAGCGGCTCTCTTCAACACCGGCAGCAGCACGCCCACGCTGGACGCCCTGTCGCAGCTGTCAGAAGACCTGCGCGACGGTGTGCTGGACGGGCGCAATGGCAACAACTCGTCCGCCCCCGTCAACAAACGCACCTACGACCCGCAAACCCTGACCAGCGAGCTGACCTCGGCGCTGGCACACCAGGCTGAGCGATTTGGCAACGCGGCCATCCAGAACTCGCTGCCCCCGTTGTTGAATTACGGCGGCACACGTTACGAGGGCTATCTGTTTGACAGCTCGGTGCCACGCGGTCGCCGCGCCGTCAGCACCGTGGCGGGTTGGTTGGCGGGCAACAACCTCAACCTGTCGGTTGGCCAGGCGCTGCCCAAGGCCCTGCCGAATGGCCAATCGGTCTACGGGATGATCAGCAATTTTGGTCACGGTGGTGCGTTCTTCAAGATCGACAACACCGACACCACGACCGACCCGGTTTACCGCGTTTATGCCTTGGGCGACAACGCCAACGGCGAAATGGGCACCGGCAACCAGGTCTCCACCAACCGAGCGCTGGTCGAGGTCACGCTGCCCGGCCCCTTGACCCATGCCGCCGGCGGCTTTGCACACTCGGTGCTGCGCCTGGCCGACGGCCGGGTCTTCATGCTGGGTGACAACACCTTTGGCCAATTGGGCCAAGGTGTGGATGGCAACACGCTGGCGCGCTCGAGCACTCCGTTGCTGGTCAACCTGCCCGCCGCGGCCGGCGGCGCGGTGGCCGTGGCCGCCACCAGCGTGGCCTCTTATGCGCTGATGGCTGACGGCAGCATCTACACCTGGGGCAGCAACGGCGGCTTTGCACTGCTGGGCAATGGCCAGGCCAATGGCATGGCGACCACGCCCGTGCTGGTCGGTGGCCTGAGCGACGTGGTGCAAATCAGCGCCCGCGACAACGACGTGGTGGTGCTCAAGCGCGACCAGTCCATCTGGCAATGGGGTGCCCACCCGGCCGATGTCAACGCCTACACCGACAGCGACGTGTCCGGCGGCTACCGTGGTGGCAACCGGGTGCCCACGGCCGTGGCCGGTATGCCCACGCGGACGGTGGGTTTGCGCACCGAAGCCATCCCGGTGCGCAAGATCATCACCGAACAGGGCCTTTTTGCCGCGGTGCTGGGCAACGGCCATGTCTACAGCTGGGGAGTGCACTTTGACCTGACGGCCAAGGCCGTCTTGCGCGACTTGACAGCGGCCCGCGTGCTGGGCCTGCCGCCCGTGCGCGACATGATGCCCGGTGGTTTTGTCGGCTACGGCGCACGTCCTTTTGACCGCCTGACCGCCATGGGCGTGGACTACGCCGGCGGCCTGTGGAAGATCCGCGGCCGTGTGGCCGAGCGTTTCGACCCCGACAACCCCACCGCGCAGCGCCGCACCCAAAGTGGCGTTGCCACCACGCAAGACTGCGCCACCTGCCACACCTTCCTGGACCAGTCGCTGGAAGTCCTGCGCGCACGACAGTTGATCGAAGCCCCGGTGCCCGCCAGCGCGGCGGTCTGCCAGCCGCCCACCAACTTCCACACCGCCGCCAATGGCTCGTCGTTCATTCGCGCCGAAACCGAATGCATCCAGTGCCACAACCCGGCCCGCCTGGACCCGGCCTACGCTGGCGTGCTCAGGCCCGCCTTTGTCTCCTCGGGTGGCTGGCCCAACTGCAACAAGCCCACCAACCTGCCGCCGCGAATCTCCATCGCCGCCACCCCCATCACCACCGTCTGCAGCATCCCGGTGGGTCACCCCTTCACGCCGCCGGGCACGGTGTGCTCCAGCTGCCACAACAGTGTGGCTGCACGCCCCTTGCAAGAGCTGAACCCGCCGTGTGTGCAGCCCGGCAGCAGCGCCTTGCCGACCTTGCCCACCGTGGCCACCATCACCGCAGTGCTTGACGACCTGGGCGCCACGGTCGGCCAAGGCGCTTACACCAACGACAGCACACCAGCCCTGCAAGGCACGCTGGCCAGTGCGCTCAGTGGCGCGCAGACCCTGGCGGTCTCGCGCAATGGCAGTGTTGTGGGTAACGCGGTGGTCAGCGGCACCGGCTGGAGCTACACCGACAGCAGCGCACCTCAGGGCACCCTGGTCTACACCGCGCGCGTGGTGCAAGGCACAGGCTTTGGCCCCACCAGCAACACCTACACCGTGCGAGTCGACAGCATCGCACCCGCTGTCACGGCGCAGATCACCGGCCTGACCGATGACGCCTTGGGGGCCATTACCAATGGCGGCTATGCCACCGACAGCACACCCAATCTGGCCGGCACACTCAGCGCAACACCGGGCACGGGCGAATTGCTGCAGATCTTGCGCAACGGGGCGGTGGCGGGCAACGCCGTGGTCACGGGCAGCACCTGGTCCTACACCGAACCCTCGGCTCTGGTGGCCAACACCTACAGCTATCAAGTGCGCCTGATCGACCCCGCCAACAACCTGGGCGCCAGCAGCAGCACGCGCAGCTTCATCCTGATCGGCGGCGTGGCTGGCGCCAGCATCAGCAGCGTGCTGGACGACAACAGCGCCAGCATTGCCGCTGGCAGCGTCACCCGCGACGCCACGCCTGCTCTGGCCGGCACGCTCACCGCCACATTGCCCAGCGGCACCTTGGTGCGTGTGTTGCGCAACGGCGCCAGCGCCGGTGTGGCCACGGTGGCCGGCAGCAACTGGTCCTTCACCGACAGCGCCCCCGAAGGCGCGGTGAGCTACAGCGTGCGGGTCGAAGCGGGTGCGGTCATCGGCAGTGACAGCGCCGCCTACGCCTTCAGCATCGACAGCATTGCACCCACGCAGACGGTGGTGGTGACGCAGATCAGCGATCGCTTCATCGGCGTTTTGGGCGCCGGTGCGTCCACCGCCGACCAAACCCCCACCATCAGCGGCACCCTGAGCGCCGCCTTGGCGGCCGGTGAGCAGCTGCGCCTGCGGCGCACCCTGGTCAGCAGCGGAGCCGTGGTCGACCAAACGCTGACCCCCGCGGGCACCAGCTGGTCGTTCACCGAGTCCAGCCTGCTGGCCGTGGGCAGCTACACCTACCAGGCCCAGGTTTTCGACACCGCTGGCAACGTTGGCAGTTTCAGTGCCACCCGAGCGGTGACCATCGACCTGTCGGCACTGCCCTTGCCTGGCGCGGCGGTAACACTGGCCAGCATCAACGGCATGGCACCCTCGGGCGGCAGCGTGCCCTTGAACAACACCAACACCCCGGTGTTGGCAGGCAGCGTGCAACGGGCGCTGAATGGGGGCGAAGTGGTGCGTGTCTACCGCAACGGCACTGGCGTGGCCAACGCCAACGTGACGGGCACCGCCTGGAACTACACCAACACCACCTTGGCAGATGGCAACTACACCTTCTCGGCCCGCGTCGAGCTGGGCAGCAACTCCAGCGTTTTTGGCGCCTCGAGCGCTGTGGTCAGCAACAGCATCGACGCCTCTGCACCGACCCAGGTGGTCAACATCAGCGGCATCTTTGACGACGCCAGCATCTCGGTGGGTGGCAACAACACCACCGACACCACACCGCTGATCAACGGCACGCTCAGCGCCGGCCTGGCGCCGGGCGAGGTGGTGGAAGTCGTGCGCACGGGTGGCGCTGGCCCGATCACACGCTTGGCCACGGTCAGCGGGGTCACCAACTGGTCATTGCAAGAAGTCACGCCCATCACCACGGCCGCCTACAGCTACACCGTGCGGGTGCTGGACCTGGCCAACAACCGTGGCGTCAACAGCACGCTGGGCGTGACGGTCATTGCCACCTTGCCCACGGTGACCTCAATCGCCGTGGCCTACAGCGCCGGCCTGCTAGCACCACGCGCCGATGGCACTGTGGTGGCCAGTGGCGGAGCCATCGCCGACATCACACCCACCGTGCAGGGCACCTTGTCGGGCAATTTGCCGTTGGGCGCTGTGGTCGCGGTCTATCGCGCGGGCACAGCGGCCAGCATCGGCACGGCCAACACCACCCTCACCAACTGGAGCTTTGTCGATGTCAACGTCGGGCAAGGCCTGCGCACCTACAGCGCAAGGGTTGAAAGCGGCACGGCTTATGGCAGCACCAGCAGCAGCTATGCGGTGACGGTGGACACGGTGGCCCCGACGCAGACCTTCGCGGCCGTCACCGGCAGCAGCTCGGTGATGCCCAACACCGTGGTCACTGGCGCCAGCGCCCCAAGCAGCGGTGTCATCAGCACCGGCGGCACCACCAACGACGCCGCTCCGACCTTGCGCGTGCAACTGTCGGGCGCTTTAGGCGCCGACTCCTTGCGCATTCGGCGCGGCGGCAACATCGTCATCGCGGTGAGTACGTCCAGCTGCGGCGCCAACTGCTTCCTGGTCCGTGTGCCGGCACCCATCGCGCTGCCTGCGCCGGCGACACTGCCCAACGGCGCTGTGCCCACCGCTGCCCAGGCCTACACCTTTACCGTGGTGGACAGCGCCGGCAACGAAAATACCGCCACGCCAGCCTTCAACATCGTCTTCAACTATTTCAACTGCGACTTTGCACGGGCGGTGGCGGCCAATGTCAACCACCAAAACTGGGCGATTGTGCCCAGCCTCAATTGCAACATCTGCCACGGCACCACCAACCCGGCCAACCCGCCGCCAGTGGGCGCAATGATTGCCGTGCCCTCCACCACACCCACCTACTGGTGCCGGAAGTCTTGACCGCAGCGTCTGGCCTTGGCGCCCAATGGGCCGCTGAACAGGCGGCGGCTGGGCTGAGGCCGTTCGCGCGTTGGCGCGGGCCTGCAGCGAGTCGGCGGTGAACCCCGCACCAAGCTCGACCGGCGCCAGGCCGGCGCTGCTGCGGATGCTGGGTCTGCTCTTGCTGGCAGGGGCCCTGACCGCGGCGGTGGTGCTGTGGCAAAGGAGCCAGCAGTCTGAGCCTGCCGCTCCGTCCGTGGCGGCCATACCCACCATGCTCGGCGCCAGCGGCGCGCCCATGCAGGGTCCGAGCGTCGAGACCATGGTGGCTGCGCTGGCTGAACGCTTGAAACGCCAACCCGACGACGCCGAAGGCTGGGCCACACTGGGCCGCAGCTACCTGGTGATGCAACGCCATGCCGACGGCGTGGTGGCGCTCAGAAAGAGCCTGGCCCTGCAACCGCGAGACGCCCAGACCCATGCCGACCTGGGCGACGCCTTGGCCTTCATCGCGGGCCGGCGCTTTGACGGCGAACCCGAACAGCTGATCCAACGCGCGCTGCAGCTCGACCCACGCAACGCCAAGGCGCTGGAATTGATGGGCACCTTGGCTTTCGACCGCAAAGACTTCAAGCAGGCCGTGCAACTTTGGCAGGCGGCACTGGAGCAATTGAGTCCGCAGAGTCCCAGCGCCATGAACCTGCAGGCCGGCATCCAACAGGCCCAGCGCTTGGGCGGACTGCCACCAGCGGACAGCGGGTCCTCAGCAGTGGGCCCACGCATCAGCGGCCGCATCACCTTGGCCCCGGCACTGAAGGCGCGTGTCCTGCCCGACGACACCGTGCTGATCTTTGCCCGCCTGGTCGACGGCCCACGCATGCCAGTGGCCGTGCTCAAGCGCCGGGCCGCCGAGCTGCCGCTGGACTTCGTGCTGGACGAGCGCAGCGCCCTGAACCCTTCTTTGCGCCTGTCGGCCTCGATGCAGGTGGTGGTGGGCGCTCGCGTTTCGCGCTCGGGCCAGGCCACGCCCCAAAGCGGAGACCTGCAGGGTTTTGCCGAGCCGGTCCCGGTGGGCAGCCACGGGCTGCTGGTCGAAATCAACCAAGCCGTGAAATGAGCGCGCGCAGCCCGGGCCGTTGGCGCCACTGGGCCTGCCGCCTGTGGCCCGCGCCCTGGTCGCTGCTGGGCTCGCTGTTCGGGGCCGCGATGCTGGCAACCGGCGGCCATGTGCAACGCCAACAAGGCGCCCTGGAATTCCACGGCGGCCTCTTGGCCCGGGCACCGTTGCCGCTGGACGCCATCACCTTGGGCCACGTCATCCTGGGCCGCAGCGCCACCGTGCTTGACGCCTGGCGCCACCACGAGCAGGTGCATGTGCGCCAGTACGAGCGCTGGGGCCTGCTGTTTGTGCCGGCCTATCTGGTCGAGAGTGCCTGGCAGTGGCTGCGCGGTCGCCGCGCCTACCTGGACAACCGCTTCGAGCGTCAGGCGCGCGGGCTTTGAAGGGGTGCTGCCCGAGGAGACATGGCCGCCATCGCTTCAGAAGGTACTGTCGTCCAAAAAGCCGCTTCGAGCGCTGCCGGATCAGCCCTGAGCCGGGCCCACCGCGCTCCAGCGTTTGCCCACTTCGCCCTTGCCGTTGACACTTTCCAGGTGCACGCCAAAACCCCACAACCGGGCCACGTGTTTCAGCACCTCTTGCCCGCTGTCGTGAAGCGGCCGGTCGTTGTGCTGGAAGTGACGCAGGGTGAGGCTGCGGTCGCCGCGCAAGTTGACGTTCCAGACCTGGATGTTGGGCTCGCGGCTGCCCAGGTCGTACTGGCGGCTGAGCGACTCGCGAACGCGGCGGTAGCCGCTGCCGTCGTGGATGGCGCTGACTTCCAGCTCGCTTTGCCGTTCGTCGTCGTGGATGGCAAACAGGCGCAGCTCGCGCATCAGCTTCGGTGACAGGTACTGGCCGATGAAGCTCTCGTCCTTGAAGTTGCGCATGGCGTGGTCCAGCGTCGGCAGCCAGGGCTTGCCGGCGATGTCGGGGAACCATTCGCGGTCCTCAAGAGTGGGGCTTTCGCAGATGCGCTTGATGTCGGTGTACATCGCAAAGCCCAGCGCATACGGGTTGATGCCGCTGTAGGCCTTGTGCCCCACCGGCGGCTGGTAGATGACGTTGGTGTGCGACTTCAGCCATTCGATCATCACGCCGTCGGTGAGGTAGCCGTCGTCGTACATGGTGTTGAGCAGCTTGTGGTGCCAGAAGGTGGCCCAGCCTTCGTTCATGACCTGGGTCTGGCGCTGCGGGTAGAAGTACTGCGCCACCTTGCGCACGATGCGCACGATCTCGCGTTGCCAGGG
>JANMHH010000367.1:0-2114 GCA_031375065.1 Rubrivivax sp. | reverse complement strand
GGCCTGTCGCCGCTGCGCGCGAGCACGCCCGAGGTCATGAAGAGCTTCAGCGAGCTGGGCCGGGCCGCAACCGCCACGGGCGCTCTGGACGCCAAGACCAAGGAGCTGATCGCGCTGGCGCTCAGCGTGGCGGCGCGCTGCGATCCCTGCATCGGCTTCCACACGAAGGCGTTGGTCAAGCTGGGTGCCACACGCCAGGAACTCGACGAGACCTTGGGCGTGACCACCTACATGGGCGGCGGTCCTTCGCTGATGTACGCCGCCAATGCCATCGCGGCCTTCGAAGAATTCGCGAAGGCTTCGGCGACCAAGGCAGCCTGAAAGCGCCAGCGCAGAGCGGCAGACCCGCAGTCCAGCCCATTGACAGACGGCGTAGCCTGATTCCATGTTGTCCATCTCGCTCGGCCCGATGGCACTGCCCGTGGCACCGCTGCTGCTGCTTTTGGCCGTCTGGATCGCATCGTGGACGTCCACCAAGCTGTCGACTCGCCAGCATCCGGATGCGGCCGATGCCAAGGATGCCGACGCCGCAGGCAACACCGTCTTCGTTGCTGCAGGGTTCGGTCTTCTCGGGGCCCGGCTGGCGCACCTGGCTTCGCATGCGCAGCCCTACCTTGCGTCGCCGGCGTCGATGCTGGACCTGCGCGATGGCGGCTGGGACACGCTGGCCGGCGCAGTTGCGGGTTCCGCCTGGCTGGTCTGGCGCGGCTGGCGCAAGCCGCCTTTTCGGCGCCCGCTGGCGTTCGCCGCCGCGACTGGCGTGCTGGTGTGGACCGCGGGCACGCTGTTCACCGGCGCCCGTGACGAAGCGACGATGCCGATGACGGTGCTGTCGACCCTGGAAGGTGGCCGGCCCGTCGATCTGCGGACGGCAGCGGCTGGGCGGCCGGTGGTGGTCAACCTGTGGGCCAGTTGGTGCGGGCCGTGTCGACAGGAAATGCCCACCCTGGCCGAGGCACAGCGGCGCGAAAGCACGGTGGGCTTCCTCGTCGTGAACCAGGGTGAGTCGGAGCCGGTGATTCGCGTTTACCTGGCCGGCCTGGGGCTGCCGTTGCGCGAGGTGCTGCTGGACCCCAGCTCCAAGCTCGGTCCAGCGGTGGGCTCGCAGGGTTTGCCCACCACGCTGTTCTACAACGCAAGTGGGTTGCTCGTCGATGCGCACTTCGGCGTGCTCAATCCAGCAGCCCTCGAAGCACGCCTGCAGGCCTTGCGAGCCAGCCGCAAGGTGTCAACATCACCACCCTGATGCCTTCGGAATTTTTCAGAACTTCGACAACCTGGGTCGTGGACTTCCGCTACGACGGGCGCGCCCGTCGCTGGTTCATGGCGTTCGGGCCCAAGGTGGACGTGGAAGTCGAGATGGCCGAGCGGCTGCAAGTCTTGTATGGCGATCGAGCCCGGTTGGTCGAAGTCCGACGGGCGACAGACGACGAAGAAACGGGCTACCTGCGCGGCACCGAGCCCAAGAACGTCATTTGTCCGACGGGCCGCGGCCAAGGCCATCGTGAACCGTGAGGGCTCCATCGCTGGGCGTGTAGAACGCCTGGGCGTGCACAACGTGCGACGGACTCCCACACAGGCTACGGACAGCAGCCCCTCCGGCTGAGCATGCACACAAGACAAGGGATTTCGCCATGGAAATCAAGGTTCTGGGGCCGGGCTGCAGCCAGTGTCGCAGCACCGTCGGCATCATCGAACGGGCCGCGCAAGCTTTGGGCGTCGACGTCAAGATCATCAAGATCGAGAGCGCCGAAGAGATCAGGCGCGCAGCTGTTCGGGCCACCCCGGCCGTCATGATCAACGGCACGGTCGTGCACAGCGGCGGCATTCCTTCGCACGAGATGGTTCAGACATGGCTGAAACCCAGCCCGATCGGGTTTTTGAGCCAGCCGACCCGGCATCTGTTCTTCACCGGCAAAGGCGGCGTCGGCAAGACTTCGCTGTCGACAGCCGCCGCGCTGACGCTGGCCGATGCGGGCAAAAAGGTGTTGCTGGTCAGCACCGACGCCGCGTCCAACCTCGACGAGATGCTGGGGGTCGAGCTTCGCAACACGGCCGTGCCGGTGCCCGGTGCGCCGGGCTTGTCGGTGTTGAACATCGACCCCGATAACGCG
>JANMHH010000284.1:0-3481 GCA_031375065.1 Rubrivivax sp. | reverse complement strand
GATGTTGCTGATCTTCTTGTCGTACAGCAGCACGAACGCGTTTTCGAGAATGGCGCTCTGCTTCTCGGGGTTGTTGATGAAGTAGGGCGTCAGGTAGCCGCGGTCGAACTGCATGCCCTCGACGATGTCGAGTTCGTTGTCCAGGCTCTTGCCGTCTTCAACGGTGATGACGCCTTCTTTGCCGACCTTGTCCATGGCCTTGGCAATGATGTCGCCAATGCTGGAGTCGCTGTTGGCAGAGATAGAGCCGACTTGCGCGATTTCTTTGGAGGTGGTGGTGGCTTTGGAAGCCTTCTTCAGCTCAGCCACCAGGGCCGTCACGGCCTTGTCGATACCGCGCTTCAGGTCCATCGGGTTCATGCCGGCGGCGACGAACTTCATGCCTTCGCGCACGATGCTCTGTGCCAGCACGGTGGCGGTGGTGGTGCCGTCACCAGCGGCGTCGCTGGTCTTGGAAGCCACTTCCTTGACCATTTGCGCGCCCATGTTCTGGAGCTTGTCTTTCAGTTCGATTTCCTTGGCCACCGAGACACCGTCTTTGGTGACGGTGGGGGCGCCAAACGAACGCTCGAGCACGACGTTGCGGCCTTTGGGGCCCAGCGTGACCTTGACCGCGTTGGCCAGGATGTTCACGCCTTCAACCATGCGTTGACGGGCGTCTGCGCCAAAGATGACGTCTTTTGCTGCCATGTGTGTTTCTCCAAAAAAGATTGATTTGCCGGCGATGCCGGTGAATTCTTTTGTCTGCGGCCGGGCTTTCAGCCCTTAACTTCGCTGCGCGAAGTTAGCCTTCGACGGAAGCAATCGCGCAGCGATTACTTCTCAACAACGGCGAAGAGGTCTTCCTCTTTCATCACCAGCAGTTCTTCGCCATCGACCTTGACGGTCTGGCCGCTGTACTTGCCAAACAGCACGCGGTCACCGACCTTGGTGTTGAGGACGACGAAGTCACCCTTGTCGTTGCGCTTGCCCGGGCCCACGGCCAGGACTTCGCCTTGATCGGGCTTTTCGGCGGCGTTGTCGGGGATGACGATGCCAGAGGCGGTCTTGGTTTCGTTCTCAAGGCGCTTGACGATCACGCGGTCGTGCAAGGGACGAAGCTTCATATGGATCTCCTACTGTGTGGCGTAAAGGCGGGGTCGCCAACGAAGTTAGCCCCCGCTGACATAAGAATGGTCGGCGGCCGTGGGTGGCCTCTTGCCAACCCGTTTTGCCAACCGTTAGCACTCATCATCAACGAGTGCTAGCAATCAGATTATAGGGACGGATTGCGACAGTTCAAGGGCTGCCGAAAACGCTGGGTGAGTTGGAGCTCCATGACGGGACGGCGCCCGGTCTCGATGGCCTCGATTGGCAACAAGTCGGCGCGAGTCCCCCGTTTTTCAACGGTTCGAGTCAAGTCTGTGGGGGAGGCCCTCAGTCCAATCCACCTTCCACGGCATGCCCTTGCGCACGCCAGCGCAACATGCCACCAGCGAGATTAGCCACTTGTGCAAAGCCGGCCCTGGCCAGCAGCACACAGGCCTGCGCCGAGCGCGTGCCCGAGCGGCAGACGGCCACGACCGGGCGCTGACGGTCCAGTTCATGGAGTCGGCTGCCCAACTCGGTCAAGGGCAAGAGTTGTGCGCCGTGGATGTGGCCCAGGGTGTCGTTGAATTCGTAGGCCTCGCGCACGTCCAGCACCTGCAATTGCAGCCGTAGGGGCCCGGCGGTTTCGCTCAAGGTTTCGGGCGTCATCTCCCAAATGCCACCAAAGGTGAAAGTCAGCGCAGCCCAGGTAGGTTGCGAGGCAGCGCCAGGGCCATCGGTTTGGGCGGGTTCACCGCAACGCAGATTGGCCGGTACCGCCACGTCCATCTGCTTGGGGTGCGGCAGGCCCAGGTGGGTCATGTAGCCGATGAAGTCGGTCTCGTTGGCATTGCCGCCCAGGCGCGGGTTGAAGCGGCGTTCTTCGGCCACGCTGCTGGCGGCCAGACCGCGGTAATCGTGTCCTGGGAAGACCAGGCAGTCTTTCGGCAAAGTGAAGAGCTGTTCTTGTACCGAGCGGAACAGCAGCGCGGCGCTGCCGCCTTGGAAGTCGGTGCGGCCGCAGCTGCGGATCAACAAGGCGTCGCCGGTGAAGACCATGCTGGCGTCGTCCAGCACATAGCTCATGCAGCCCGCAGTGTGGCCCGGTGTTGCGCGGGCTTGCAGGTGCCGTCTGCCAAAGGCCACTGCATCGCCCGGGGCCAACAGGCGATCAGCCCCCACAGCGCCTGCCGCGCGCGACAGCACCACCTGGCTCCCGCTGCGCTGCCGGTGCAGCCAGGCGCCGGTGACGTGGTCGGCGTGCACGTGGGTTTCCAAAGTGGCCTGCAGCGTCAAGTCCAGTTCCCGCAACAGCGCCTGGTCGCGGCTGGCTTGTTCAAACACCGGGTCGATGAGCAGGGCTTGGCCGTCGCTGGCCAGCAGGTAGGTGTAAGTCGAAGAGGCGGGGTCAAAAAGTTGGCGAAATGTGATCACAGGGGCTCCTGATAGTCGCGACTTTCAAGGCATCAGTTTGTCGTGAGCCATGAAGCCGACCAGCATGGCCCCGCCGAAAATCCACGCCTCCTGCATACCAGAACCCATGGCCACGATCGCCGGGCCCGGGCAGAAGCCTGCCAGACCCCAGCCCACGCCAAACAGTGCACCGCCCACCAGCAAGCGGACATCTAAGCCCCGGGCTGCGGGCCATTCGATGGCTTGTCCCAGCCAAGTCACCTGGCGGCGGCGGGCCCACGCGTAGGCCATCGACGTGACGGCGATGGCGCCGCCCATCACCAACGCCAGGCTGGGGTCCCAGCTGCCGGTGACGTCGAGAAACGACCTCACTTTGTAAGGGTTGGTCATGCCACTGGCGATCAGGCCCAAGCCAAAGATCAAGCCGCTTGAAGCCGCCAAGAGAATGGTGAGAGGTTTTTGCATGTCGTGCGCCTCAGCCCAGGTGCCGCAACACGGCAACCGTCAACATGCCCATGGCCATGAACGTCATCACGTTGGCCAGCGACCGCACCGAGCCGCGGCTGAGCCCGCAGACGCCGTGGCCGCTGGTGCAGCCGTTGGCCATGCGTGTGCCAAAGCCCACCAGCAAGCCCGCCGCCACCAGACCGCCGGTGCCGGTCACGGGCTGCGACGCGGGCAAGGGCGCAGCCAGCTGCCAGACCCACGGTGCAACCAAGAGCCCGGCCACAAAAAGCAGGCGCGTTTGTTCCGCCGCCATCGGCTTGCTCGTCATCAGTGCGCGCAAGGGGCTGGCCAGCAGTGAAGTGATGCCGGCGATGCGCCCGTTGCTCAGCACATAAAGCCCGCTGGCCAGGCCGATCAGCAGACCACCAGCCAGGGCGCTCCAGGGTGTGAAGTGGGTCCAGTCGATTTGCATGGGGTGTTGTTGGTAGCTGACGAGGCGCGGAGATTGCCACATGCTGCGCGGCTTGCCGCAAATCGATACGATGGAAAGCAA
>JANMHH010000273.1:0-1958 GCA_031375065.1 Rubrivivax sp. | reverse complement strand
CAGCGCACCGGCGCCGTCGCTGGTCTGTGAGCTGTTGCCGGCCGTGACGCTGCCTTTGGCGGCGAACACCGGGCGCAACTTGGCCAGGCCTTCGAGTGACGTGTCGGGGCGCGCACCTTCGTCGAGCTTGACGGTGCGGGTTTTGAGGCTGACACCGCCGGTGGCCAGGTCGGGGCTGCGGTCGACCACGTCTACCGCGGTCATCTCGGCATCGAAGTGACCCGCGGCCATGGCCGACAGTGCCTTTTGATGCGAGGCCAGCGCAAAAGCGTCCTGGTCTTCGCGGCTGACCTTCCACTGCGTGGCCACCTTTTCGGCGGTCAGGCCCATGCCATAGGCGATGCCGACGTTTTCGTCGCGCGCAAAGACCTCGGGGTTGAAGGACGGCTTGCCGCCGCCCATCGGCACCATGCTCATGCTTTCGGCACCGCCGGCGATCATCACGTCGGCTTCACCCACGCGGATACGGTCGGCGGCCATCTGCAACGCTGTCAAGCCACTGGCGCAGAAGCGGTTGACGGTGACACCGCCCACGCTGTGCGGCAGCCCCGCCAGCACCATGGCCACGCGGGCCATGTTCATGCCCTGCTCACCTTCAGGGAAGCTGCAGCCGATGATGGCGTCTTCAATCGCCTTGGGGTCCAGGCTGGGCACCTGGGCCAAGGCGTTGCGAACGGCAGCCACCAGCAGGTCGTCGGGTCGCGTGTTGCGGAAAAAGCCGCGGCCACTGCGGCCGATGGGCGTGCGCGTGGCGGCAACGATGTAGGCGTCTTGTACTTGTTTCATCTTCAATTCCTCACCGGCTTGCCGGTTTGCAGCATGCCCATGATGCGTTCCTGGCTCTTGGGGTGTTCCAGCAGTGCGCAGAAGCGGTCGCGTTCCAGCGTCATCAGGTATTCCTCGCTGACCAGCGAGCCCTGGTCGACATCACCGCCACACACCACTTCGGCGATCAGCTTGCTGATGTGGAAGTCGTGGGTGCTGATGAAGCCGCCGTCGCGCATGTTGGCCAGCTGGCCCATGATGGTGGCCACCGCGCTGCGCCCGGCCACCGGGAACAGGGCCTTGGCTGGTGCGCGGTAACCACTGTCGGCCATGGCCTTGGCCTGGGTGATGGCGACAAACAACAGCTCGTCCTTGTGCGGCACGATGATGTCGCTCCACAGCAGGTAACCCAGCTTGCGCGACTCGATCGCGCTGGTGCCCACCTTGGCCATCGCGGCGTTGGTGAAGCCGTCGATCAGGAACTTCATGATGTCGGCATTCGCATTGCCCGCAGCGGCCATCTCAGAAGCACGGCGCGCGATGTAGGCCAGGCCACCGGCACCCGGCACCAGGCCCACGCCCACTTCCACCAGGCCCATGTAGCTTTCCATGGTGGCCACGCGGCGCGCGCAGTAGGCGGCCAACTCACAGCCACCACCCAGCGCGATGCCGCGCACCGCAGCCACCACCGGCACCTGTGCATAGCGCAGGCGGATCATGAAGTCCTGGAACTTCTTCATCTCGGGGTTGATGCCCTTGGCGCCCGACTTCATGAAGACCGGCATCAAGGCTTCCAGGTTGGCGCCGGCCGAGAAAACGTCGTCGGGTGACCAGATGACCATGCCCTTGTAGCCGGCCTCTGCGATCTCCAGCGCCTTTTGCAGGCCTTCAGCCACCGTGGGGCTGATCAGGTGCAGCTTGGCGGTGATGCTGGCGATGACCACCTCACCGTCCAACGTCCAGACCCGGATCTCTTCGTTCTTGAAGAGTTCGGTGCCCGACTGCAGGGGCGGCTTGGCCGCAGAGCCGATGACCGCTTCCGGGAAGTGCTGGCGCTGATAGACCGGCAGCGTGCTGCGCGGCACATAGGCCTTGCGCGACGGGCTCCACGAGCCTTCCGGCGTGTGCACACCGGTGCGGCCGTCAAACACCCAGGCCGGCAGCGGTGCCTTGCTGAGTGCCTTGCCGGCGTC
>JANMHH010000239.1:0-18678 GCA_031375065.1 Rubrivivax sp. | reverse complement strand
AACGGACGCATCGTGTCGATCACCCTCAAGTACTTCCCGCATGTCACCGGTGACGGCCGGCGCACCCTGCGCCAGCTGATCCTGGACGACCCGCGCGCCGGCAAGCTGCAGCACCTGTACCTGCGGCGTCACACGGCACGGCTCGACCACGTGCCAATGGCGGGCGAATCGATCCGGCTGGCCTTTGCCGGCAGCCACAGCCGCGGCGCGATCTTCCGCAATGGCACCCATCTGGTCACGCCCGAGATGGAAGCCTGTTTCGACGCCATCGCCAAGCGCCTGCCGGAGTTCCACTTCGGTCGCTTCGACGTTCGCTTCGAGGACTTTGCGAAAGTGCAACGTGGCGGTGCTTTCACGATCGTCGAGGTCAACGGCGCCGGTGCCGAGAGCACCCACATCTGGGATCGGCAAACGACCTTGCCGCAGGCCTGGCTGGCGTTGATGCGCCAGTACCGATGGTTGTACGAGATCGGTCACGCGAACCGGGCGCGCGGATTCAAGCCCATGCGCTGGGCCCACTTCATACGCGACTACAGACGCGAGAAATTGCTGACGCCGCAGTACCCCGCGACGGATTGACCCGCCCCGGGGAAACTGAACGCCAGTCGCAAGAATGACGTAAGTCCTGGGCCATGACGACGACAGAAGCTCATCCGAAAACGTTGTGGCCAAACGGCCTCAAGCAACGCAGCCGGCGCAGGAACTTCTCCTGTGGTTTCGATCCCGCCAACTTCATTGCCAGGACATCATCATGAACACCAAGATCTGCTTCGTCGCCGCCTTCTCCGCCATCGGCGTCATCACCACGCTGGGCGCCGGCTCGGCCGTCGCCGGCGAGGCGAGCTACGAGTACCCGGTCGCCTACACGTCCGCCGTCAGCCGTGCCGACGTTCAAGCACAAACGCTGCGCGCCCGCGCCGCGGGGCTGATCGCCCATGGCGAGCGGACCATCGTCATCGCCGGCACCGGCCCGTCGTTGACCCGCGCGCAAGTCAAGGCAGAGACGCTGGAAGCCATCCGCGTCGGTGCCATCAGCCGAGGCGAGCGGAACGTGATACCGACGGCGGTCCAGCTCGAGAGCATCCGCCTGGCCGGCCTGAAGGCCGTGGCAATGACGATGGCGTCACGCTGAGCCGTCTTGCCCAGCTTGATCTGATCATTCGCCGCCGAACCCCACCCTGTACCGCCATGCCGGCCACCGCACAAACCATGACACGGCGTCTGCTGGACTTCAACCAACAGATGCTCGATCAAGCGCTGGCGGTGGTCAGCCAACATGAGGTTCCGAATGCGCCGTCGTTTGCCGGTCCCGTTGGCGCGCACCTGCGGCATGTGGTCGAGCACTACGAAGCACTGATCGATGGCCTGCGCCTCGGCGTCGTCGACTATGACGGTCGCCCGCGTGACCGTCAGCTCGAGACCAGCCCCACGTTGGCGCGGGACCGGCTGCTCGGCTTGCGCCAGGTGCTTGGCCAATGGACGCCCGAGATGCTGGACCGGCCTGTGCAAGTGCTCGGCCAGGGCGGCATCACCGGCGACTTCGATTTCTGCGTCGCCTCCAGCGTGGGTCGTGAGCTGGCCTTTCTGGCCAGCCATGCCGTGCACCACTTTGCGCTGTTGGTCGAACACCTTCGACGGCATGGGGTTCCCGTGCCGGCCCACTTTGGCAAGGCACCCGGGACTGTGGCGAACGAGATCGCAACCCGCCGGGCCGCTGCCCCATCTGACAACCAGGAGCTTTCATGTCTCAGTCTCTCTCTTTCGGCTTGACCGGCCGCGCTGCTGTGGCCTGCGCGCTGGTTGTGGCCGGCATGCTCTTCGGCACGGCCGCCTTGGCTGCGGAGCCGCCGATCAATACGCTGAAGAACAGCCTCTTCGGTGGCCGCACCGACACCGCGATCAACGGCTATGACACGGTGGCCTACTTCACGGCGGGCAAGCCGGTGAAGGGCCAGGACGCGCTGGCCACGGAATGGATGGGTGCGAAATGGAAGTTCAGCACCCAGGCCCACCTCGACCTGTTCAAGGCCAACCCCGAGAAGTACGCGCCGCAATACGGCGGCTACTGCGCCTACGGCGTGGTTCACGACAACCTGGTGAAGGTCGAACCCGATCAGTTCACGGTCCGCGACGGCAAGCTCTACCTCAACTTCGACGCCGACATCCAGGCCAAGTGGCTGAAGGATCCCGCCGGCTTCATCAAGGTGGCGGATGCCAAGTTCCCGGCACTGTTGAAGAAATGAACGCCATCACGCGCACCGTCAGGAAAGGCACTGTCATGGAATGGTTCAGGAAACACGGCCACTGGTTGCTGACGCTGTACGTGGCGTTCGTCTTCATCCAGTCGCTGTTCTTCAAGTTCGCTGGCTCGCCCGAGACGGTGTACATCTTCCAGGGCAAGCTCGACCCCTGGGCCGCTTCGCTGGGGTTCGCGGGCGTGTTCGCGCCTGGTGGCATCTTCTCGGCCAAGGTGGTGGGAAGCTTCGAGCTGATCGCTTCTGCGCTGCTGCTGGCGGGTGCGGCACTGTCGTCCCAACGCATCGTGCAGGTGCTGGGTGCCGCGTTGGGCCTGGGCGTGATCAGCGGCGCGATCTTCTTCCACCTCTTCACGCCGCTGGGCGTGGCCGTCGTCAACACCGACGGCAGCAGCGACGGCGGCGAGCTGTTTGCACTGGCCTGCGGTGTCTGGTTGGCCTGTGCCGCTCTGCTCTGGATCCGGCGTTCGACCTGGGTGCCGTTGCTGGCACGTCTGGCGGGGCGACAGGCTCAGCGCTGAGAGGGCAACTCGAAGCGCTCGGTGTGCATGCCGGCCTCGCGGCCTGATGCGTCGAAGGTGCGCTCCAGCACATGGACGCTGCGCCTGCCAGCCAACGCTTCGACCACGACCACCGTCGAGCAGCGGGTGCCGTAGGTCCCAGTCTGGCCCCCGGAAACGTGGATGAAGGCGCTAGACAGTTGCCGCTCGCGTTCAGTCGACACGCCGGTTTGCGGTAGCTCTGCGTCCGCGGCCGGCCGCGGGTCGAGCAGTGCGGCGAACAACCCGCCCATCAGTGCGTCCAGTTCATGGTGCTGGTTGACGGCCTGTATCAGGCGCTGCTTGAGAGCACGCACCTTTGGCCAAGGTGTGTCGAGCGCCGCGTTGGAAAGTCCGAACGCCCCCGGCCCGATCGCCCGGCCTTGCAAAGCGGGCCGGTTGCTGACCCACTGGCCGACTGACGTACCCAGCTGTTTCCATGGGTCCGCAGCGAGATCGACGGTGAGCAGGTTGAAGCCATTGCGCGGTGTCGTTGCCAACACCGCCAGGTCAGCTTGCGGGTTGGTCAGGCATTGCAGCACCAGTTCTCCGCGTGAGGGCGATGCCATGAGCTGCCGGCCCGGTTCGCGCACATTGGTCACCAGCGCCAGCCGGCCAGCGGCATTCAGGCCCATCCAGGTGCCACCGCCCGTCAGGTCCCTGCCGCTCAGGATGGGGGCCACGCCGTCCGACGGCCGCCACCACGCCAGCGGCTGACTGGCGCGGGCGAAGAACTCGTCGCGGTTGGAGGCCAGCACGACCGGGAAGCGCTCGCTCTGGCCAATGCTGAGGGCTGCAAGGCACATGGCCACGATGATCGCCGATGCGACGGGTCACGCACAGTGACGAGCGCCGTCTCGGTGAAATTCGTGTCATGTGACAACAGGCTCGCCGACAGAAGAAGCATCCGCCGCGGCCCACGGGCCCAGCGGCAAGGCTCTGAACCCGAACACCGCCTCTCAAGGAATCTTCATGAAAGCCAGGCCACTGCTCGTACCCTTCTTCACCGTCGTCGTCGCCATCGTCGGTTTTGCGTTCACCTCCGCAGCCATGGTCATGACCGTGGCTGCCCACTGATCGAAGACACGATGGCAGCATTCAAGGTCGCACTGCTGATCCACAGCAAGCTCGAAGGCACCGGGCAATCGGCGATCTACCGTGCGCTGATGGGTGCGCAGGAGCTGCGCAACGCGGGCGACGATGTCGTGATCGTCTTCGACGGCGCCGGCAGCACCGCCGCGGCCGAGATGGCCCAGTCGGAGCACCGCTTTCACACCCTTTTCATCAACGTGATGCCTGCGGTGCGCGGTGTCTGCCGCTTCTGTGCCCAGAGCTATGGCGTGCTCGATGCCGTGCAGGCGGCCGAGTTGCCCTTGCTCGAGGATGACCGTGGGCATGCGAGCCTGCGAGCGCTGCTGATCGAGGGCCGCCAGATCATCACGTTCTAAGCGCCCGCACGGCCGAGCTGCGCCCGGCCAGCCGTCGGGCCGTAGGCCGGCATCGCAGACCGACAGCGCCTCGAAGACGGTCCACCGTATGCCCTGCGCCAGCGCCCATGGGGTGCCACCGGGTTGCGGTGCGGCGGCGCCGGCCACCACGCTGAATCACCGCGCGGGCGGCCATGCATCACCCACCAGGGTGCGCGCAGACAGCACGCTTCAGGGGCCAGTGTCATGGCCGATGAACGTGAACAGCCGCGGCTGGCCGTATGGCGTGGCGGTGGTCACGGCATCGAGCCCTTTCCGTGCACAGGCGAGGCATCGAGGATGATGGCCGAATCAGGTCGTGCGCCTGCTCGGGCCGTTCGGGTGGTGGCTGCCTGGAAAACTCAGGTGCGATGTGCCGACAGGGAACCCCAGACCCCAGGTCCACTTCGGGCGGCAAGCGCCCAGCCAGTTGGCGGGCCACGGCGGTGCAGCCGAAACCGCCTCCGGCAATGACCCCTGAGCGACGGCGGTTCATGGCGGTTGCTCCGCGACCGGGCTGTCGCCCGGTGGGTTGATCTGCAGTTCTTCCATCGCCGTGCGAATGAAGCGCATCTGCTCATCGACGTTGCGGCAGGATTGGCAGGTGACCAGGTGCAACCGCATGCGAGCCCGGACGGCGAGCGGCGGCGCATCGTCTTGCGACTGACTGAGCAGCCGAACCAAGGCGCGGCAGTCGAGCATGAGTTTCATGTTGGGAAGGAAGCGGCGCAGTTGCGTGTCTTGTACAGTCGTATTGTTCAAGCCTGCGTTACGCCTCTTTCTGTCTTGGCCGCCCGAAGAGCAAGAGGTCGGCGAACCTGCGTCTGCAAAGGCTGCAAGCCAGCCGGTCCGAAACCGACTGGCGCTGGGGTCCCAGAAGGGCACGTCTTGGCGTGCCTCAACCCCTGATCCTTGAGCAGCGCCATGACTCGGCACCCTGCTCAAACCGATGCCGTGCCCGTGCTCTCTTCGAGCGTGTCACTCTGACCTGAGAGAGTCCGGGTCCATCACTGCGAATTGTCGCTCCTGGGTTAGCATGTTTGAATGGAAGGGAAGCCACCCCGACGCCAAGCGGATCGCCAGTCACGTGCTGCCGATCTCCGTCAGGGAACATGAAGTGATTTTTGCGCATGAGCATCGAAGCCGAACTCGCCCAATTGCACCAACCGTTGCTGCGCTTTGCCATGATGCAACTGCGCAACGACAGCATCGCCGAAGACGTGGTCTCGGAGACTTTCCTGGCCATCCTCGAGAAACCAGACAGCTTCGAGGGCCGCAGTTCGCTGCGCACCTACGCCACCGGCATCCTCAAGTTCAAGATCATCGACGTGATACGCAAGCGCGGACGCGAAGTGCACATCGAGCCGCTCGACGAACAGAGCATGGACGACGCCATGGACGCACTCTTCGCCAAGGACGGCCACTGGCAGGAGCCGCCGCCGGCCTGGCACCACCCCGAAAAGTCGCTCGAGCAGCGTCAGTTCTTCGAGACCTTGCAGACCTGCGTCGATCGGCTGCCTGCCAAGATCGGCCGGGTGTTCATGATGCGCGAGTGGCTGGACAAGGACGTCGAGGACATCTGCTCCGAACTGGGCATCACCGCCAGCAACTGCGGCGTGATGCTTTACCGCGCGCGCATGCAGCTGCGCGAATGCCTGGACCGCAACTGGTTTGCGGGGCAACGATGAAAAAAGAGCTGGACTGCAAGGAAGTATCAAGGCTCTTCAGCGAAGGGCTCGACCGGGCCATGCCGGCGCCCGAGCGCGCACGGTTGCGCTATCACCTCGTGATTTGCGAAACCTGCCGCACGGTGGACGAACAGATGCAGTTTTTGCGCCGCGCCATGCGCGAAATGGACAAGGAAAAGAAGGTACCGCCATCGCGTTGACGGCGGCGGGCGGCCTCCGGCATACCACCCGAGTAGAGCGCCCCTAGCCGCGATGCGGCACTTTTGCGACCACGTTGTCACGTCACTCCAAGCCCTTGATTCACAAGGGCCTCGCCTGCGGCCCGGGATCACCAGCGATGGTCCGTGACCTTGCCCCGTCTTTCAGGTCGGGAGGTTCATCGATCTTCCTGCGTGACCAACGATTGAGGTGCCATCGCCCGCTGCGGAGCTTGCTGGACTGCCTGCTGCGCTCCGCATTCGCAGCCGCAGGCGCTACGCCGCTCAGACACTGGCTGGACGGTGTCGGTAGGTGACAAAGCGGTAAGGGACTCCGGCGGTCGTGAAGGCGCTTTGACTGTCCAGCTCTTCAAATTGCGAGCGATCCCAAGCCGGAAAGAACGTGTCGCCCTGCAGGTCCGCATCCACCTCGGTCAGCATCAGCCACTGGGCTTGTGGCAAGGCCAAGCGGTAGAGCTCTGCGCCGCCGATGACAAACAGACGCGGTGCGCCTTGCGCTTGGGCCAGCGCCTGGTCCAGGTCGTGCGCGACTTCGGCGCCGGCGGCCACAAAATCGCGGTTGCGGCTGACGATGATGTTGCGCCGGCCCGGCAAGGGGCGAAAGCGGGTGGGCAGCGATTCCCAGGTCTTGCGACCCATCACCACCGGGTGGCCCAGCGTGGTGTCGCGGAAGTGTTTTTGATCGGCCGCCTCGCGAAAGATCAAATCGTTGTCAAGGCCGATGGCGCCGTTGCGGGCCACGGCAGCGATGAGGGCGATTTCTGGGCTGGGCATGGGCCTGATTGTCGCCCCGCCAGGGGTCGGCGACAGGTCCGCGATCAGGGCAAACTGAAGCGCGTGATGCCGTTTCGGGTCAGCACCAGCAAGGCGCCATCGCCCGCAGCCAGCAGGTCCACCGGGCTGCCGCTGACACGGCCAAAGGCGTAGGCGGCGTTGGCGTTGGCCAGGTCCAGCACGCCGATGAATCGGTTGACGAAGTCGGCAAAGAAGTAGTTGCCGCGCCACGGCGCGCCCAAGGCGCCATCGGCGGGATAGAAGGTGCCGCCTGCGATGGCAAAGCCGACGAAGAAGCCGCCCGGGCCAGAACCGGCAGGCGCTGCGGCGCTGTGCCTGTAGGCCAGCAGCGGCGCGGTGCGTCCGGCCGTGATGTTGTCGGGCCCCTCCGAGGCCGGCCAACCGTAGTCGGCGCCGGCCACCCCCAGGTTGATTTCCTCCCAGGTGTTCTGCCCCACGTCGTTGATGTGGATGCGCCCCGTGATGGGCTGCACCGCAAAGGTGAAGGGGTTGCGCAGTCCCCGCGCCCAGACCGCCCGCGCCAGGCCGGTTTGCGTGGCGAAGTGCGGGTTGTCGCTGGGGATGCTGCCGTCGTCGTTGAAGCGCAGCATCTTGCCGAAAGGGCTGGCCAGGTTGGGCGCGGTGGCGCTGTTGGCGTTGTCGCCCACGCCCACGTAAAGCTTGCCGTCGACGCCGAAGTGCAGCGCGCCGCCGTTGTGGTTGGTGGCCGACGACAGCGCGGGCAGGTCGACCAGGATCACCTCACTGCCGGGCTGCGCGAGGTCGGGGTTGGTGCTGCTGGCGGTGAAGCGGCTGATGCGGTTGTGGGTGCCATCGCTGGCGGTGGTGTAGTAGACGTAGACCCAGCCGTTGCTGGCAAAGTTGGGGTGCAGCGCCACGCCGAGCAGGCCGCGTTCGCCGTTCGGGTCGACGGTCAGGCTGAGGAAAGGCGCGGCCAACAAAGCGTTGTTCTTCACCACCCGCAGGTCGCCACCTTGCTGGGTCACGAACAGCCGGCCGTCGGTCGCTTGCGCAAAGGCCGTGGCCGAATTCAAACCGGTGATCCACGATTCATTGCGCGTCACGCCCTGCGGTTGGTTGCGGCTGCCGCCCAGCTGCACCCTGACTTCGGCCCAGGCCGAAACATTGCCCGCGGCGTCGCGCGCCCGTGCGCGCAGCACGTGCTGGCCCGAAGCGTAGGCGTTGCTGTCGATGTTGACGCTGTAGGGCGCCACCGTGACAGCGTTGCCCAGCGCCACGCCATCGGCTTGAAATTCAACGCTGGCCACGCCGACGTTGTCGCTGGCGTTGGCACTCAGCGCGATGGTGCCGCTCAAGCCGCTGGCAAAGGCCGAAGGTGCGCTGATGGCAATCGTGGGCGGCTGCAGGTCGGCGCTCGGCACACCCACCGTCACCGTGACCACGGCGCTGGTGGTGCTGGTGTTCAGGTTGTCGGTGGCGCGGGCGGTCAGGCTGCGGGTGCCCGCTGCACTGGGGGTCCAGCTCAGCGCAAAGGGCGCGCTGGTGTCTTCGCCCAGCAGCGTGGTGCCGTCGAAAAACTGCACGCGCGCCACGCTGCCGTCGCTGTCGCTGGCGCTGGCGGTGAGCGTCACCGCCACACCGGTGCTGGCCGTGGCCGGCGCGCTCAGCGCGACGCTGGGGGGTTGGTTGGTTTCGGGGCCGAGGTCGACAAACGTGGCCACCAGGGCGGTGTCGGCCGCCGGTGTGGAAAGGACGTGGTTGGCGGCTCCGCCGTCGCTCCAACTGGCGAAGCGGTAGCGACGGCCGTCCTGGGTCTGGTCGGCGGCGCCCAGGTCGCGTTCGATGCCGACCACGCCGGTGAAGGTCTGGCCGGCGGTAAACGGTTGTCCGTCCAGGGTCAGTGCCAATCCGGCGGGCTGGGTGCCCAGCGTGACCCGCGCCTTGCGGGGTTGGATGTCGCGTGTGACTTCGGCGCTCAGGCCGGCGCTGTCGGTGGCCCGCAGGTGCAGGCGGTAAAAGATGTTGTCGGACGTCTCGCCACGCACGGGGATGGGCACGCTGCCACCCAAACCCACGGTCTGGGGATGCGCGGGGTGGGTGTGGCTGTCGTGGTGCAGTTCCACCCACCAGGTCAGGCGGCTGGCGGGCAGCGCGCCGTCTTCAGCGTCCTGGCCCTCCACCGTCACGGTCAGCGACTGGCCCGCGCTGAACAGTGCGCCAGGGGTCGGGCTGACGATGCGGGCCGTGGGGGCCTGGTTCGGTGCGGTGCTGTCGCCGCTGCCGCCACCGCAGGCGCTGAGCAGAGCCAGCCAGCCCAGCAGGATGAGTGATCGTGTGCCCATGGATGCGGCCTCCTGCGGCCATTCTGGGCGCTGGCCCGGCCGGGCCTGTCACAAGGTGTTTGGCTCGGGGGCCGCGTCAGTGGGTTCGTCAACGGCGCTCTCAGCGGATCTCTTTGCCAACCGGCCAACCAGCCGGCAGGCCCGCCGCGCGCTAAACCGCCACCGGGGCCCTGATCAGCGGGTGTGGGTCGTAGCCCTGGATCTCGAAGTCTTCAAAGGCGTAGTCAAACACGGATGCCGGTCGGCGCGTGATGGCCAACAGGGGATAGACCCGAGGCGAACGTGAAAGCTGCAGCTGCACCTGCTCGTGGTGGTTGCTGTAGATGTGGCAATCACCACCGGTCCAGATGAAGTCGCCCACGTCCAGGTCGCATTGCTGGGCCAGCATGTGGGTCAGCAAGGCATAGCTGGCGATGTTGAAGGGCACGCCCAGGAAGATGTCGGCGCTGCGCTGGTAGAGCTGGCAGCTGAGTTTGCCGCGCGCCGTGGCGGTGTCACCCGGCGCCACGTAGAACTGGAAGAAGGCGTGGCAGGGTTGCAGCGCCATCTTGGGCAGGTCGGCCACGTTCCAGGCGCTGACGATGATGCGTCGGCTGTCCGGGTTGGCTTTGAGTTGCTGCACGACCTGGGCGATCTGGTCGATGTGCCCGCCATCCGGCGTGGGCCAGTTACGCCACTGCACGCCGTAGACAGGGCCCAGGTCGCCGTCGGCGCCAGCCCATTCGTCCCAGATCGTCACACCGCGCTCCTGCAGCCATTTGGCGTTGCTGTCGCCGCGCAGGAACCACAGCAGTTCCAGCACTACGGCCTTCCAGAAGACCTTCTTGGTGGTGATGAGCGGAAAGCCTTCGTTCAGGTCAAAACGCATCTGGTGGCCGAAGACACTGCGCGTGCCGGTGCCGGTGCGGTCGGTCTTGCTCACGCCGTGTTCGAACACGTGGCGCATGAAGTCTTCGTACTGGTGGCGGATCGGTCGGGGCTGCATGGTGGGGACGGTGATGCGGTGATGCGGTGTTTCGGTGGTACGGCGGTGCGGCTGTGGGACGGTGCGGCAGGTCAGGGGTACGCCGGCGCTGGGCCTTCAGGCCGCGGCAGCAGCAACGGGTTGCAGGTCGAACTGCATCGCGGCCAGGCGGGCGTAAAGGCCCCCGCGCGCCACCAGCTCGTGGTGGGTGCCGATGTCGACGATGCGCCCCCCGTCGATGACCACGATGCGGTCGGCCTTCAGCACGGTGGCCAGGCGGTGCGCGATGACCAGGGTCGTGCGGTTGGCCATGGCGGCTTCCAGCGCGGCCTGAACCACCCGTTCACTTTCAGCGTCCAGCGCGCTGGTGGCTTCGTCCAGCAGCAGCAGTGGCGGGTTTTTCAGCATGGCGCGGGCGATGCTGATGCGCTGGCGCTGGCCGCCCGACAGGCGCACGCCGCGCTCGCCCAGGTAGGTGTTGTAGCCCTCGGGCAGCGCGCTGATGAAGTCGTGTGCAAAGGCAGCCTGGGCGGCTGCATGGACTTCGGCGTCGCTGGCCTCGGGGCGGCCGTAGCGGATGTTTTCCAGCGCGCTGGTGGAAAACACCGTGCTGTCTTGCGGCACGATGCCGACTCGTTGGCGCAGCGTCTGCAGGCTGGTGCCGCGCACACTCACCCCGTCCAGTTTCACGTCACCGGCTTGGGCGTCGTAAAAGCGCAGGAGCAGCTGGAACACCGTGCTCTTGCCGGCACCGCTGGGCCCGACCAGGGCCACGGTCTCGCCGGGCCGAATCTGCAAGGAAAAGTCTTCCAGCGCCGCCTGATCGGGCCGCGACGGGTAATGAAAGGTGACCTGTTCGAAGCCCACGCTCGAGCCGCCTTGAACCGCCGGCAGGGCCACCGGCTGCGCCGGATCGCCCACCGGTGAGGTGGCCGACAGCAATTCCATCAAGCGTTCGGTGGCACCGGCGGCGCGCAGCAGGTCGCCATAGACCTCGGACAGCACGGCCACCGCGCCGACGAAGATGATCACGAAGACCACGGTCTGCCCCAGGTGGCCGGCGCTGATGTGCCCGGCGATGACGGCCTGCGTACCCTGGTACAGGCCCCAGAGCAGTGCGCCAAAGGTGGCGGTGATCATGAACGCCACCAGAAAGGCCCGCACCCGGGTGCGCTTGCGCGCGGTGTTGAAGGCGTCTTCGGTGCTGAGGTCAAAGCGGGCGGCTTCGCGGCCTTCCTGTACATAGCTTTGCACCACCGGAATCTCGGCCAGCACCTCGGCTGCAATGGCGCTGCTGTCGGCCACCCGGTCCTGACTGGCCCGGCTGAGCTTGCGCACCCGACGGCCGAAGTAGATGCCCGGCAGCACCACCAGCACCAGAATGCCCAGCACCTGTGTCATCACGTAAGGGTTGGTGACCACCAGCGCCACCAAGGCACCCGTGCCCATCACCACGTTGCGCAGGCCCATGCTCAGGCTGGAGCCCACCACCGTTTGCACCAGCGTGGTGTCGGTGGTCAGGCGCGACAGCACTTCACCGGTCTTGGTGCTTTCAAAGAATTCCGGGCTCTGCTTCAGCACATGGGCATACACCGCATTGCGCAGGTCTGCCGTGATGCGCTCGCCCAGCCAGCTGACCATGTAAAAACGCCCGGCCGAAAAAATCCCCAGCGCAGCGGCCACGCCAAAAAGGGCCAGAAAGTGCTCGCGCAGCGCCATCACGCGCGCACCGGGGTCGGAAGCGACCAGGCCGCGGTCGATCAGGACTTTCAAGGCCACCGGGAAGAGCAGGGTGCTCAGCGCGGCGAGCACCAGAAACAGCCCCGCCAGGGCCACACGGCCACGGTAGGGCCGGATGAAGGGCAGCAGCCCGGAGAGCGAGCGCGGCGTTTTGGCCGCAGCCCGTGATTGTTCGTCTTGTGCCATGAGCGCAAGTCTATGCGCCACCCGTGCGCTGGCCTTGCGCAGCGTCAGAAGCCGCCTTTTCCCACAACTTCAATCGGATTGCCACGGGTGTGCCACCCCCCGCAAGTGAATGGCCCTTCAGTTGCAGCCAGTTGTGGTCGAATAAGGCTCGATCTGTTCTCCCCGATGACGTCACCCCCGCTCCCCCCGTCCGCTGCCAGCGCTGCTGCGCCGCCAGTGCGCCACGGCGTTCTGACCCGCATCACCTTGCCGCGTTTGGCCGCCTGCCTGATGGTGGCAGCTGCCGCATTGGCCGCGCTGTTGGCCTGGGGCCTGGCCGAGGCCTTGGGCGCGGCTCCATGGTGGTTGGCGCCGGCAGCGGCCGCCATCGCCGTGGTGGCCACCGCCCTGCCGGCGGCGCTGCTGTTGACGCGCTACATGGGCGCATCCAGGCCCGGCGCCCTGGTTCCCGGCAGCGTGAACTCACCGGTCGGCATAACGCGGCCGTTGTTCCTGGAACTGGCGGCTCGGGAATGGACCCGTGCCCGCCGCTACGGATCTGGCGCAGCGCTGTTGCTGGTGGACGTGGACCGGTTTGCCCGTTTGGTGGAGGCGCGTGGTGGCGCAGCCACCGATGTGGTCTTGGCCGAAATGCTGCGTCAGACAGCACCCACCTTGCGCGGTGCCGATCTGCTGACCCGTTTTTCAGATTCGCAGATGGCCGTCTTCCTGGCCCATGCCGACCCCACGGGTACGCTGGACGTGGCCGAACGCATTCGCGAGCGCACCGAGTTGATGGAGATCCCCTTTCAGCATGACGCAGCCGCGCGCAAACTGCGGGTCACGGTCAGTGTGGGTGTGACCCAGTTGCGCCCGGCGCATCTGAACCTGCAGGCCTTGATCGACGACGCGCAAGACGCGGTGATGGCGGCCCGTCAAGCGGGTGGCAATTGTGTGCGCTCGGCTCCGGTGGACAGCAGCCGGTTCAGCCCGGCCGGCCCGTGGTTGAACGACCACCGGGCGCGCCCCAAATAAGGCGCCGGTCAGCACCACGCGGGCTGATCATCAGCCCAGGCGCAAGGGCGCTGCGTAGCCTGTCATCTCCAGGTAGCCCAAACCGACGCGCTGCCCCTGGCCGTTGAGCAGTTCGCTCAGCCCTTCCCAGTAGATGGTGCCCGTGCTGTTGCGGCTGTCGAGTTCTTGCGCGTCCATCAGCGAGCGCACCTCGAAGCCACCTGCAGGCGTCTGGACCTGCCACTGCACGGGGTAGCGGGCGCCACTGTTGGGGCTGAGCCAGCTGCGGCCGGGCGTGAAGCGCACCTGGGTCGGGTCAAAGCTCTGGCTGGCGCCGCCGGCTGTGCGCCAGCTGCCACCGGCCCACAGCGCGCTGCCGTCGCGACGGCGCAGTACAAAGGCGGTCAAGGCGCTGCCGTCAAACAGGTTGATGCCGATCCAGTCCCAGCCCACCGCATCGGGGTGCAGCAGCTGGTTGCTCCACTCGTGGTCCATCCAGGCGCGGCCGGTTTGGCCATCGTCGGTGCGGGCCAGCAGCTGCGGTTCGCTGTAGTAGTGGCTGGCCTGCAATTCTTGCGGGCCCTTGCGTGAAAAGCCGGCGTCGCCTTGCAGCAGGACGGCTTGGGTGGCGGTCAGCGTCATGGCCAGCTTGAAGCCACGGGCCGGCACGTCCACGCGCCAGCCCTGGGCATCGCGGCGCAGGCGCCAGCGGCCCAGCCGAACCTGGCCGTCTTGCTCGCTGGCGTGGCCCAGCACGGCGTCTGGGGCACCGGACCAGCGGGTGATGCCTTGGTCGTGCCAGTGGCCGGCTTGTGCCGGTGCTTGGGCTGGTGTCTGGGCTTTGGCTGCAGCGGGCGCTGGGCCGGGCAACAACTGGGTCCAGGCGGCGTGTGCAAACAGCAGGTGACGGCCTGCAAAACGGCTGCGGCTGTCTTGGGCCAGACCGGTCACGCTGCGGAAAAACGTCAGCTGAAAGCCGGCCGCAGGTTGCGCTGCGCTGCCCAGCCATCCGGTGGCGTACCACCACTCGATGCGTGCTTGCACATGCGCGCCGTGGTCGCGCGGAAAGCGGATCGGTCGTCCGCGCCAGACGTCGTCCGTTGTGGCTGCCGTCAACGGCGCTGGCCGGGCCGGGCTGGCCGCAGCTGTTGCCGCGTGGGTCGATGCCGGGGTTGCGGCATGGGCCACCGTTGCGGCCCCTGCCGTCATCAACCAGGCGCGGCGGGTCTGCATCCAGAGCGGACTCACCAGTCCTCCTTCACCGACAGCACCGCCTGGCGGCCCGCGGCCTGGCGTGCGCACAGCGCCGCCGTGGCCACACCGGCCAGCCACACTGCGGCGGCCAGAGCCAACAGCCGGGCCCAGGGCAGGACCAGGTCCATCGTCCAATGAAAACTCTGCGGGTTGACCACGTAGACCAGCACCATGCTGATGGCCAGGCCCAACACCAGCCCCACCAGCACACCGCTGGCGACCCAGGCTGCGGCCTCGGCGGCCACCACCAGCACCACCTGCTGGCGCGTCAGCCCCAGGTGCGACAACAAACCGAACTCCTTGCGCCGGGCCAGCACCTGGGCCGACAAACTGGCCGCGATGCCGACCAGGCCGATCACGATGGCCACCGCCTGCAGGTAGTAGGTGACCGCAAAGCTGCGGTCAAAGATGTTCAGCGACAGCTTGCGCAACTCGCTGCTGGAGGCAAATTCCAGCATCAAGGGGTCGGGCATCAGCGAGCGCAGTGCTTGCTGCACAGCGGGTGTGGATGTGCCCGGTGCCAGCCACAGCGCGACGTCGTTCAAGCGGGTGTCGCCGGTCAGCCGGCGGTAGTCGGTGTCGGCCATCACCACCGAGCCAAACTGGCGCGCGTAGTCGCGCCACACGCCGCGCACCCGCACGCTCTGCGCGCCCGTGCGCAGGGGCAGCTGCAACACGCTGCCAGGGTTGGCGCCATACAGCGAGACCATGGCTTCGCTGACGAAGACGCCTACCTCATCGTCGCGCCCGGGCAGGTGCGCTTGCAGCAACGGCAACTGCGCTGCCGGGTCGGTCAGCGGGCGTGCGACCAGGGTTACCGGGGGGCGCTCGGGTGACATCAACAGCGACACGCTGCGCGAGGCTTCCAGCCGCGCCACGCCAGCGATGCGAGCCGCCTGCGCCACCCACTCGGGGCTGAACCAGGCCTGCTCTGAGGCGCTGCCGGAGCCGGCCGACCGGGCGTACAGGTCGGCCGGCAAGACGCTGCCCAGCCAGGCGCTGACGCCGTCGCGAAAGCTGGCCACCATGATGGTCAAAGCCACCGACAAGGCCAGACTGGCCACCACACCGGCCACCGCCGCGGTGGCCGTGCGGCGCTGAAAACGGGCCCGCTGCAGCGCCAGCAAAGGCAGCGCACCCCGCACGGCGGGCATCAGGCCCAGCAGCGCATGGACAGCCGCTGGAATCAAGGCCACACCGCCCAGCAAGAGGGCTGCGACAGCGCCATAAGCGGCCAGCGGCAGCCCTGCGATCGGCGGCGCAAAAGCCGCGCCCCCGCCCAGTGCCAGCAAGGCCAGGCCTGGCCAGGCTGGTGGGGCCTGGGTTTCGGGCGCGCCCAGGCCCTTCAGCGCCTGGGCTGGTGACAGGCGCTGGGCCTGCTGCGCCGGCCACCAACCGCCGACCAAGGCCGACGCCACGCCGAGCGCAGCAAACACCAAGGCGCTGCCCGGGCCCACCTGCAAGGCCGGCACGATGCCCGGAAAGTAGCCGCCACCCAGGTCGCCGGCCAGCAAGCGCAAGGCCGCCCAGGCCAGGCCCGCGCCCATCAGCAGCCCCAGCGCGCTGCCTGCCAAACCGAGCAAGGCGCACTCACTCAACACCCAGCGCCGGCGGTCCCAGGCCGACAGACCCAGCACACCCAACAAGGCCAGCGCTGGGGTGCGCTGCGCCACCGACAGCGAGACCACCGAAAAGACCAGGAACGCGCCCACAAAGAGGGCCACCATCGCCAACACCGTGAGGTTGACGCGGTAGGCCCGCGACAGGTTGGAGACCCGCTGCTCTGACTCTTGCGCGGCCGCTGCCCGCACGCCCGGTGGCAGCTGCAAGCGCTGCAGCAGCACGGTCACATCGGTGCCGGGTACCAGGCGCAGGTCCAGGCGGCTCAACTGCCCCAGCTGGGAAAAGCGCTCTTGCGCGCCGGCCAGATCCATCACCACCAACGGGCCACCGGCACTGGCGATCTGGCCGGCGACACGGAAGTTGGCATAGCCGGGGCCCGATTGCAGTTGCAGGCTTTCCCCGGGTTTGGCTTGCAGCGCTTGACGTGCGGCTTCGTTGAGGAAGACGGCATCGGGGTCCATGAAGACCAGGCGGTCCTCACCAGCTGCGGGGCGGGGCATCAGCAAAGGTGCCAGCGGCGCAGCCAGCAAAGCGTCCAAGCCCAACACCCGAACGCTGACCCGGGTGCCGGCGGCGCTGCGCGCAACGGTGCTAATTTCCAGCACCGGGCTGGCCAGGGCCACAGCCGGATCGGCCGCCACACGGTCGAAGAGTGAATCGGGCATGGCCTGCCCACGCAGCGTCAGGTCGGGGTCGCCGTTGGTGGTGCGCACCGCGCTGGAAAACTCCGCCAGCGCCGAACTGTTGATCAGGTGCACCGAATACGACAGCGCCACGCCCAGCGCCACCGCCATCAGGGCCGCGCCATGGCGCCAGGGGTGGTGCCGCCACTCGCGCAGCGCCAGCATCAGCAGCAGTGACGGGTTCATGACCCCGCCGCTTCGATGCCCCGGGGCGTCAGGCGCAGCACGCGGTCGGCCGCTGCGGCGGCCGCCACCGAGTGGGTGACCAACAGGCAGGCCGAGCCGGCCTCGCGCACCTGATCGCGCAGCACCCGCAAGACTTTATCGGCGGTGACGGGGTCGAGGTTGCCGGTGGGCTCATCGGCCAGGATCAGGCCAGGCGCGTGCACCACCGCGCGGGCAATCGCCACCCGTTGCAGCTGTCCGCCCGAGAGCTGGGCGGGCAAACGATGGCCCAGTTCGCCCAGGCCCACGTCCACCAGGACCTGGGCCACACGATCAGCGTTCAGGCGGTTTTGCAGGCGCAGTGGCAGGCTCACGTTTTCTGCCACCGTCAGGTGTGGCAAAACGTGAAAGGCCTGGAACACAAAGCCCAGCTGTTCCCGGCGCAGTCGGGCGCGCGCGCTGTCGTCCAGACTCGCGAGGTCCTGACCCTGGATCAACACCTGGCCGCTGTCGGCCTCGTCCAGGCCCGCGATGCAGTTCAGCAGCGTCGACTTGCCCACACCCGACTCGCCCAGCAAGGCGACAAATTCGCCACGGGCCAGGCTCAGACTGACATCGTTGAAAACCGGCAAGTCGGCGTAACACTTCTTCAGGGACAACAGTTGCAGCATGTTGGGTCGGGATGATGCCCCATCACCTTCATTCAGGCGTCAAACCTGCGTGCTATCGTTTCTGGCACTTTTGCAATGCAGCGTTAACTGGGCGTCTCCAACATGGCTTACACCATCGATCTGTCGGGCCGCGTGGCCTTTGTCACCGGCGCATCCAGCGGCCTGGGCGCCCAATTCGCCAAGACCTTGGCAGCGGCCGGCGCGGGTGTGGTGTTGGCGGCCCGTCGTTTGGACCGTTTGAAGTCACTGCGCGCCGAAATCGAGAGCGAAGGCGGCGTGGCCCATGTGGTGGCGCTGGACGTGACCAGCCTGGCCAGCATCCAGGCTGCGGTGGCCCACGCCGAGACCGAGATGGGCAGCATCGACATCCTGGTCAACAATTCGGGCGTCGGCAGCACGCAGAAGCTGACCGATGTGCACCCCGAAGACTACGACTACGTGATGGGCACCAACACCCGCGGTGCTTTTTTCATGGCCCAGGAAGTGGCCAAACGCATGATCGCCCGCAGCAAGGGCGAAGCCCCGGGCACCTACACCGGCGGGCGCATCGTCAACGTGGCCTCGGTGGCGGGTTTGCGGGTGGTGCCGCAGATTGGCATTTACTGCATGAGCAAGGCCGCTGTGGTGCAGATGACCAAGGCGATGGCGCTGGAATGGGGCCGTTTTGGCATCAACGTCAACGCGCTGTGCCCCGGCTACATCGACACTGAAATCAACCACCATCATTGGCAGACCGATTCCGGCCGCAAACTGGTGCAGATGCTGCCACGCAAGCGCGTCGGCAAGCCGCAGGACCTGGATGCGTTGCTGGTGATGCTGTGCGCCAACGAAAGCCACTTCGTCAACGGTGCCGTGATCTCGGCCGACGACGGTTACGGCGTTTGACGGTGGGCGGGACGCTGTTTGAAGTTGCGCTGAAGATGACGGTTCTTGTCGGGCCGACCGCGCCCCAGGTGCAAGCGGCATGAGGTTGCTGTCACCGCTCGAGGCCCGGGTGCTGGGCGTGCTGGTCGAAAAGCAGCACACGGTGCCCGACACCTACCCGATGTCGCTCAACGCCCTGGTGGGCGGCTGCAACCAGAAAACCGCCCGCAACCCGGTCATCGAAGCGCTGGACGCCGACGTGCTGACGGCG
>JANMHH010000236.1:0-9011 GCA_031375065.1 Rubrivivax sp. | reverse complement strand
CGCGAACGCCATCCGCACGCTGGCCGCCATCGGCGGCTCCACCAACGCCGTGATTCACCTGATCGCGATTGCCGGGCGCATTGGCGTCAAGCTGACGGTGGATGACTTCGACCGCCTCGCCAGCGAGCTGCCGTGCCTGGTGAACCTGCAACCCTCGGGCCAGTACCTGATGGAAGACTTCTGCTACGCGGGGGGTTTGCCCGTGGTGATGAAAGAAATCGCGCACCTGCTGCACACCGAGGTCGTCACGGCCAACGGCCACACGGTGGGGCAGAACATTGCCGATGCGCAGAACTTCAACCCCGAGGTCATCAAGCCTTTCAGCGCCCCCTTCAAAGCCAAGGCCGGTATCGCCGTGTTGCGCGGCAACCTGGCGCCGCGTGGCGCAGTCATCAAGCCCAGTGCAGCGACACCGGCGCTGATGCAGCACACCGGCCGCGCCGTGGTGTTTGAAGACAGCCACGACTTCCACGCCCGCATTGACGATGAAAACCTGGACGTCGACGAGACCTGCATCCTGGTGCTGAAAAACTGCGGCCCCAAGGGCTACCCCGGCATGGCCGAGGTTGGCAACATGCCGCTGCCGCCCAAGGTGCTGCGCAAAGGTGTGACCGACATGGTGCGCATCAGCGACGCGCGCATGAGCGGCACCGCCTACGGCACCGTGGTGCTGCACACCGCGCCCGAGGCCGCTGCCGGCGGCACGTTGGCGCTGGTGAAGAACGGCGACCTCATCACATTGGACGTGGCCGGCCGCAGCCTGCACCTGCACGTCGACGACAACGAACTGGCGGCACGCCGCGCGCTGTGGACAGCACCACCCCCGGCCATGAACAGCGGCTACTGGAAGCTCTACATCGACCACGTGTTGCAGGCCGACGAGGGCGCTGACCTGGACTTCCTGCGCGGCTGCCGCGGCGCTGCCGTGCCCAAAGACAACCACTGACAGATTCCGCCATGAGCAAGATCGCACTCGTCACTGGCGCAGGCAGCGGCATCGGCCGCGCCTGTGCGCTGGGCCTGCTGGCGCAGGGCTGGACCGTGGGCCTGCTGGGCCGCCGTGCAGACGCCTTGCAAGAGACCGCCGAAGCGGCTGGCGCCCACGCGCCGCAAGCCTTCACGCTGCCCTGCAACGTGGCCGACGAAGACCAGGTGGCGGCCGCCTTTGCGGCGCTCAAAGCGCGCTGCGGCCGGCTGGACCTGCTGTTCAACAACGCCGGTGGCGGCCTGACCGCCAAGACGCCCGACGCCGTCTCGGGTGCTGAGTGGCGCCAGGTGGTGGACGTCAACCTCAACGGCGCTTTCTACTGCCTGTCGCAAGCCTTCAAGATGATGAAGGAGCAAAGCCCGATGGGCGGCCGCATCGTCAACAACGGCAGCATTTCTGCCTACACGCCCAGGCCCGGGTCGATTGCCTACACGGCCACCAAACACGCGGTCAGCGGTATGACCAAGACCGCCGCGCTGGACGGCCGGCCGTTCGACATCGCGGTGGGCCAGATCGACATCGGCAACGCCGCCAGCGACATGACCGCGCGCATGGTGGGCGGCGTGGCGCAGGCCGACGGCAGCATCAAGCCCGAGCCGCGCATGGACCTGCAGGCGGTTGTCGACACGCTGCTGCACATGGCCAACCTGCCGTTGTCGGCCAACGTGCTGTTCACCACCGTGATGGCCACCAAGATGCCTTACGTGGGCCGGGGTTGAACATGAACATCGGATTTGTGGGCGCCAGTGGAATGATGGGCCACGGCATGGCCAAGAACCTGTTGGCCAAGGGCCAGACCTTGAAGCTCACCGTCAACCAGCGGCGCGATACCGTGGCCGATCTGGTGCAAGGGGGCGCACAGGTGCTGCCCACGCATGCGGCACTGGCCGCGGCATCTGAGATCGTCTTCATCTGCGTCACCGGTTCGCCGCAGGTGGAGTCGGTGCTGCTGGGCGAAACAGGCCTGTTGGCGGGCGCACGGGCGGGCCTGCTCATCGTTGACTGTTCCACCAGCGAACCTGCGTCCACCACTGTGCTGCGCCAGCGTTGCCAGGCGCAGGGCGTGGTGCTGGTCGACGCGCCGTTGTCGCGCACCCCGGTGGAAGCCGAGGCCGGGCGCCTGAACGTCATGGTGGGGGCCGAGCCCGAGGACTTTGCGCGGCTGGAACCGGTGATCCGCTGCTTCGCCGAAAACGTCTTCCACATGGGCGGCCCCGGCGCAGGCCACACCATCAAGCTGCTCAACAACTTCATCGCACAGTCCATCTGCACCGCCACGGCCGAAGCCTTTGCGGTGGGCCAGCGTGCCGGCATCGACTTGAACAAACTGGTTGAACTGATCAGCCTGGGGCCGGTGAACAACGGCCTGTTCCAGGCCATGGCCAAGACGCTCAAAGGCGACATGACGGGCCTGCTGTTCGAGTTGGACAACGCCAAGAAGGATGTCCGCTACTACACGCACTTGGCCGAAGCTGTGTCGGTGCCTTCGGTGATGGGCCAGGCGGTGCACCAAAGTCTGTGCATTGCCAGCGCGCTGGGGCACGGCAAGAAGTTCGTGCCTTCGCTGGTCGAAGCCCAAGAACAACTCAGCGGCGCCCAGATCGTGCCGCGCTGAGCCCGCGCTATTCGTGCCGCAGCGCCTGGATCGGGTCCATGCGCGCTGCGCGCCGCGCCGGAAAGTAGCCGAAGACAACACCGATGGCGGCCGAGAACAACAGCGACAGCAAATTGATCATGGGGTCGAATTCGTAGGGCACGCCCATCACGCCCGAGAGCGCCCACGAGGCCGCAGTCGCGATGGCGATGCCGATCACGCCACCCAGTGCCGACAGCACCACGGCCTCGATCAGGAACTGCAGCAGCACTTCGCTTTCCAGCGCACCCACGGCCAGCCGCAGACCAATCTCGCGCGTGCGCTCAGTGACACTGACCAGCATGATGTTCATGATGCCGATGCCGCCCACCAGCAGGCTGACGGCGGCAACCGCGCCCAGCAGGTTGGTCAGCACGCCCATCGTGCTGGACAGCGTTTCGGCAAGCTGTTGCGTGTCGAAGATGTTGAAGTTGTCGTCGTCGCCCTCGGCCAGCTTGCGCCGTTCGCGCAGCAGCTGGCGCAGGCTGGCCTTCAGCGGCGTGCTGTCGGCACCTTCTTCCATCGACACCGACAGCGTGCTCACCCTGTGGCTGCCCGTCACGCGGCGCTGCAGGGTGTGCAGCGGCACCAGCACGGTGTCGTCCTGGTCGCCCATGCCGCCCTGCCCCTTGCTGGCCAGCACGCCAATGACGGTGCAGGAAAACTGCTTCACGCGCAACGGCTGGTCCAGGCCGGTCTGGCCCGCGGTGCCGCCAAACAGCTCGCGACGCAGGGTCTCGCCGATGATGCACACGGCAGCACCGGCCAGCTGCTCGTCAGGCTCGAAGAGGCGCCCGCTGGCCAGCTTCCAGTTGCCGGTGACGAACCAGTCGTTGGTGCTGCCGACGACGCTGGTGGCCCAGTTGCGGCCATTGGCCACCACGGTGGCGCTGGCGCGGCCCTGCGGCGCCACCGCGGCCACGCCGCCAATCTGCGTCCGTATCGCCTCGGCATCGGCTTCGGTGAACTGCGGCACACCCCCACCCCCACCGCCGCCACCGCCGGGGCCCTGGCGCTGTCCCGGCGACACCATCAGCAGGTTGGTGCCCAGGCTGGTGATCTGGGCCTGGATCGACTGCGTGGCGCCGTTGCCCAGCGTGACCATGGTGATGACGGCGCTGACGCCGATGACGATGCCCAGGACGGTGAGAAACGAGCGCAGCACGTTGCGCTGCACCGAGCGCAACGCCAGCATGAACACGCTGAACAGCATCAGGCGGCCTCGCCCACGCTGACGCCCACCGACGGGGCCGGGGCACCGGTGGTGGGGTTGGGGTTGACGGTGTCGTCGGCGATTCGGCCGTCGACAAAACGAACCATGCGCCGCGCGTAGGCGGCCATGTCGTTCTCGTGCGTGACCATCAGCACGGTGATGCCGTGGTCGCGGTTCAGCGCCAGCAGCAGGCCCATGATCTCGTGGCTGCGTTGCGTGTCCAGGTTGCCGGTGGGTTCGTCGGCCAGCACCACCGCGGGCTCGGTGACGATGGCGCGCGCGATGGCCACACGTTGCTGCTGGCCTCCCGACAGCTCGGCCGGCGTGTGGTGCTCCCAGCCGCCCAGGCCCACCGACTGCAGCGCCTGCGCCGCAGCCTTGCGGCGCTGCGCCGCGCTGTCGCCGCGGTACAGCAGTGGCAGCTCCACGTTTTCTTGTGCCGACGTGCGCGCCAGCAGGTTGAAGCCCTGGAAGACGAAGCCCAGGTAGCGCCGGCGCAGCCGCGCGCGCTGGTCGCGCGACAGCGCTTCGACATGCGCGCCCTTGAACAGGTACTGCCCCGCGGTGGCGGTGTCCAGACAGCCCAGGATGTTCATCGCCGTGCTCTTGCCCGAGCCGCTGGGGCCCATGATGGCGACGAACTCGCCGGCGGTGATGTCCAGATCGATACCCTTGAGCGCCATCAGCTCCGCCGCGCCGCTGCCGTAGCGCTTGGTGATGCCGCGCAGCTGGATCAGCGGCTGTGTCATGACGCGCCCCGGTGGAACAAGCAACACACCCCAGCGCGCAGGCCGTCACTGTGCAGGGTTCGGTACGCCGTCATTTCGACGCCGCCACCTTCTGGCCGGTGATGACCCGCATGCCGGCCTTCAGGTCACCGGCCGTGATCTCGGTCATGCGGCCGTCGCTGATGCCCGGCGTCACCGCCACCGCCTGCGGTGTGCCGTCGGCGCCCAGCACCCACACCTGGCGCGCGGCTGCGGTGCTGGCGCCCGCGGCTGCAGTGCGGCGCTGACCGCCCGGCATGCGCGGCGTCAGGCTTGTCAGCACCGCGTTTTTCGCCGCCGGTTTGGCGGCTGCCGTGTTGGGCGTGAAGCGCAGCGCGGTGTTGGGCACCAGCAGCACGCCCTTGCGCTGCGTGGCGGTGATGGTGGCGGTGGCCGTCATACCCGGGCGCAGGCTGAGGTCGGTGTTGTCGACGTCCAGATGCGTGAGATAGGTGACCACGTTGTCGGTGATGGTCGAGCCGAAGCCCACACGGGTGATGCGCGCCGGAAACCGGCGCGTGGGGTAGGCGCTGACCGTGAAGGTGGCCTCCTGCCCCACTTGCACCGAGCTCACGTCGGCCTCGTCCACATAGACCCACAGGCGCAGCTTGCCCAGGTCTTCGGCCACGCTGAACAGCGTCACGGCCTGCAGCGACGCGGCCACGGCGTTGCCCGGGTCGACCGAGCGCGTGAGCACCACACCGTCGGCAGGCGCCACGATGGAGGCCTTGGACAGGTTGATCTGGTCGGTGGACAAGGCAGCCTGCGCGTCGGTGACGTTGGCGCGCGCGCTGCTCTCGTCGGCCACGGCACGCTCCAGCGCGGCCCGTGCGCTGTCGAGTTCGGTCTTCGACGGCACCTGCCCGCCCGACAGCCGGGCCACTTCCTCGAAGCGGCCCAGCGTGGCGCGCGCCTCTTTCACCGTGGCCACGGCCTGCGCCACACGGGCTTGCGCCGCGGCCACGGCCGCCTTCGAGCGCAGGATCTGGTCGCCCAGCTTCGCCGTGTCCAGCACCACCAGCACCTGGCCTTTCTTGATGCGGTCGTTGACGTCGACGTTGACCTTCAGCACGCTGCCCGAGAGTTCGCTGCCGACGTTGATGGCGCGTGTGGGCTGCAGCGTGCCGTTGGCGGTGACGCGCAGCGTCAGGTCGCCGGTAGCGACGGTCTGCGTGGTGTAGCTGGGTGCCGCCTGCGCCTGCGCGCGCGCCAGCCACCACCACAGCGCAGCGCCCAGCAGCAGCACCCCCGCAGCCAGCACCCACCACAACGTGCGCCGGTACCAGGGGCGGGCGGCCGGCTCGTCGAGCAGCGTGGCCAGGTCCGCGGCTGCCGTGGCCGCTGCGGGTGCGGGTGTGGGTGCGGGTGCCGGTGCGGGCTTGGCTGCACCTGGAGTCGAGGCGGTCGCGGGGTCGGAAGCGGGCATGTTCATCAACGGGGTGTCCTGGCAGGTTCGTCGGGCAACCAGCCACCGCCCAGCGCCTTGTACAGGCGCACATGGTCTGCGCTGACGGTGGCGCTGGCGGCGGCCACGCTGTCTTGCAGGCTGAGCTGGGTGCGCTGGGTTTCCAGCACGGTTCTGAAGTCGATCAGGCCGCTGGTGTAGCGCTGGCGCGCCAGCCGCGCGGCATTGCCGGCGGCGTCGGCGGCCTGTTGCAGACGGTTCAGCCGCTCGCGGTCAGCGCGCAGCGCGACCAGGGCATCTTCCACGTCCTTCAGCGCCGTCAGCACCACGGCCTGGTAACTGCTTCGCGCCTGGTCCAGCACCGCCTGCTGAGCACGCACCCGGGCCAGGCCGGCACCACCGTCAAAAAGGGGCATCGACACGCTGGCCAGCACGCTGCTCACTACCGCTGCACCGCTGCCCAGCGCACCCAGCGTCAGCGCACTCAGGCCCAGCGAACCGCCCAACTTCAAGCTGGGTGCACGCGCAGCATCGGCCTGCGCAAGGTCGGCCCAAGCGCCGCCCACGGCCAGTTCGGCCACGCGCACATCGGGCCGCTGGCGCAGTGTCTCGGCCGGCAGGCTCAGCACCAGGTCGGGTGGAGCTTGCGGCACGGGCGCAGGCGCCCCCAGCTCGTTCAGCAGCGCTGCCGGGGGCCGACCGGTCAGTACCGCCAGCGCGTGGGCCGATTTCATCTGGCTGGCCTGCAGCGCAGGCAACTGCGCCTGGGTCTGCGCGGTGGCGCCCCGCGCCTGTTCGGTGTCCAGCGCCGTCACCAGGCCGGCCTGCAAGCGCCAACCGCTGATCTGCTGCGTTTCCAGCTGGCTGGTCAGGTTGGCCTGCGCGATGTCAAGGCGGGCCTGCGCGCTTCGCAATTCGATGTAAATCAGCGCAACTTCGGCCGCGATGGACACCTGCACGTCGCCCAGGCTGGCCGCACGCGATTGCGCGCTGGCCTCGCTGGAGTCCAACGCGCTGCGCCGGGCGCCGACCAGATCGAGCTCCCAGCTGGCGTCCAGGCCCAGCCGGTAACTGCTGCCGATGCTGTGGCCACCCTGCGTGCCGCGCTGCGCCGATGCCGAACTGCCCACCGCGGGCAGCAGGCCGGCTGCGGCCGCGTCGCGCAACGCGCGGGCCTGGCGCAAGGCCGCCTGAGCGCCCTGCACCGAACCATTGTTCAGCAGCGCCTGTTCCACCAGGCGCACCAGCAGCGGATCATCGAAGCGTTGCCACCAGCCGGCCAGCGGGGTTGAGGCGGGCAAAGGGTTGCTTGGGTCGCTGCGGTCGGCATGCCAGCTCGCGGGCACCTGCAACTGCGTGGGTGGAAGCGGCGCGGGCGAGAACGAAGTGCAGCCGGCCAGGGCCAGCAGGCTGGCCATCCACAGCAGGCCGACACAGGTCAGGTGGCGACGGGCCTGCTGGTCTGGGTTGCTGCGGCGGTTCAAGGCATGGAGGGCTGGAGGCAGAAGCATGACTTTGTGGGCTGCAGGCAGCCGATGTGTTTGCGCTGGGTCAAGGTGGGTAAAGCACGCTCGGCTTTGGGTATCGACAGGGGGTTGTTCGCAGGATCGTCCTGGCAGAAAGCCTGAGCGGCCCGCCGCTGAACAGCCAAACGCCCCATCCTGCAATCAAGCGGCGCGCCCGTCTGTGCGGTAGACGCGGACTGCAACCACCGGGCCGTCAGGGCTGCCCGACCAGCCTGTGCGCCCGCACCGCGCTGGCCCGGCCGGTCCGGCAGATGCGGTCGGTGCGCCGCGCGCCACGAGCTCGGGTTTCCACCGGCCGAGGGCACATCGGGTCTCCGGTAGCCTCGGTCTATTGGTATGACCATTAGACGGCTCCTTCAGGCTGCCCCATCCCGTTGCACCGACCACCCCAAGGGCACCATGACTGCAAGATTGAAAGGCAAGTCCGCGTTCGTCACCGCCGCCGGTCAAGGCATCGGGCGCGCCGTGGCCGAGGCCTTTTTGAGCGAAGGCGCGCGCGTGATCGCCACCGACATCAATTCCGAGCTGCTGGCCCGCCTGAAGGCTGAAACCGGCTGCGACACGCAGCGCCTGGACGTCACCGATGCAGCCGCCATCACCGCAGCAGCGGCCGCGGCGGGCCCGGTGCAGGTGCTGTTCAACGGCGCCGGGTTTGTGCACGCCGGCACCGTGCTCGACTGCTCGGAAGCCGACTGGGACTTTGCTTTCCAGCTCAACGTGCGCAGCCAGTTCCGCACCATCAAGGCCTTTGTGCCGGGCATGCTGGCGCTGGGTGGCGGCAGCATCATCAACGTGGCCAGCGTGGCCGGCAGCATCAAGGGTGCGCCCAACCGCTTTGTCTATGGCACCACCAAAGCCGCCATCATCGGATTGACCAAGGCCGTGGCGGCTGACTTCGTAGCCCGTGGCATCCGCTGCAACGCCATTTGCCCCGGCACGGTGGAATCGCCCTCTCTGCGCGACCGCATCACGGCCCAGGCCGGCGCCACGGGCCAAAGTCTGGCGCAGGTTGAAGCGGCCTTTGTCGCGCGTCAGCCCATCGGACGCCTGGGCCGTGTGGAGGAAATCGCGGCGCTGGCGGTGTATCTCGCCAGCGACGAATCATCATTCACCACCGGCACCGCTCAAATCATTGACGGCGGCTGGAGCAACTGATCAACCCCAACCCACAGCCCCCACCATGAAACTGCTACGCCACGGCCCCAAGGGCCAAGAAAAACCCGGTCTGCTGGACGCCCAGGGCCAGGTGCGCGACCTCTCTGGCTTGATCGCCGACATCACCCCGGCCACCTTGACACCAGCCGGCTTGGCTGCGCTGAAGGCGATCGACCTGAACCAGCTGCCCGTGGTCCCGCAGGGCCGTCTGGCAGTGCCGTGGAGCGGCATGGGCAAGTTCATCGCCATCGGCCTGAACTACGCCGACCACGCGGCCGAGTCCAACATGCCGATCCCCAAGGAACCGATCGTCTTCACCAAGAC
>JANMHH010000206.1:0-7618 GCA_031375065.1 Rubrivivax sp. | reverse complement strand
GTGGTGCAGGAGCAATTGGGTCTGGGCTTCAACGCCTACACCATCCAGATCGAGCCGCACGACTACATGGCCGAGCTGTTTGACGCAGTCGCCCGTGCCAACACGGTGCTGATCGACTGGTCACGCGATGTCTGGGGTTATGTCTCGTTGGGCTACTTCAAGCAGCGGGTGAAGAAGGGCGAGGTCGGTTCTTCGACCATGCCGCACAAGGTCAACCCGATCGACTTTGAAAACGCCGAAGGCAACTTCGGCCTGGCCAACGCGCTGCTGGGCCACATGAGCCACAAGCTGCCGATCAGCCGCTGGCAGCGTGACCTGACCGACAGCACGGTGCTGCGCAACATGGGCGTGGCGCTGGGCTACACGGTGCTGGCGCTGGACAGCCTGGCGCGCGGGCTGGACAAGCTGCAGGTCAACGAAGCCGCGCTGGCGGCTGACCTGGACAGCGCCTGGGAGGTGCTGGCCGAACCGGTGCAAACGGTGATGCGCCGCCACGGCCTGCCCAACCCCTATGACCAGCTGAAGGACTTCACGCAGGGCAAGCCGATCACGCGCGAGCTGATGCAGGGCTTTATCCAGGGTCTGGCCATCCCGCAGGCCGACAAACAGCGCCTGCTGGACATGACGCCGGGCAGCTACACCGGACTGGCGGCGCCGCTGGCCCAGCGCTGGCAAGGTGGTGCGGTTTGAGCTTTCTCAAGCTGCTGGCTGGAGCCGAGGCTGCCAACGGCTCGATGTTGTGCGTGGGCCTGGACCCCGAGCCTGCCAAGTTCCCCGCCGCATGGCGTGACGAGCCGGCGCGCATCTTCGACTTCTGCGCGTCCATCGTCGACGCCACGCGCGACCTGGTCAGCGCCTTCAAGCCGCAGATCGCCTACTTTGCAGCCCAGCGCGCCGAAGACCAGCTGGAACGCCTGATCGACCACATCCACCAAACCGCACCGGGCGTGCCGGTGATCCTGGACGCCAAACGTGGCGACATCGGCGCCACCGCCGAGCAGTACGCGCGTGAAGCCTTCGTGCGCTACCGGGCCGACGCGCTGACGCTGTCGCCCTTCATGGGCTACGACTCGATCGAACCTTATGTGCGCTACAGCGGCAAGGGGCTGATCCTGCTGTGCCGCACGTCCAACCCCGGCGGCAGCGATCTGCAGGCCCAGGTGCTGCTAAGTGGCGAGCTGCTCTACGAGCGCATCGCCCGCCTGGCCGCGGGTGAGTGGAGCCTCGGCGCTGAACTGGGCCTGGTGGTGGGTGCCACCTTCCCGCAAGAAGTGGCCCGCGTGCGCGAACTGGCGCCGACCTTGCCGCTGCTGATTCCGGGCATTGGCGCGCAGGGCGGTGACGCCCAGGCCACCGTGCAGGCTGGCTGGCGCGGCGGTGCGCAGGCCGGCCCCATCATCGTCAACTCGTCTCGCGCGGTGCTCTACGCGGCAGCCGCAGGCGACACGCCGCAGGGTTTTGCACAGGCAGCGCGCCGGGTGGCCCAGGCCACCCGGCAGCAACTTCAACTCGCCAAAGGCTGAAGACGCATGGACCGGAGCAGCGCCGCAGACCGGGACCTGACGATTCCCATCTTTGTGCGCCGTGAACAGCCGCTGCCGGTGGGACCGCCGCAACAGCTGGCGCGCGGCTTTGCACTGCTTTCGGCGATCACCGCCGCTGCGGCTGGCATGGTCTTGCTGGTCACCCAGAGCGACAAGCCACTGGCCGCGCCGGTGGCTTTGGGTTACCTGGTGCTGGCGGTGCTGGGTGCCTTGATCTTGCGGCTGCCGGTCGCCCACGCGCCCAGGGCGCTGGCGGCGCTGTTTGCGGGCGCGCTGGTGATGTTGGGTTTTGCGGCCCTGCGCATGGGCTGGGGCTTGGCGGCACCCGGCATGCTGCTGGTGCCACTGCTGGTGTGCGCCTTGACCACCCTGGGCGGGTGGCGCTTGGGTGCTGCCGTTGCGGCTTGGGCGGTGCTGATGATGGCAACGGTGCTGGTGTTGCAGCCGGCGGCGCCTTTGCCAGCGGGCGCACCTTCGCCGGTTTTGCTCTTGCTCACCCACCTGTTGGCGCTGGGTGTGGCGCTGGGTGCCGGTTTCATGCTGGGCGGCGTGGTTGATCAGGCGGTGACGGCTGCGCACAAGCGCGAGCTGCGGTTTCGCCGCCTGCTCTCGCTGGCGGCCGACGCCTACTGGGAGATCGACCACGACTACAAGCTGATTGCCGCCAGCCGCCAGAACCTGGACGAACATGCGCTGCAATCGCACAGCGGCTTGGGCGCGCTGCCCTGGGAATTGCCCAGGCTGCTCTGTGAAGCCGACACCCTGGACGTGTTGATGGCCGACCTGGAAACCCGCGTGCCCTTCCGCGACCTGCCGTTTTCCTGGCGCAACCGCGATGGCAGTCTGCGCGCTTACCTGGCCAGCGGTGAACCGCGCTTTGACAGCCGCGGCGCCTTCAAGGGTTACTGGGGTGTGGCGCGCGACGTCACCGCCGTGCAAGCCGCGCGGGCCGAGCTGCGCGCCACCGAGACCCGCTACCAGGAGCTTTTCAGCCGCATTCCCACCCCGCTGGTGCTGCACCGCCACGGCCGTGTGATGGACGCCAACGACGCAGCCATGGACATGTTGGGCTACCGTGAGCTGAGTGACATGCAGGGCACCGACCTGCTGGCGTCTTATGACGCCGAATCGCGAAACCGCGCGCGGCTGCGCTCTGAACAGCTGATGACCCTGCCGCAGGGCGCCACCCTCCAGGTTGAAGGCTTCAAGCTCGATGTGCGTGGACGGGTCTTGAACGTGCAGGCCACCGGCGTCCATGTGCACGCCCAGGGCGGCCCGGCGGTGCTGTCGATCTACATGGACGTGACCGAACGCCTGGCCGCCGAAGCAGCGGTACGCCAGGCCGAGGCCATGCGCAAACACCTGCTGGCCACCAGCCCCGACCTGATCACGCTGACCGACCTGAACACCGGCCGCTACGTGATGACCAACCAGGCCTTTGAGCGCCTGACCGGGTGGTCGGTCGAAGAAACCGTTGGCCGCACCTCGCTGGAACTGGGCATCTGGGCGCATGAAGCGGAGCGCCAGCGCTTTGTCGATGTCCTGCGCGAGCATGGCGTGGTGGCCGACGTGCCCTATGTGTTTGTGCACAAAAGTGGCTCAGCCGTGCCGCTGCGCGTATCGGCGGCCCGCTTCGAGATGGACGGCTGCGACTACGTGGTCATCAATGCCCGCGATGTCAGCGCCGCCGAGCGCGACCGCATGGAGCGGGCGGCCATTCTGGACAACGCCTCGATCGGCATCGCGGCCACCCGGCAGCAAAACTTTGTGCTGGCCAACGCGCACTTCGAGCAAATCTACGGCTGGAGCGCCGGTGAACTCATCGGGCAGGCCGGGGCGGTGGTTTGGCCCGGGGCTGCCGAGTACGAGGAATTGAGCCGCACTTTGGGGCCGCTGCTGGCCCGCGGCGAAGCCGTGGAGGTGGAACGGTTGGCCCGGCGCAAGGACGGCAGCACCTTCCTGGCCCGCGTGCGAGGTCGCGCCATCGACCCCCGCCGACCCGTTGAAAGCGGCACCATCTGGATCAGCGAAGACGTCACCGAGCGGCGCCAGTTCGAGCAGACCCTGGCCCGCGCCCGCGACGACGCCGAGGCGGCCAACCGGGCCAAAAGCGCCTTCCTGGCCAACACCAGCCACGAGCTGCGAACACCGCTCAATGGCATGCTGGGCCTGGCCCGCATGGCCAGCGCTGAAGACATCAGCGAGGCCTTGCGCCGCGAGTACCTGGACCAGATCGGCGACAGCGCGCAGGCCTTGGCCGGCATCATCACCGACATCCTGGACCTGTCCAAGATCGAAGCCGGCAAGCTGTTGCTGGAGTCGACCTCGTTCGACCTGAACGAGCTGCTGCGCAGGCTGGAGCAGACCTACCAGACACTGGCCGCGGCCAAAGGCCTGCGCCTGACGTTTGAGGTCGACCCGAGCCTGTCGGTGCCGGTCAGCGGCGACCCGCTGCGGGTGCGCCAGATCGTCACCAACTACGTCTCCAACGCGCTGAAATTCACCGACAGCGGCAGCGTGCGCGTGCGGGTGGACCGGCTGCCGGGCGGTGCGGTGCGCTTCGAGGTCATCGACACCGGGCCGGGCCTGACCCCGGCCGTGCAAAAGCTGCTGTTCAAGCCCTTCACGCAGGCCGACCAGTCCACCACCCGGCGCTTTGGCGGCACGGGGCTGGGCCTGTCGATCTGCCGCGAATTGGCGGTGATGATGGGCGGCGACGTGGGCGTCGACAGCGAGCCGGGGCAAGGCTGCAGTTTCTGGGCCGTGATGCCGTTGCCGCCCAGCAGCCGGCCGTTGGCCCAGACGCCCCACCTGGTGGACGGCGACTTGGCCGGCATGCGGGTGCTGATGGTCGAGGACAACGTGGTCAACATGTTGATCGGGGTGGCCATGCTCGAACGCTGGGGCGTGGAAGTGGTGCAGGCCAGCGATGGGCGCGAGGCCCTGGCAGCCGTGCACAGCGCGGCGGCCGATCAGCGGCCGTTTGACGCGGTGCTGATGGATGTGCAGATGCCGGTGATGAGTGGCCACGAGGCCACCCGCGCCTTGCGGGCAACGCAGGCCGGCCAACACCTGCCCATCATTGCCCTGACCGCTGCTGCGCTGGTGACCGAGCGCGAAGAAGCGCTGAAGGCGGGCATGGACGATTTCCTGACCAAGCCGATCGACGCCGATCGGCTGCACGTCACGTTGCTGCGGCTGCGCGTGCACGCAGCCAGCCCCGAGTCGCGCTGAAGGTCGGCCGGCCCGGCGCAGCACAGGTCCGGAGTTTCGATCACCGCCTGCCTTGGTGGCCTGGGTTGCCCGGGGGTTGCTGCCTGGGTTCGCTGTCTGGGTTCGGCACCGCACCGACGGCCCGCGGCGCATCTCACACCATGCCTTCCGGCAACCGGAGCTGCCATGATCAAGAGAGCCTTCATCCGTGGAAAGGTCGAGTACCGGGAAGGGGACGGCCCCAACATCACGATCCGGCCGGGACCCTGTGAGGTGGAAGAGACTGGGCAGGACGCGACCATCAGCTGGAGCGACGGCGACACCCACGGTTCGGCGGCCATGCCAATCGCCGACTTCCGGCACTACGTGGCCAACCAGGTAATCCAGATCGACGGCCTGAAAGTGTCCTGATGGTCGGACGCGAAGCTTGCGCGTGACCCGCGAGACATGACCCGCGCCGATCCACCTCGCCCGCTCGGCCGAAGGGTCCTGCTCTGGAGCGCGCTGGCCATCGGTCTGGCGCTGTGCGCCAGAACCGGCTGGCGGCTGCACCAATCGGTTGAACTGACGCGGCTCAGCACACCGCTGCAGCGTTTGCTCGCCCAGCCGTCCCTGCGGCTGCTCATCGTGGGCGACAGCACGGCCGTGGGCACGGGGGCCACAACACCTGGGGCCAGCGTGGCGGGCTTGCTTGCAGAACACTTCCCCCGGCTGCAGATCGAAAATCGGTCGCGCGACGGTGCGATGTTCGCCGAGCTGCAGGAGCAACTTGGCGGCGACGAACGCTGGGACATGGTGCTGGTGATGGCCGGCGGCAACGACGTGGTTCGACTGCGTGGGCTTGCGGCGCTGCAAGGCGACGTCGAACGCGTGACCGAGCGCGCGCGTCAGCGGGCTGACCTGGTGGTGCTGATGCCCGCCGGCAATGTCGGCAACGCGCCGTTCTTCTGGGCGCCCCTGTCCTGGCTGATGGCCTGGCGCTCGCGCCAACTGCACAACTTCGCCAGCCAAGCGGCACGGCGCCATGGTGCCGTGCTCGTCAACCTGTTCCGCGAACCCGCCGACGACCCGTTTGTACAACGGCCGGAGCTCAACGCCGCCGACGGTCTGCATCCCAGCGACTCGGGCTACCGCGTGTGGTGGGATGAACTGATGACGCAGGCCGCCTTGCCGCAGCGGCTGGCCCCGGCGCTGGCCGTGAACCGCTGAATCGCCGAGCCCAGCCGACACCACCTACAAGATTTCGGTGCAGTGGCTGGAGGAAGAGGCACGCAACGTTGCCCGCTCGGTGGCGTAGGCCGTTGCGGAGCTCCGTGCGGGGCGCTTGAGCCAGCCCAGCAAGCAGGTGAAGTGGCCGCGCACGAAGTGACCTGCGGTTGGCCGGTCGCCAGCTGCGGCCCCGCCTGCAGCCCCACGTGCGGCCCCACCTCCGGCCGCCAAGCGCTGAAAGCCAATGGCATCCAACGTTCGGCGCACGCCGCTGAAACCGCGCAGGGGCGGCTTTGTCCTACACAAAACCAGTCCTCAGCCGATGGCCGAGGGCGCAGCTCTCGCGCATGATCCAACGGTCACGTCCCGTGACGCTGGAACCTGTGTGCTCATCGACCTCGGCTACGACATCCAACTGGCCCTCAGCGCGCCCACCGCCGTGATTTACCTGCTGCGTGTGCATCCCAGCCGCGAAGGGGACCTGCAGGGGCCGGAGAACTTCCAGGTTCATCCGCCACTGGACCGCACCGAGTACATCGACGCCTTCGGCAACCGCTGCGGGCGCATCCAGGTTCCGCCGGGCGTGACCCACGTGGCGCTGAGCAACGGCGCCCGCATCTTCGACAGCGGCCTGCCCGATCCGTACTTCCCCACCGTCTACCAACATGCGCAGCAGGAGTTGCCCACCGAGGTGCTGCAGTTTCTGCTGCCCAGCCGCTACTGCGAGGTGGACAGTGAACTTCTGGCCTTTGCCTGGGCTCAATTCGGCTCGTCGCCGCTGGGCTGGGGCCGGGTGCAGGCGATCTGCGACTTTGTTCACCAACGCATCCGTTTCGACTACGCCAACGCGCGTGCCAACCGCAGCGCACTGCAAGGCTTTCACGAGCAGACCGGGGTCTGCCGCGACTTTGCGCACCTGGCCGTCACGCTGTGCCGCTGCATGAACATCCCGGCGCGCTACTGCACCGGTTACCTGGGCGACATCGGCGTGCCGGCAGTTCCTTCGCCGATGGACTTCAGCGCCTGGTTCGAGGTCTACTTGGGCGGCCAGTGGGTGACCTTCGACGCCCGCCACAACCGGCCGCGCATCGGCCGGGTGTTGATGGCGCGCGGGCGCGACGCCGGTGACGTGCCGATCACCATGACATTCGGCCAGCACAGCTTGACGCGGTTTGCCGTGACGACCGACGAGTGCGTTGAAGCCAGGGCCGGTATGCAAGCTGCGCCGGCTTGGCCATAGCCTGTGAATGGCTTGTATCCAGGCCTGCCGGAACCGGTGAAGTGCCGGCCGAGGGCCCGTGGCTCGATCAAACGCTGCTGATGGGCACCGGCTTGCCGGTCAGGTAGCCCTGCACCAAGGCAAAGCCCATGTCACGGCAGAGCACCGCTTCTTCTTCTTCTTCCACGCCTTCGGCCAGCGGCACCGAGCCCAGGTCCAGCACCAGCCGCACCAGGTCGCGCACCACGCGCTGTTTGCGTTCGCTGGCTTCGTGGATGCCGCGGATCAGCCCCATGTCGAACTTGACGAAGTGGGCCGGTACATCGCCCAGCTCGTTGAGCCGCGCCTGGCCCGCGCCAAAGTCGTCATAAGCAAACCGCACCCCGATTTCCTGCAGGCGCGCGGCCAGGTCTTTCATGCGCGCGATTTCCAT
>JANMHH010000200.1:0-2229 GCA_031375065.1 Rubrivivax sp. | reverse complement strand
CGCAAGGTGGTGGAACTGGCGCGCGCGCTGTGCACCGAACCGCGCCTGCTGCTGCTGGACGAGCCGTCGTCGGGCCTCAACGTCGAAGAAACCGACGACATGGCGTTCTGGATCGCCGACATCAAGAACGTGCTCGGCATCACCGTGTTGATGGTGGAGCACGACATGAGCTTGGTGTCCAAGGTGTCTGACCGCGTGCTGGCCATGAGCCAAGGTGAAGAACTGGCCACCGGCACCCCCGCGCAGGTGCAAAGCCACCCGGGCGTGATTGAAGCGTATCTGGGGTCGATGGACGACGTTTCCGGGCTGCGTCGGCCCAAGCCAGGTGCACCGAATACACCGGCTGCAACTGCAACCAGCGTGCAGGGGCGTCCATGAGCGCAACGGCCCGCGCAACACCGGCCGGCGCAGCCGCCACGGCAGCGGCCGAGCGTCCCATCCTGGAACTGCTCAACGTCGAAAGTGCCTACGGCCCCATCCGCGCCATTCGCGGCGTCAGCCTGCGCGTCAAGCGCGGCGAAATCGCCACCGTGCTGGGCAGCAACGGCGCGGGCAAGACCACCATCCTGAAGACCATCAGCGGCATCATCGACCCGCGCAAGGGCTCGATCGAATTCAAGGGCCAGCACATCACCGCCCAAGACCCGGCCCTGATCGTGCAGCAGGGTTTGATGCACGTGCCTGAAGGCCGCGAAGTCTTCCCCTTGCTGTCGGTGCGCGACAACCTCTTGATGGGTGCCTACACCCGCAAGGACCGCGACGGCGTGGCGCGCGACCTGGAGCTGGTGTTCAACTATTTCCCCATCCTGCGCGAGCGCATGGCGCAGGACGCCGGGCTGCTGTCGGGCGGGCAGCAGCAGATGCTGGCGATCAGCCGTGCCTTGATGGCCAACCCCGACCTGATCCTGCTCGACGAGCCCAGCCTGGGCCTGTCGCCGCGCCTGACACGCGAGATTTTCGAGATCATCGTGCGCATCAACCGCGAACGCGGCACCACGCTGCTGCTGGTCGAGCAAAACGCCAACATGGCGCTCAACGCCGCCGACTACGGCTACGTGCTGGAAAACGGCCGCATCGTGATGGAAGACAGCTGCGAAAACCTGCGCGAGAAGGACGACATCAAGGAGTTCTACCTGGGCATGAAGGCCGAAGGCGTGCGGGCCGACCGGCGCTGGAAAAAGAAGAAGACTTGGAGGTGAACCAGACATGAGCCAACTCTGGGATCTGGCCCACATCCAACCCCACCCCGACCTGGTGGTGGCCGGCGACACGCTGCCCGCCATGTTCTGGAACGCCGTGCAGCAGCGCGGCGCACAAACCTGGATGCGGCAAAAGCAGCTGGGGGTCTGGCGCAGCTGGAGCTGGGATCAGACCGCACTGGCCGTGCGCGAAGTGGCCCACGGCTTGATGGCGCTGGGCTTTGAGCCCGGGCAGACCGCCTCGATCCTGTCCAACACCACGGTGGAGTGGGTGCTGGCCGACCTGGCCGTGCTCAGCGCGGGCGGCGTGTCGAGCGGCATCTACCCCACCGACGCGGCTTCACAGGTGCAGTACCTGTGCGCAGACTCGCGCAGCACGGTGCTGTTTGTCGAAGACGACGAACAACTGGACAAGGCGCTTGAAGTGCGTGACCAGTTGCCGATGCTGCGCAAGATCGTGGTCATCGACATGGAAGGCTTGCATGCGCTGCAAGACCCCGGGGTGATTGGCCTGGACGCGCTGCGTGCGCTGGGCCGCACGCATGCACAGGCCAACCCGCAGCTGCTGGCCCAGCGCACGGCTGCGGTACAGCCGCAGGATCTGGCCATCCTGGTCTACACCTCGGGCACCACCGGCAAGCCCAAGGGCGCGATGCACAGCCACCGCGGCCTGGTCTACACCGTTCGCGGCTACAACACGCTGATCTCGCGCGACGACCAGGACGAGTGCATGTGCTTCCTGCCGCTGTGCCACATCGCCGAGCGGGTGGGCGGCGAGTACTTTTCGCTGTACACCGGCGCCAAGCTCAACTTCGTCGAGAACCCCGACTCCGTGCCCGAGATCGTGCGCGAGATCGCTCCCTCGGTCTTCTCCGCGGTGCCGCGGGTCTGGGAGAAGTTCTACTCTGGCGTGATGATCGGTCTGAAGGAAGCCGGCCCTTTGCAGCAAGCCGCCTATGCCTGGGCCATTGGCGTGGGGCAGCGTGTAGCTGACTTGGTCTTGGCTGCGCAGCCAGTTCCCGGCGCTTTG
>JANMHH010000182.1:0-1852 GCA_031375065.1 Rubrivivax sp. | reverse complement strand
CTTGACGCCGCAATGGGACACCGTGTTGGTGAAGTCCACAACCGAGCAGCGCAAGCTGCTTGACGACGTCAAAAAGCGGCTGGCGCGCTGGGACCAGGAAGACTGAGTCCGAGCCTTCTGCCTTGCCCAGCGCAGCCAAGGCGCATCGGAACGCCTTGCACCACAACCTTTGATCCAGAACCCAACGGACCGGTCCCATGAGCAACACCACAGCCTACAACGCCCTGGAGACCCGCCCACCGGCCGAGCGTGAAGCCGCCTTGCTGGCCGCCCTGCCGGCCCAGCTGCGTGCCGCCATGGCCGTGCCCGCCATGGCCGAGTGCCTGGCGGGTGTGGAACCGGGCAACGTGCAAACGCGCGCCGCGCTGGCCCGGCTGCCGGTCACGCGCAAGCACGAATTGTTCGAGAAACAAAAGGCGCGCCACGCCGGCAGCGTGTTTGGTGGCTTTTCAGCCTTGGGCTGGACCGCACAGCGTGCGCTGCGCCCGGCCAAGCGCGTTTACCAGTCACCCGGCCCCATTTACGAACCCGAAGGCGCGGCCGCCGACTACTGGCGCACGGCCCGCGCCATGCACGCCGCCGGCTTCTGCGCCGGCGACCTGGTGCACAACAGCTTCAGCTACCACCTGACCCCAGGCGCCTGGATCATGGAAAGTGGCGCGCTGGCATTGGGCTGCACCGTCTTTCCCGGCGGCGTTGGCAACACCGAACTGCAGTTGCAGGCCATGGCCGACCTGCAACCCAACGCCTATGCTGGCACGCCCAGCTTTTTGCGCATCCTGATCGAAAAGGCGCACGAGACTGGCCTGCAACTGCCCAGCCTGAAAAAGGCTTTGGTCAGCGGTGAGGCCTTCCCGCCCAGCCTGCGTGACTGGCTCGCGCAGCGTGGCATCACCGCTTACCAGGCCTATGCCACGGCCGAGGCCGGCGTCATCGCTTACGAGACCGCGGCGCGCGAGGGGCTGGTGCTGGACGAAGGCATCCTGCTCGAAATCGTCAGGCCCGGAACTGCCGACACCGTGCCCGACGGCGAAGTGGGTGAAGTGGTGGTGACGGTGTTCAACCCCGACTATCCGCTGGTGCGCTTTGGCACCGGTGACTTGAGCGCCGTGCTGGCCGGGCCTTGCCCCACCGGCCGCACGAACACGCGCATCAAGGGTTGGATGGGCCGCGCCGATCAGACCGCCAAGGTGCGCGGCATGTTTGTCCACCCCAGCCAGGTGGCCGAGGTGCTCAAGCGCCACCCCGAGATCGGCCGTGCACGCCTGGTGGTGGAAGGCGAAATGGCCAACGACCGCATGACCCTGCACGTCGAAAGCAGCACCGCAGCCGAAGGTTTTGTGGCTGCGGTGGCCAGTACCGTGCGCGACGTGACCAAGCTGCGCGCCGACATCGTGGTGGCGGCGCCCGGCAAACTGCCCAACGACGGCAAGGTCATCGAAGACAAGCGCAGTTACAGCTGAACCGCGAGGGGCTAAGTAATTTCCACGCGGCGCAAAGTGGCGGCTGTATCTACCATGCCTACCTTGGCCCATCGAACTCGGAGACACGTGATGAAAAAGACTTTGTTGGCTCTTGCCACGCTGGTTGCAGCAGGCCCCATCTGGGCTGCATTCCCTGACAAGCCCATCACCCTGGTGGTGCCCTTCGCGGCCGGTGGCCCCACCGACAAGGTGGCGCGCGACTTCGCCGAAGCCATGCGCAAACCCTTGGGCGGCGCCACGGTGGTGGTTGAAAACGTCGGCGGCGCCGGTGGCTCGCTGGGTGCAGCCAAGGTGGCAAAGGCCAGCCCGGACGGCTATACGCTGCTGCTGCACCACATCGGCATGGCCACCATCCCCGGCCTGTACCG
>JANMHH010000134.1:0-3011 GCA_031375065.1 Rubrivivax sp. | reverse complement strand
TTCTTGCGCCGCTCCATCGAAGAATCAGAGGTGCGGTCGTCCATGCGCGTGGCACCGCGTTCGCTGACGGTGACGGTCAGTGTTTCGGCGACGATGTCCACGGCCGTGGCCGCATCGCTCTCCACCGGGCAGGTGCAGGTCATGTCGCCCACGGTGCGAAAGCGCACTGGCAGGGTTTCAACCAGGTCGCCAACCTGGGGCGGCGTGACGTCGGTGACGGGCACCAACAAGCCCTTCTTGCGCACCACGTCGCGCGGGTGGCTGTAGTAAAGGCTGGGCAAGGGAATGGCTTCGCGCGCCAGGTAAAGCCACACGTCCAACTCTGTCCAGTTGCTGATCGGAAATGCGCGAAAGTGCTCACCGGGGCGGATGCGGGTGTTGAACAGCGTCCACAGCTCGGGGCGCTGCTCCTTGGGCTGCCACTGTCCGAAGCTGTCGCGGTGGCTGAAGATGCGCTCTTTGGCGCGGGCCTTTTCTTCGTCGCGCCGGGCGCCGCCGATCAGGCAGTCAAAGCGGTGGGCTTCGATGGCTTCCAGCAGCGCCACGGTCTGGTGCCCGTTGCGCGACTCCAGCGGGCTGGCCAGGCGCACAGTGCCACGCTGGATGCAGTCTTCAACGCTGCCCACCACCAGGCGTTCGCCCATCTGGGCCACGCGCTGGTCGCGAAACTCGATCACTTCGGGAAAGTTGTGGCCGGTGTCCACGTGCAGCAAGGGGAAGGGCAGCTTGCCGCTGAAGTCTTGCCCGCTGATATGCTTCTTGAAGGCCTTTTCAGCCAGGCGCAAGACCACGCAGGAGTCTTTGCCGCCACTGAACAGCAGCGCTGGCCGCTCGAAGGCGGCGGCCACTTCGCGCAAGATGAAGATGGCTTCTTCTTCCAGCGCGTCCAGGTGCTGGTGGTCCAGTCCGGGCAGCAGGTGTTGGATGGCGGTGGGGGCGTTCATGGGCGCGTTTCCTGCGGTGTAACGGTGGCGGCTTGGGCGGATGGAGGCACATGCAAGCCGCACTCTTTGGCGGCTTCGTTTTCCCACCACCAGCGACCGGCGCGAAAGTCTTCGCCCTGCGCCACGGCGCGTGTGCAGGGCTCACAACCGATGCTGGGGAAAAACTCGTCGTGCAGCGCGTTGTAGGGCACGGCGTGGCTGGCGATGTAGTGCCAGACGTCTTGCCAGGACCAGTCGGCCAGGGCATTGAGCTTGATGCGGCCGTCGGCGTCGGTGTCCTCAAACGGCACCTCGGCGCGGGCACCGCTCTGCTCGCGGCGCAGCCCGGTCACCCAGGCCGTGCGGCCGTTCAACAGCCTGGCCAGCGGTTCCAGCTTGCGGATCTGGCAGCAGGCCTTGCGCAACGTGAGGCTTTCGCGCATGGCCAGGTCGCCATGGGTGCGCACGAACTGCAGCACTGGCGCTGGCTGCGGTTGCCAGCGTTCAACGGCAACGTCGTAGTGCGCTTCCAGCACGGCGATCAAAGCCAGCGTTTGCTCGTGCAACCGGCCGGTGTCCAGCGTCGCCAGCGCAATGGGCAACTGATGGCGGGCGATCAAGTCGGTCAGCACCATGTCCTCGGCGCCCAGGCTGGTGGTCAGCACCACGCGGCCAGGGTGGGCCGCAGCAAGTTGCTGCAGGCGTGACAAGGTCTGGGCCACCCGCTGCTCAAAGCCCGGTGTGTGCCGTGCGTTGAGCTGGACGGCTCGGCTCACCGGCAAGCCCTGGCGCTGCGCCATCATTCGTTCACCTCTGAACAGGTTGCGAGGGTTCAGGCCGCCAGCGGGTGCGCCACGCGCTCCGGCGGCACCGTCTGGTAATGGACTTTGAAAAAGCCCATCGCGCGCTGGGCCGATTCCACGCTTTGGTCGGCGCGCAGTTGAACCGCATCGAAGCCGCAGCGTTGCAGCAGCGGCAGCATGTCCACCAACACCTCGCCGGTGGCGCGGATTTCACCTCGGTACTTCAGCCGGCCGCGCAACAGCACGGCTTGCGAATAGGCGCGGCCGTCGGTCCATTTGGGGAAGTCCAGCACCACTGTGCTGTGCGCGCGGATGTAGTCGGCCTGTTGCAGCACGTCGTCGGTGTTGGCCAGGATCAGCGCGCCTTCAGCGGCGGCGGTGGTTTGGGCAAGGAAGCGCATGGTGGTTTTCAGCGTGAGTCAAAGGTTGGCAGCGGTGCTGCGGCGGACGGCGTCGGCGGCCTGGCGAAAGGGCAGGGGCCCCAGCCGGCGTGAGGTGTGGATGAACAGTTCGCCCAGTTGGCGTTCACGCAGGTAGGTGGTGATCACCGCTTCGACGACGTCGGGCACTTCGTCGGCGGCAAACGACGGGCCGATGACCTTGCCCGGCATCGCGGGCCCGCTGAGCGTGCTGCCATCGGCGCCGGCCACCGTGACCTGGTACCACTCGCTGCCGTCCTTGTCGACGCCCAGGATGCCGATGTGGCCGCTGTGGTGGTGGCCGCAGCTGTTGATGCAGCCGCTGATGTGCAGGTCGATGTCGCCGATGTCGTGCAGCTCGTCGAGGTCGTCGAAACGCTCGGTGATGGCCGCGGCGATCGGGATGCTGCGCGCGTTGGCCAAGGCGCACAGGTCGCCGCCGGGGCAGGCGATCATGTCGGTGAGCAGGCCGATGTTGGGCGTGGCAAAACCTTCGGCCTTGGCCGCTAACCACAGTGCTGGCAGTTGCGACTCATGCACCCAGGGCAGCAGCAGGTTCTGGTCGTGCGTGACGCGCAATTCGCCCTGGCTGAAGCGCTCGGCCAGCGCGGCGGCGCCGTCCATCTGGTCGGCCGTCACGTCGCCCGGCGGCAGGCCTGCGCGCTTGAGCGACAGCGTGACGGCGCGGTAGCCGGCGATCTTGTGTCCTTGCACGTTGCGTTCAAGCCAACGTTGGTAACCGGGGGCCACCGCGACTTCACCGCTAACCGTGCAAGTGTGCGCATCCGCCGCCGTGACCGGCGCCTGAAAGTTCGCGGCGATGCGGTCCAGCTCGGCCTGCGGAATCAGCTGCGCGCCGCTTAGCA
>JANMHH010000109.1:0-2197 GCA_031375065.1 Rubrivivax sp. | reverse complement strand
CGACTGGACCCGCACCAACGCCAACTGGTTTGATGCGGTGCAGATCGAAAAGCGCTTGATGTTCATCATCCTGACGCTGATCGTGGCGGTGGCCGCCTTCAACCTGGTCAGCACGCTGGTGATGACGGTGACCGACAAACGCGCCGACATCGCCATCTTGCGCACACTGGGCGCCAGCCCGCAGTCGGTGATGGGCATCTTCATGGTGCAGGGCGCGGCCGCCGGCGTGATGGGCACCCTGGGCGGTTGCGGCCTGGGCCTGTTGGTGGCCTTCAACGTCGACGTCATCGTGCCGGCCATCGAACGCCTGCTGGGCATGTCCTTCCTGCCCAGCAGCATCTACGTCATCAGCCGCATGCCCAGCCAGCCCTTGGCCAGCGACATCGTGCCTGTCGTGGTGATCTCCCTGGTGCTGGCCTTCGTGGCCACCATTTACCCCAGCTGGCGCGCCAGCCGCGTCAACCCCGCTGAGGCTTTGCGCTATGAATAAGCCCGGCACGGTGTTGCGCGCGGTCGACCTTTACAAGCGCTTCGTCGAAGGCCACGGGGACGATGCCTTGGACGTGAGCGTGCTGCGCGGTGTGAGCCTGTCCATCGAGGCCGGCCAGACGCTGGCGGTGGTGGGTGCCTCGGGTTCGGGCAAGAGCACCTTGCTGCACTTGCTGGGCGGGCTGGAAGCACCCACCTCGGGCCAGGTCTTCCTGATGGACCGCAACCTGGCCGAGCTGGACGCCACCGAACAGGGCCGCTGGCGCAACCAGCACCTGGGCTTTGTCTACCAGTTTCACCACCTGCTGCCCGAGTTCAGCGCGCTGGACAACGTGGCCATGCCGCTGCGCATCCGGCGGCAGACCGTACAGCAAGCGCGTGAGCAGGCGCGTCAGATCCTTAGCAAGGTGGGTTTGGGCGAGCGCCTGGCCCACCACCCGGCGCAGCTCTCGGGTGGCGAGCGCCAGCGCGTGGCCATCGCCCGCGCCTTGGTCACCCGACCGGCCTGCGTGTTGGCTGACGAGCCCACCGGAAACCTGGACCGCAACACCGCCGCCAGCGTGTTCGAGCTGATGCTGGAACTGGCCCGCGAGCACGGCACCGCGTTTGTGGTGGTCACGCACGACGAGTCCCTGGCCGCGCGCTGCGGCAGCACGTTGCGGCTCGATCGTTGACAATCCACCGCGTGCACCTGCTCAACGTCGATCTCCACAGCCACAGCCACTTTTCCGACGGCACCCTGAGCCCCGAAGACGTGGCCGCCCGAGCCTTCGAGCAAGGTGTGCAGATCTGGGCCCTGACCGACCACGACGAACTGGCCGGGCAGCGACGGGCCCGCGACGCCGCGCTGGCGCTCGGCATGGACTACCTGACCGGCACCGAAATCTCGGTCAGCTTTGCGGGCGAGACGGTGCACATCCTGGGGCTTGGCGTAGACATCGACAACCCGTCGCTTATTGCCGGGCTGGCGGCCACGCGCGGCGGCCGGCTGCAGCGGGCCCAGCAGATGGCCGCCGGCCTGGCCCAGGCGGGCATCACCGGCGCGTTCGAAGGCGCGCTGCGCTATGTCGGCAACCCCGACCTGATTTCGCGCACGCACTTTGCGCGCTTCCTGGTTGAAAGCGGCGTCTGCCCCGACACCCACTCGGTGTTCAGGCGCTACCTGACGCCCGGCCACCCGGGCTACGTGCCACACGCCTGGGCCAAGCTGGGCGACGCGGTGCGCTGGATCCGTGAAGCCCAGGGCGTGGCCGTCATCGCTCACCCAGCGCGTTACCGCTTCAGTGCCACCGCAGAGTACGCACTGTTCACCGAATTCATCGCCCATGGTGGTTTGGGTGTGGAGGTCATGACCGGCAGCCACAGCCACAGCGAGCAGGTCAAGTACGGCGAAACGGCGCTGGAGTTTGGCCTGCTGGCGTCGCGCGGCAGCGACTTTCATTCACCTTTGGAAAGCCGCGTGAACCTGGGCGATCTGCCCGACTTGCCTGGCGCGCTGCGGCCCGTGTGGGACGCCTTGCAACACCGCATTCAACGCGCCGATCACAACGCCCACCTCGAGACCCCCGCGTAAAAACCCGAACTCGGGCTATACTCGCGGGCTGACTTCAGAAGGCACCTGCCCCAAGAAGTCTGAATCGTTCATCCCCTTCGGCCTTGGCCACTTCCGGTTTTGCATGGAAGTGCGCGTCATTCTCGGGTCGGCGGC
>JANMHH010000102.1:0-3304 GCA_031375065.1 Rubrivivax sp. | reverse complement strand
CTGGTGCCGGCCGAAGTGGCCAACACCTACTTCTACATCGCACACCAGCACCGCTCGGCCTGGACCTTCGAGCTTGACCTGCGCGCCCATTCCGACCTGGCCTGGTGGAACCATGCCAGCAACCCCGACCTCAAGTGAGTGGCACACCATGAACAAACAGACCCTGGAATTCCACTTCGACTTCGGCAGCCCCACCACCTACCTGGCCTACACCCAGCTGCCGCGCATCGCGCGGGAAACGGGTGCAACGCTGGTCTGGCACCCCATGCTGCTGGGCGGCGTGTTCAAGGCCACCGGAAACGCCAGCCCGGTCAGCGTGCCCGCCAAGGGCCGCTGGATGGGCGACGACATCGCACGCTGGGCCCGGCGCTGGGGTGTGCCCTTTGCTTTCAACCCGCACTTTCCCATCAACACGCTGACGCTGATGCGCGGTGCTTGCGGCCTGCTGATGCGCCAGCCGGCTGACTTTCAACGCTATGTGGACGCCATCTTCCACGCGATGTGGGTGGCGCCCCAGAACCTAGGCGACCCGGGTGTTCTGGCAACCGTGCTGACAAATGCCGGCTTCGACGCCGCGGCCTTCACGGCATTGGTTGGCGACGCCGAAGTCAAGGCCGACCTGGTGGCGCGCACCGAAGCGTCGGTGGCACGCGGCGCGTTTGGCGCACCGACCTTCTTTATTGGCCAGCAGATGTTCTTCGGCCAGGACCGGCTGGACTTCTTGCGCGAAGCGCTGGTGGCCGCGTGATGCGCTGGCGCTGGCCGGCCGCTGCATGACAAGCGCAGTCATCGAGCGGCCCTGGCTGGTGCTGGCCGGCCTGGCGCTGGGCGTCACCGTCACCAACGGCTTCGCGCGCTTTGCCTATGGCTTGCTGCTGCCTTCCATGAAGGCGGAGCTGGCATGGACCTACGCCCAGGCCGGCTGGTTGAACACCGCCAACGCGCTGGGCTATGTCGTCGGCGCGCTGCTCACGATGCTGCTGATCCGCCGCGCGCCGCCCACGCGCCTGTTTGCCATCGGCCTGGTCACCACCACACTGGCGCTGCTGGCGACAGGGCTGAACGCGGCGCTGTGGTGGCAGACGGTTTGGCGCATCGCAGCGGGCGTGCTGGGGGCGATGTCGTTTTCCACCGCTGGCACGTTGGCTGCGGGGTTGTTCCAGCTTGATCCGCGACGCAACGCGTTGGCCATCGCCATCCTGTTTGGCACTGGTGGCGGCCTGGGCATCGTGCTGGCGGGCGCAGCGCTGCCGCTGATGCTGCAGGCCTGGGGGCCGGCGTCGTGGCCGATGGGCTGGATCGTCATCGGCGCCATCAGCCTGTGCTGCCTGCCGCTGAGCCTGTGGGCGGCTTCGCAGTTGCACGCGCCCGCGCAAGCCCAACAGCAAACCGCCGCCGTGCCCCTGCCGCTGCGCCGCATGCTGCCCGAGCTGGCTGGCTACGCAGGCTTCGGCCTGGGCTACATCGTCTACCTGACCTTCCTGTCGGCCTGGATGACAGAACAGCGCGCCAGCGCCAGTTTCATCGCACTGGTGTGGGTGGTGCTGGGCACCAGCATCTGCCTGTCGCCGTTTGTCTGGCGGCGCGTGCTGGCGCGCCATGCGTCGGGCCTGCCATTGGCCTTGATCCTGATCGGCATCGCCATCGGCTCCGCACTGCCGGTGGTGTTGCCAAACGGGCCCGTGCTGCTGGTCTCGGCCGTGGTCTTTGGCCTGTCGGTCTTCATGGCCCCGGGCGCGGTGACCCACTTCGCGCGCCAGAACCTGCCGCCCAGTGCCTGGGGCCGCGCCATCAGCCTATTCACGCTGGTCTTTGCCGTGGCCCAGACCGCCGGCCCCTATGGCGCCGGGCTGGTGGGCGATCTGTTTGGCAACATCGGCGTTAGCCTGCTGGCGGCGGCAGGGCTGTTGCTGATGGGCGCGGCACTGGCCTTGCTGCAGCGCCCGCTGCAGCAGTCGGCGCAACCAGGCCATTGACGAAGGCCCAGCAGCCGGTGGCGCGTTCGAGCGTCTGCTTCAGCCCTTGCGGCGGCGCGCCAGGAAGCCGACGACGCCCAGCCCGGCCAGCATCAGGGTGTAGGCATGGGGTTCGGGCACTGCGGTGACGGTCGACGAGCTGAGCGTGTAGAAGCCGCCGATCGCGCCCGTGCCGGTGCCGCTGACCAGGTAGTAGTAGTCGCCAGCCGCCAACGCGCCGTAGGCAAACGAAGTGCTTCCGGTGGTGCCGTCGAACGCAAAGCTGCCCAGCGCCGTGTCAACGGCACCGGCTTCCTTGTACAGGGACACCATGCCGCCCTGGATGCCCAAAGCGTTGGTCAGGTTGTTCGACACCGCGGTGCTGAACAGGAGGTAGGCCGTCGGCAGGTTGAACAGGTAGTTGTCTTCGAAGGTGCCGATCGGGGTGATGGCCGCGGCGACCTCGAGCGGGTCGTGCACACCCCAGTCCGTCGTGGTGGCGTGGGCGCTGAAGCTGAAGGCGCTGGCGACGGCGACGGAAACAAGGGCAATTCTGAAGTTCATGGACGAGGTGCTTTCATGGTGGGTTGAAACTGCAACGGGCGTCGGCTGACCTGGCCCAGCTGGAGTTCAGAAGGACGCCCGTGGACCGGAGCGCTCCTCCTGACAGAACCATCGTTCCATGGCGGTCGCATCGGGTCTGTACGGCGGCGTACGAACCACCGGCTTGCGAAGCAACCGAATCGCGGCGCAGCGGCAGAACCGCCGAGGGGTGTGGCAGCACCCAGGAGTACAAAACCCCAGTCGAATCAACGATCTGATGTTTTTGTTCGGGAGCGGCCGGGACATCCAGAAACGTCCCGGGACCGCCTCACATGTGGTCGATCATCACCTGCCCAAACCCGCTGCAGGAAACCTGGGTCGCGCCGTCCATCAGGCGCGCAAAGTCGTAGGTCACCTTCTTGCTGGCAATCGACCGCTCCATCGACTTGATGATCAGGTCGGCCGCTTCAACCCAGCCCATGTGGCGCAGCATCATTTCGGCCGACAGGATCTCGGACCCGGGGTTGACGTAGTCCTTTCCGGCGTACTTGGGCGCGGTGCCATGGGTGGCTTCGAACATGGCGATCGAGTCGCTCATGTTGGCGCCCGGCGCAATGCCGATGCCACCCACTTGGGCGGCCAGCGCGTCCGACACGTAGTCGCCGTTGAGGTTGAGCGTGGCGATCACCGAATACTCGGCTGGGCGCAGCAGGATCTGCTGCAAAAAAGCGTCGGCGATGCTGTCCTTGACGACGATGTCCTTGCCGGTCTTCGGGTTCTTGAACTTGCACCAGGGGCCGTCGTCG
>JANMHH010000082.1:0-11659 GCA_031375065.1 Rubrivivax sp. | reverse complement strand
CGGCTTACCGGAATGCGCCTGGCACCAGCAGGTGGCTCCCCCAATTCCGGGCGGTTAGCTCAGCGGTAGAGCACTGCCTTCACACGGCAGGGGTCGCAGGTTCAAACCCTGCACCGCCCACCAGAAATCTGGCGATGTTTGGCCAGAGTCTCAAGTACAAAACAGCGGCGCCTTTGGGGCGCCGTTCTTGTTTGGCCTGTTGCACGGTGCGCAGGGCGGGACGAACATGCTGCCCGTCATCACAGCCGAATCGGGCAAACTTGACCCATGAACCGACGCTTTCACCAAGACATGGGCCGGGCAGTGCCGGCCGCCTTTTGCGACGGGTTGGCAGCGCTGCCGCGACCGGGTGCCAGGCCATGAACCCGCACTACACCCCAGCACCCGACGCGCGCACTGCCGCTTCATTGCTGCTGTTGCGCGACGGCGAAGACGGGCAGGGCGACTTGCAGGTGCTGATGCTGCGCCGCGCCGAACGTGACGGCGATATACGCAGTGGCGCGGCGGTCTTTCCGGGTGGTGTGCTCGACCCGCGTGACCGTTTGGCCCACCACCTTTGTCTGGGGCCCGACGACACGACGGCCAGTGCGCAGCTGGGGCTGGCACAAGGTGGCCTGGACTACCTGGTGGCCGCGGTGCGGGAGACCTTCGAAGAGGTGGGCTTGCTGCTGGCCGATGGCGACCTGGACCTCACGGCCCTGCAGCCGTGGCGCGACCGCCTGCAGGCCGGTGAAGTGGGCGTGGTTGAACTCTGTCAGCAGCACAGCTTGCGGCTGGACCTGCGGGGCCTGACCTACTACAGCCACTGGCTGACGCCTCCTGGCCTGCCCAAACGTTTCGACACCCGGTTCTTCATCGCGCTGGCGCCAACGGGGCAGCAAGCCCAGGCCGACCTGGGTGAAGCGGTGGAACTGATGTGGCTCACCCCGGCGCAGGCGCTGGCGCCGGAGCGCGGTTTGAAGCTGTTGCCGGTGACCCAGCGGACCCTGCAGGACCTGGCGCGCCACCCGAGCGCCAGCGCTGCGTTGGACGCCGCGCGTGCGCTGCGCAGCGTGCCCTTGATCATGCCGCGCCGGGCGGCCAGTGCGCGTGGCCTGCGGGTGGTTCTGCCCCACGAGTTGCCTTACGCCGAAGTGGCGCGGCTCGACCCCTTGGGGCGCGGTGACGCCCATGCCGACCTCTTGCCGGGCCGTGCGGTGCGCCTGTCGCCGCGGGTGATTCGTGTCACCGCGCCCAACCCGGGCCCGATGACCGGCCCCGGGACCAACACCTACCTGGTCGGCGATGCCGACGATTGGACGGTGATTGACCCGGGGCCGGAGCCGCTGGCTTCAGGTGACGCTTCGGCAGACAGCCACCTGCAAGCGTTGCTGGCGGCTGCGCAGGGCCGCATCACCCGCATCTTGGTCACCCACACCCACCGCGACCACTCACCGGCTGCGGCCGCGCTGTCCCAGCTGACCGGCGCGCCGGTGCTGGGCCGCACCGCGCTGCATGCCGAATGGCAGGACGCCGGCTTTGCGCCGCAGCGCGAGTTGGAAGATGGTGAACGGCTGAGCGTCGGCACCAGCGGCACGCTGCGTGTGGTGCACACACCGGGCCACGCGTCCAACCACCTGTGCTACCTGCTTGAAGAAGAGAAGACGCTGTTCACCGGTGACCACGTGATGCAAGGCTCCACGGTGGTCATCAACCCGCCCGATGGCGACATGGCCGCGTACCTGGATTCCCTGCGCTCGCTGCTGGAAATGGACCTGGACTGGTTGGCGCCAGGTCATGGGTTCCTGGTGGCGCCCCCACAGGACACCCTGCGGGGCCTGATCGCGCACCGCCTGCGGCGTGAAGCCAAGGTGTTGGCCGCGCTGCAGGCCCAAGGTGCCCAGCCGCTGCTGGGTGTGTTGCCCCATGTGTACGACGACGTGCCAGCTGCGCTGCACGGCATGGCCAGCCGGTCTTTGTTGGCGCACCTGCTCAAGCTGGAAGGTGACGGGACCGCGCGCTGTGTCGGCGGGGTTTGGTCACTGGCCCGCTAGGGTGGCCAAGGCAGCGGGGCCGGGCAGTGCTGGCGCTTGCCAGTTGCCATCCACCAGCACCTGGTAAGGCCCGAACTGCGACTTGTAGGCCATCTTCGGGCTGTGCTCGATCCAGTAGCCCAGGTAGACGTGGCGCAGCTTGAGTTCGCGCGTTTGTTCGATCTGCCACAGCACGCTGTAGGTGCCATAGCTGGTGCCGGCCTCGGGCTCGTAATAGGTGTACACGGCCGAGATGCCGTCGCTCAGCACGTCCAGGATGCTGACCATCTTCAGCGCACCGGGTTGCCCGTCGGTGCCGGGCTCGCGAAACTCGACCAGGCGTGAATTGACCCGGCTTTGCAGCAGGAACTGGGTGTACTGGTCGACGCTGTCCTGGTCCATGCCGCCGCCGCTGTGGCGGCCCGACTGGTAGCGCAGGTAGAGCTGGTAGTGCTCGGGCGAAAAGCCCAGCCGCAGCACGCGTGACACCAGGTGCCCATGTTGGCGCTGGGCGCGGCGCTGGCTGCGGGTGGGCACAAAGCTGGCCACCGGCACGCGCAGCGGTACGCAGGCCCGGCAGCCGTCGCAATAAGGGCGGTACGTGAACATGCCGCTGCGCCTGAAACCGTTGGCCACCAAGCCGGAATAGGTTTCGGCGTGGATCAGGTGGCTGGGCGTGGCGACCTGCGAGCGTGCTTGCCGATCGGGCAGGTAACTGCACGGGTAGGGGGCCGTTGCATAAAACTGCAAAGACCGAAGCGGCAGTTCCTTGGGGTGTGTCACGCGGCGAGATCGAAATTCGTCGGGGCGGTGGGTGCAGCAGGGCGTGCGGCCCGGCGCCTAAATGCCCAGCGCGGACCAGTCGTTCTCATCATAGGACCAATCGCGGGCCAAGGGCTCGGCCACGGCTTGTTCCACATGGGTCAGGAAGGCCTGTCGCGTGATCTCGTGGGCACCCAGGCTGGCCAGGTGGGCGGTGTTCTGCTGGCAGTCGATCAGCGCCACGCCGCGCACACGGCAGGCCGCCACCAAGGCAGCCAAGGCCAGCTTCGAGGCATCGGTGCGGCGCGAAAACATCGACTCGCCAAAACACATGCGCCCGATGGCCACGAAGTACAGGCCACCCATCAGTTCACCGTCGACCCAGGTCTCCAGGCTGTGCACGCAGCCGGCGTCGTGCCATTCGCAGTAGGCCTCGACCATGGCCGGCACGATCCAGGTGCCGTCCTGCCCGTCGCGCGGGGTTTGGGCGCAGGCCTGCATCACGGTGCGGAAGTGGCTGTCCATGCGCAGTTCACAGCCCGGTGTGCGCAAAAAGCGGCGCAGGGTCTTGCGCAGCGAAGCCGACAGTTTGAAGTGGGCGGTGGGCAAGACCATGCGCGGGTCGGGGCTCCACCACAGCACCGGCTGACCGGCGCTGTACCAAGGGAAGATGCCCTGGCGGTAGGCCTCCTGCAGGCGCTGTGGCGTCAGGCGCCCGCCGGCAGCAACCAAGCCGGGCGCATCGCTGTCCGGCCCCCACGCGCTGTTGGCCGGCGGCAGGGGCAGGGTCTCGTCGATCCAGCTCAGCATGCCGCAGTTGCCAAGGCTCGTGCGCCCGCTTTCAGCGGCCGCCGAGCTGCTGCCACAAAAAGGCGTACTCCAGCGCCTGCATCTGCGCGCGCTGGCTGTTGTCGGCGGCGCCACCGTGGCCGCCCTCGATGTTTTCCCAGTACAGCAGGTCGTGGCCCTGTTCCAGCATGCGGGCCGCCATCTTGCGCGCGTGGCCGGGGTGTACGCGGTCGTCGCGGGTGCTGGTGACAAACAGAACCTTGGGCAGCTTCTGGCCCGGTTTGACGTTCTGGTAAGGGCTGTAGCGCGAGATGAAGGCCCAGTCTTCGGGCTTGTCGGGGTTGCCGTACTCGGCCATCCAGCTGGCGCCGGCCAACAGCCGGTGGTAGCGCCGCATGTCCAGCAAGGGCACCTGGCACACCACCGCGTTGAAGAGCTCGGGGCGCTGCAACATCACCGCGCCCACCAGCAGCCCGCCATTGCTGCCGCCTTCGATGCCCAGGTGGGCCGGGCTGGTGACCTTGGCGGCGATCAGGTCTTGCGCCACCGCGGCCAGGTCGTCGTAGCTCTTCTGTTTGTGCTGCAGCAAGGCCGCCTGGTGCCAACCCGGGCCGTACTCACCGCCGCCGCGGATGTTGGCCACCACGAAGACACCGCCCTGGCCGGTCCAGGCGCGCCCGATGCTGCCCGAATACCAGGGTGTCATCGACACTTCGAAGCCGCCGTAACCGTAAAGCAGGGTTGGGTTCTTGCCGTCGGCCTTGGCATCCTTGGGCCAGAGCACGAAATAAGGTACCTGGGTCCCGTCGGCGCTGGTGGCAAAACGCTGCTCGGCACGCATGCCAGTGGCGTCGAAAAACGCCGGGCGTGACTTCAGCACCTGGTGCTGGTTGCTGCCCACTTGGCCCAGCATCAGCGCGTCGGGTTTGAAGAAATCGCTGGCGTTGAGCATGTAGGCGTCGGCCAAGGGGTCGCTGGCCAACAGCGGGTCGTGCAGGGCCGAGGCCGACAGCTTGCCCGGGAAAGGCGCTTGCACATCCCGTTGATGCCAACCTCGGGGGCCCGGCGTCCATTCCTGGAGGCGGCTGGCCACGTTGTCCAGCACGTTGACCAGCACCGTGCTGCGGGTGGCGGTCCAGCCGTCCAGCGAGCGCGTTGCCGTGGGCGTGAACAGCGCGGTGAATTGGCGTTCGCCCTTCAAGTAGGCGGCCGCATCGGTGACCAGCAGCGAACCCCGTGGCCAGGTGGTGCCGGCCACGGTCCAGGCGCTGCGCAGATCGATCAGCACCCGTTCGCGCCAAAAGGTCAGCTGCGCGTCCATCGGCTTGTCCAGCAGCTGCTGTTTGCCGTCCACCAGCAGGAACTGCTGGGTGTTGTAGAAGTCGATGCTGCGGCCGAACTGGATGCGCTCAAAGCCGGGGGTGCGGTCCACGCTGACAAAGGCCGCCACGTCCTTGGCCTGGGCTTCATAGACGGTGGGGGCTTCGGCCAGTTTCTGGCCGCGGCGCCAGGCCTTGATCAAGCGCGGATAGCCTGACTCGGTCAACGTGCCCGGGCCGAAGTCGCTGCCAATGTAGACCGTGTCCGCGTCGCGCCAATCCACGCTGGTCTTGGCTTCAGCGACCGTGAAGCCGCCTTCGACAAAACGTTTGTCCACCGTGTCGAATTCGCGCACCACCACGGCGTCGGCACCACCGCGCGACAGCTGCAGCAAACAGCGGCGGTAGCTGGGCCCCAGGCAGGTGGCGCCCGACCAGACCCAGTTCTCGCCCTCGGCCTTGGCCAGCGCGTCCAGATCGATCACCGTTTCCCAGGCCGGCTGCGGCTTGCGAAACTCGGCCAGGCTGGCGCGGCGCCACAGGCCGCGTGGGTTTTGGGCGTCTCGCCACAGGTTGTAAAAAGCGGCGCCCTGGCGTGAAACGTAGGGAATCTGCTCCTTGGAGTCCAGCACCTCGCGGATGGCTTGCTTGCGTGCTTCGAAGCCTGGACGGGCTTGCAGCAGCGCTTCGGTCTTGGCGTTGCGCTCGCGCACCCAGGTCAACGCGCGCGCGCTGTCGACGTCTTCCAGCCACAGGTAAGGGTCTTCTGGCGTGGGGCTGGCAGCGGGCGCGGGGGTCTGGGACATGGCAAGCGTCCAGCAGCAAGTGCTGGCCATCAAAAGGGTGATTTGGGTCAGGCTTCGCATGAACCGATGCTTCACGGTTTGGCGGCCTTCAGGCACTGCGGCTGCAGCTCGATGCTTTGTTTGCCGTCGCTGACCCAGATCTGTCCGTCCTGGATGGTGAACTGCAGCTGCATGGAACGCTGCGCCAGGCCGGTCAGGGCTTGGCTTTGCTCGGCCGGCAATTGCCACACGGCCAGATTGGACAGGCGCACCAGCTTGTTCTCGATGGCCGCCCACCACACGGCGGTTGACACCGCGTAGGTGTAAAGCGTGACCCGGCGCGCTCGGCCGCAGGCCTTGCTCAGGCGCCGGTCGTCGGGCAGGCCGACTTCCATCCAGTGCATCAGCTGGCCGGTCAGGTCGTGCTGCCACAGGTCGGGCTCGTCGCTGTCGGCCAGGCCGCGCGCAAACAGCAGCGCGCCGTCGTCGTTGTTGGCGGGGGCCTGCAAGGCAAAGGCCAGCAGCCGCATCATCAGCCGTTCTTCGGTCTCGGAAGGGTGTAGCGCCAGGGTCAGCGCATGGTCGGCATAAACGCCGCGGTCCATGTCGGCAATCTGCAGCGAAGCCTTGTAGATGGTGGCTTTGATGGCCATCAGGCGGCTGCCCGATTCTGTCGGGCCGACAGGCTGTGAAAAAGGGCGCAAGAGGTCATGGGGTCGGGTGCTGGGGTCACAAGGCCCGGCACTGTGCCACAGGTGGTGGTCGGGCTGGGCTGGGCCCTGGCGCATTGCCATTCCAGCCCGGGCAAGGGTGGCATCATTCGCACTTTGCTGGCCCGACCGGCATGCCCACGTTTGAGGACCATGATGAAGGTAACCCCCCTGCTGATCGCCCTGGCTTGCTGCGCACTGCTGCCGCACGCCCTGGCCCAGACCCCGCCCGCCAAGCCGGCCGCCAAACCGGCGGCCAAACCAGCTGCTGCAGCACCGGCCGCCGCCAAGGCGCCCGAGGACAAGACCTTGGCCCTGGGCGGTGGTTCGGCTTCAGGCAAGGGCGGCCCCCTGATGACGCGTGACGAGCTTCGTGTGTGCCTGAAGGACGAAGAAACGGTTCGCACCCGCATGGCCGACCACGACGCGCTGCGCGCACCGCTTGACCAGGAAAAGAAGGACATCACCACCGCTCAGGGCGAACTGCGCCAGGAGCGTGAACCGATCGACGCGCTGAAGGTCCGGGCCGACGCCTTCGCCGCCAAGATCAAGGACTACAGCGCCCGCGTGCAGAGCTGGAACGACCGCATGAAGCTGCACAACGAAGACCCCAAGCCCAGCGGCGCCGCCTTTGAAGGCAAGAAGTTGGCCTTGAACAAAGAGCGCGAAGACATCGAAAAGGAACGCGTGGCCCTGGAAGCTGAACGGGCCGCCATCACGGCCGTTGCCAGCGGCGACACGGTGCGCGCCTACAACGCCAAGGCGGTGGCTTTGGACGCTCGGGTGACCTCCTGGAACGAGCGCAACAACAAGTGGAACGACGCCATCGCGGCCTTGGACGTGGAACGCAAGGCCTGGCTGGCAGCCTGTGCCGACCGGCGCTACCGCGAGGACGACGAAATCGCCATCCGGCGCGGCAAATGAACAGCGCAGCCACCGAGACGGGTGACCCGTCTTTGGTCCTCAACCCCTTGCTGGCCCCCTGGCAGACGCCGTTTGGCCTGCCACCCTTTGGGCAGTTTCAAGCGCAACATTTCGAACCTGCGCTGCGCCAGGCGATGAAACAGCACCGGGACGAGCTGGCGGCCTTGACGGCCCAGACAGCCCCGCCCGACTTCGACAACACGGTGGCCGCGCTCGACCGCTGCGGCAGCCTGTTGGACCGGGTGATGGCGGTGTTCTACAGCTTGACCGCGTCGGCCACCAGCCCGGCCCTGCAAGCGGTGCAGCGAGCCATGGCCGCTCCGGTGGCGGCCCACTTCAGCGCCGTGTACACCGATCGCCTGCTGTTCCAGCGTGTGCATGAACTGCACGAGCGGCGCGCCGAATTGGCCCTGACCCCCGAGCAGTTGCGCATGCTCGAGCGCCAGCACCTGGACTTCGTGCGCGCGGGCGCGCAGCTGGCGGAGCCCGATCGGCAGCGTTACGCCCAGATCATGCAGGCCCAGGCCCAGTTGATGACCCGGTTTGCGCAAAACGTCTTGTTCGACGAGTCGAACTGGCAGTTGGCGCTGCAGGGCGAAGCCGACCTGGCCGGATTGCCCGACTTCGTGCGCGCTTCGGCGCAGCAGGCGGCTGTGGACCGTGGGCTGCCGGGCCACGTCATCACGCTGTCGCGTTCGCTGGTGGTGCCCTTCCTGACTTTTTCCGAACGGGCCGACCTGCGTCAGCAGGCCTGGGCCGCCTGGATTGGCCGGGGTGAAAACCCGGGTGAGCACGACAACCGCGAAGTGGCGCGCGATCTGCTGCGACTGCGCCGCGAACAAGCCGCGCTGATGGGCCGCAGCTGTTTTGCCGACCACGCCTTGGCCGACACCATGGCGCAGTCGCGCCAGGCTGTGCAGGCGCTGCTGGGCGAGGTCTGGCCACGGGCTCTGAAGGCCGTGACGGCGGAACAGCATTTGTTGGAAGAACTGCGCCAGGCCCATGGCGCCGACGCGAGCCCCATCGAGCCCTGGGACTGGCGCTATTGGGCCGAAAAAGTGCGCCGCGAGCGCTTTGCCATCGACGACGCCGAGGTCAAGCCTTACTTTGAATTGCAACGGGTGGTCGAAGCCGCGTTTGACTGCGCTGGCCGCCTGTTTGGTTTGTCGTTCACGGCGCGCCACGATCTGCCGGTTTACCACCCCGATGTGCGGGCTTACGAGGTTCGCAATGCGCAGGGCGCGCTGGTGGGCGTCTTCATGCAGGACAACTTTGCCCGCCCCAACAAGCGCAGCGGGGCCTGGATGAGCGCACTGCGCTGGCAAAGCCGCAACGGTGGGCCTGGCCAGGCGCCCGAACTGCCGGTGATCTTCAACAACAACAACTTTGCCAAAGGCGCAGCCGGTGAGCCCACGCTGCTGTCGCTGGACGACGCGCGCACGCTGTTTCACGAGTTTGGCCACGGCTTGCACGGCCTGTTGTCCAACGTGACCTTCAAGCGCCTGTCGGGCACCCAGGTGCTGCGCGACTTTGTCGAGCTGCCGTCGCAGATCTTCGAACACTGGATCACCGAGCCCGAAGTGCTGCAGCGCCACGCCCGCCACTGGCAGACCGGCGAGCCGATTCCGCTGGACCTGATGCAGCGCATGCAGCGTGCGCGCCAGTTCAACCAGGGTTACGAGACCGTTCGCTACACCGCCAGCGCGATGGTAGACATGGCGGTGCATTCGCTGAGCGACAGCGAGCCGCCCGCCGACCTGTGTGCCTTTGAAGCCGACTTTCTGCGCGCCCAGGGGCTGCCGCACGGGGTCGGTCTGAACCACCGGCTGGTGCACTTCCAGCACCTGTTTGCCAGCTCGGGTTATGCCGCCGGTTATTACGTCTACCTGTGGGCCGAGGTGCTGGACGCCGACGGCTACGACGCCTTCGTCGAGGCCGGCAGCCCGTTTGATGCGCAGGTGGCGCAGCGTCTGTTGCAGCACATCTACAGCTCGGGCAACACGGTGGAGCCGGGTCTGGCCTACCAGCAGTTCCGCGGCCGTCAGGCCAGCGTGCAGCCGCTGTTGCGCAAGCGCGGGCTGTTGCAGGCCGAGCCGGTCTGAGGCGATCAGGTCGGCTTGCCGAACAGGTCGTCCAGTGAGGCCATGAAGGCCTTGAAGTCGAGCGGTTTGGTCCAGTAGTCCGAAACGCCGGCGTCCAGTGCCCGGCTGATGTCTTCGGGCATCGCATTGGCCGACAGCGCGATGCAAGGAATGGCGGCGGTCGAGGGCACGGCCCGCAAGCGGCGCAAAACCTCGTAGCCGTCGAAGTCGGGCAACTGCATGTCCAGCAAGATCAGATCCGGCTTCAAGGCCTGGGCCTGGGCCACACCCGTGGCGCCATCGACGCCCACGTGCAGCGTCAGGTCGCTGCGGCGGGCCATCAGCTCACCGATGATCAGCGCGTTGACATGGTTGTCTTCGATGTAGAGGACCACGCGCCGCTGCGGATGCACCAAGGTCGCGCCGGGCAAGGGCGGTGATGTGCTGCCAAGGGCCGGCGCCCGTAGTGGCGCTGGGGGCGCCGCGCTGGCCATCGGCAGACTCACTTCGACGGTTGTGCCCAGGCCTTCCTGGCTGCGAACGTTGATCGACCCGCTCATGCGCTGAACCAGGGCCTTGACGATGGCCAGGCCAATGCCGCTGCCTTCGATGCCCGCGGTCTCGGCACCCAGGCGGTTGAAGGGCTCGAAGAGGTGCCGCAGTTGTTGGGCCGACAGTCCGCGCCCGGTGTCCTTCACGCTGAGCAGCACCCGGTCACCGTGTACCTGGGCTTCGATGCGCACCGTGCCGTTGGCGCGGTTGTACTTGATGGCGTTGGACAAGAGGTTGAGCAAGACCTGACGCAGGCGCACCTCGTCGGCCAGAACGCTGGCTGTCAGCGAGCCGTACTCGATCTGCACGGGCTTGCCAGCCAGCAGCGGGCCCAACATGAGCACGGTCTGCTGCACGGCGGTGTGCAACTCCACGCGCTGCAACGCGACCCGCACTTCCCCGCCTTCCAGTCCGGCTAGGTCCAGCACGTCGTTGATCAGCGTCAGCAGGTGCTGCCCCGCAGACCGGATGTGGTCGACCCGGCGCCGGCGCGAAGCCGCGGCGCTGTCCAGCCCCCGCTCTTCGTCGAGCAGCAGTTGGGCAAAGCCCAGCACGGCATTCAGCGGGGTGCGCAGTTCATGGCTCATGCGGGCCAGGAACTGCGACTTGGACGCACTTTCGCGCAGCGCCATTTCCCGCTCCCGGCGCACGGTTTGCGCGGTGCGGCTGTCGGTGATGTCCCAATTGACACCGATGCGCCGCTGCCGTCCGCCGGCCTCTTGTGTTTCGATGGAACGCGAGGCCAACCAGCGCACGCGACCGTCGGGCCAGACCACCCGGAACTCGTGTTCCTGGATGGCCCCTACCTCACCGCTCGGGTGGAAGCGCAGGGCCGCGTGCTCACGGTCGTCGGGATGCACATGGTCCAAGATGGCTTCAAGACTCATCACATGGCCGCTGGCCTTCAGGCCGCGCAGTGCCCACATCTGCAGATCCCAGAGTATTTCGCCGCTCTGCACGTCTTGTTCCCAGGTGCCAATGCCCGCCCCCCGAGCGGCCAAGGTGACGCGTTCTTCGGCGCTCTTCAGCGCCAGTTCGGCACGCCGCCGTTCGGTGAGGTCGATGACCACCCCGAACACCACCGGGCCGCTGGCGCCTGGCTCGACTTGCGAGTGGGTCAAGACCTCGCGGATTTCACCGTCGCCGCGCACGATGCGGAAGTTGAGTTCGATGCTGGGGTCGCGGCTCTGCAGCCAGCTGCTGGTGGTTTGCCTGAGCAGCGCGCGGTCGTCGGCATGGACAAAATGAGTCAGCCATGCCCCAAGCTTGGGGACTTCCACGCCGGGTGCCAGGCCGAAAATTTCGCGCATCTGGTCGCTCCAGGTCGCGGCTTGCTGGCCTGGCTCAATCAACCAGTGACCAATCCCAGCGGCTCGCGCTGCGATCTCGAAGCGGCGCGCCAGTTCGTCGGCTCGGCGCCTTTCAACCTGACGTTGTGTGACGTCCAGCGCCACGCCCAGGAAGGCCGTGGGTTGGCCCTGTTCGTCGCGCATCACGATGCGGCGCAGCAACTGGTTCCGCCAGCTGCCGTCGGCATGCCGGTAGCGCGCTTCCACGTCGACCGGTTGCTGCGTGCGCAGGGCGGTCTGAGCCGATGCCAGCACCCGGTCCAGGTCTTCGGGATGGATGAGGTCGCGGACCTCGTCCAGGGTCAGGCCCTCGGGCCTGGGTTCCAGCCCCAGGGTTTGCCAGCCGTGGCGGCTGTAGTGCATGCGCGCGGTACCC
>JANMHH010000060.1:0-2300 GCA_031375065.1 Rubrivivax sp. | reverse complement strand
GGGTACCGGGCTCCGCTCATGTCCCCCGCCACAGTCTGCTGCGCAGCCTGCGGCTCCTCCTTTACTTCGCTGCGCCCGGTACCCATTGCCCTCGTCCAACCACCGTGTCAGCGGCCCCAACATCGGCGCGCCATCGCTGGTGCCTGAGCGGGCGATTGGGGTGCCCTGCGGAGCGAAGTAAAGGAGGAGACGCAGGCTGCGCAGCAGACTGTGGCGGGGGACATGAGCGCAGCAGGGCACCCCAGGCGCACGCGACCGCCACAGACCCTGACGCGCATGACCGCAGCAGGTCGGATGTGCGACTTCGGCAACACGCGCTGAGCGGCCGCAAGGCGCCGGCAGCCGTCATGGCGTACCAACCCGGATTGATGTGAATGAACTCAAGCAGGCATGAGAAGGCCCCAGGCCGCCGGCGCCCCTTGCAAGAAAGCTGCGTCGATACTCCGGTTTTCACTTCACCCAGGAACACCCATGAGCAACACCGTGTTGGTTTCGGGCGGAAGCGGCTACATCGCGGGCTACCTCATCCGCCAGTTGGTGAACGAAGGCTGGATGGTGCACACCACGGTGCGCAGCCTGGCCAAAGAGGCCGCCGTGCGGGAACTGCTGAAGGTGGACAACAGCCGCCTGAAGTTTTTTGCCGCTGATCTGAACAGCGACGCCGGCTGGGCGGACGCCATGGCCGGCTGCAGCCATGTGGCGCATGTGGCTTCGCCCTTGCCCATGGGCATACCCAAGGACGCCAACGAGCTGATCGTGCCCGCCCGCGACGGCGCGCTGCGCGCCCTGCGGGCCGCCAAAGCCGCTGGCGTGCAGCGTTTTGTGATGACCTCATCGGTGGCCGCCATCTCCTATGGCCGCGGCCGGGGGGTGCACCACTTCACCGAGGCCGACTGGACCGATCTGTCCAAGGCCGGCATCTCGCCCTACATCCAGAGCAAGACCGTGGCCGAACGTGCTGCGCGCGATTGGATGGCGGCTGAAGGTGGTGCCATGGTCTTCTGCAGCATCTGCCCGTCGGTGGTGCTGGGACCGGTGTGGAGCGGCGACTACTCGGCCAGCGTGTCGGTGGTGAAGATGCTGCTCAACGGCCGCATGAGCGCCTGCCCCGACATCGGCTTTGGGGTGGTGGACGTGCGCGACGTAGCCGACCTGCACGTGCGGGCGCTGAAGGCGCCGAACATGGCCGGTGAACGTTTCATTGCCAGTGGCCGATTCATGAAGATCCGCGAAGTGGCCGACATCCTGCGCGCGCAGCTGGGTGCCGATGCCAGCAAGGTCACCACCCGCAACGTACCCGACTGGATGGTTCGCGTTGGTGCGCTCTTCAACCCGCTGGCCAAAGCCGTGGTGGGCGAACTGGGCTCGGTGCGCAACCAGTCGCCCGAGCATGCCAAGCAGGTGTTGGGCTGGGCCACCCGGCCGGTGGAGCAGAGCATTGTCGACACCGCGCGCAGCCTGTTGGACCAAGGCTTGATCAAACGCTGAACCGTTCAGGCCCCAGAACGCCGCCACCGCAAACTCGCCAACCGGAGCCCGGCACCATGACCCTACCCCTGCCCAGCCAAGCCCGCATCGTCATCGTCGGTGGCGGCATTGCCGGCTGCTCCACCGCTTACCACCTGGCGCTGCAAGGCGAGCGCGACGTGCTGCTGCTGGAACAAGGCCAGCTGACCTGCGGCACCACCTGGCACGCCGCCGGACTGGTGGGCCAGATGCGGCCTAACCGCAACATGACCCGCATGAGCAAGTACGGCATCGAGCTGTACAGCACGCTGGAAGCCGAGACCGGACTGGCCACGGGATGGAAGCAGTGCGGCAGCGTCAACGTGGCGGCCACGGCTGAGCGCTGGCAGGTGTTGAAGAAACAAGCCGCCCTGGCGCGCAGCTTTGGTGTGGAGGTGCAGCTGATCACACCGAAAGAGGCCGGCGACCTTTACCCCGTGATGCGCACCGACGACCTGCATGGCGCGATCTGGATCCCCGGTGACGGCAAGGCCAACCCGGCCGACCTGTGCATGAGCCTGGCCAAGGGCGCACGCAACCGCGGTGTCAAGGTGGTGGAGCATGTGGAGGTCACGGGCGTGCTCACCGAGCAGGGCCGTGTGACGGGCGTGCGCACCGCGCAGGGCGGTCTGGTGCAGGACGTTCGCTGCGAGGTGCTGATCAACTGCGCCGGCCAATGGGCGCGCCAGTTTGGCGCCTTGGCCGGTGTCAACGTGCCGCTGTACCCGGCCGAGCACTTCTACATCGTCACCGACAAGATCGAAGGCGTGCACCCCATGCTGCCGGTGATGCGC
>JANMHH010000059.1:0-1678 GCA_031375065.1 Rubrivivax sp. | reverse complement strand
GTCAGACGCCCACTTGTGATACGGCACGCAGGCGTTGTTCTGGCTCTTGCACTGCGTGACAGGCGTGCGCCAGAAGCTGATCTTGTCGAAGTCGTTGAAGCCTTGGCGGGCGCAACCATCGTCGCCCAGCAGCTTGTTGCCTTTGCAGGCGGCCGGCACCGAGGGCACCGCGCCAAACCAGGCTGACAGGTCGCCCTGCAGTTTGGGGCTCAGCGTGTGCTCCATCCACAGGTAGGCGCAGTTGGGGTGCTTGGCGTCGATGTGCAGCATGGTGGTGTCGGCCCAGCCGCTGGCCCCTTCCACGGGTACCACGGTGGCCACCGGCTGCTTCTTGCTCTTCAGGATGTTGCTCTGGAACTGCCATGAGCCTGAAGCCACCACGCCTTCGTTGGTGAAGTCGTCGATCTGCACAAAGGCGTCGTGCCAGTACTTGCCGACGATCTTGCGCTGGCCACGAAGCAGGTCCAGCGCGGCCTTGTACTGGGTTTCGTTCAACTCGTAGGGGTCGACGATGCCCAACGCCTTGTTGTGGTGGCGCAGGTAGAGCGCGGCGTCGGCGATGTGGATGGGGCCGTCAAAGGCCTGCACGCGGCCCTTGTTGCTCTTGCCGTCGGGCAGGTTCATTTCCTTGAACACCACCTCCCAGCTGGTGGGCGGCTTGTCGCCAAAGACCTTGGTGTTGTACATCAGCACGTTCCAGCCCCAGACATAGGGCACGCCGTAGTGCTGGCCGTTGTCGTAGTGCCAGGGCGCCTTTTGCAGCCGCGCGTCGATGGTCTTGTAGCTGGGGATCAGGTTGATGTTGACCGGCTGCACCTTCTTGCCGCGGATCAGGCGCGTGCTGGCGTCACCGCTGGCCGTGACCAGGTCAAAGCCACCTTCGTTCATCAGCGCCACCATCTCGTCGCTGGTGCCGGCGGTCTTGACGTTGACCTTGCAGCTGGTCTTCTTCTCGAATTCGGTGACCCAGTCGAAGTCCTTCATCGTGGCACCACGCTCGATGTAGCCGGCCCAGGCGACGATGTCGACCTGGCCCTCGCCTTTACCCAGCCTTTGCAACGGGGCCTTCTGCGCCGACACCACGGTGTGGGCCAGCAGGGTGGCCGCGGCCACAGCGGCCAGGGCAAAAGTGCGCGTGCTGCGGTTCGTCATGGGTTCTCCAGTCGGGGTTGATTCCAGAGCGCGCACGATAGGTGGCCGGCCCAGCCCCGTGAACATCAATCGACAGGCGCCCTGCTATCTGAAAAGTCGATAGTTCGGGTTAACGAGGGGCTCAGGCCGTTGCCGCTCGCCTCTGCTGCAGCGCCAGCCAAACCAGGGCCGCCGTCACCAAGGCGATCGGCAGCAACGAGCCCAAGTTCAACCAGGCCCAGCCCTGCGTGGTGATCAGCGCCCCTGACGAAAACGAGCTCAGCGCCATGGTCCAAAACACGCAGGTGTCCATCGCACCCTGGGCGCGGTTTTTCTCTTCTGGGCGGTAGGTTTGGGTCAGCATCGTGCTGCCGCCGGTGTAGAGGAAGTTCCAGCCCACGCCCAGTACAAAAAGCGCCACCAAAAACTGCATCAGGTCCACGCCGCTCAGCGCCACGGCCACGCAGATCAGGTTCAGCAATGCACCCACCAGCATCACCGGCACCGCGCCGAACCTTTTGATGAGGTTGCCGGTGAAGAAGCTGGG
>JANMHH010000041.1:0-7182 GCA_031375065.1 Rubrivivax sp. | reverse complement strand
GCCATCAGTGCCACCGGCTTGCCCACCTTCAAGGCCACGCTGCGCACCAAGGCGGCCAGGTCGGTGTGGTCTTGCGCCTTGCCGTGGCTGAAGTTCAAACGCACCACGTCGACACCGGCCCGCAACAGGCGTTCCAGCACCTCGGGGTCGCTGGACGCAGGGCCGAGGGTGGCAACGATCTTGGTGGCACGGGTCATGGGTCAGGCTCCGGGAGGACAGCAGGCGGGCGGATTATGGGCGCGCCAGACGGGCGCGAGTTACCACCGCGTTACGGCGCGGGGCTCAGCGCCGCAGGGCTGGCCGCCAGCGCAACGTCGAGCTCAGCCGTTGGCGCGCCGGGCCAGGATCTCGAAGGCCGGCAAGGTCTTGCCTTCCAGGACTTCCAGAAAAGCACCACCACCGGTGCTGATGTAGCCCACGTCCTTTTCAATGCCGTACTTGGCGATCGCCGCCAAGGTGTCGCCTCCGCCGGCAATGCTGAAGGCGCTGCTGGCGGCGATGGCCCGGGCAATGCCCTCGGTGCCGTGGCTGAAGGCGTCGAACTCGAACACCCCCACCGGGCCGTTCCACACCACCGTGCCTGCCGCCATGATCTGCTGCGCCAGCAGGGCCGTGGTCTGCGGGCCGATGTCCAGGATCAGGTCGTCGGCGGCAACATCCTGGGCCGCTTTCACGGTGGCCGGTGCGTCGGCGCTGAAGGTCTTGGCCACCACCACGTCCTGCGGAATCGGCACCGCTGCACCGCGGGCTTGCATCGACGCGATCACCGCTTTGGCCTGGTCCAGCAGGTCGGGCTCGGCCAGGCTTTTGCCGATCTGCAAGCCGGCGGCCAGCATGAAGGTGTTGGCGATGCCACCACCGACGATCAGCCCGTCGACCTTGCCCGCCAAAGCCTTCAGGATGGTCAGCTTGGTGCTGACCTTGCTGCCGGCGACGATGGCCAACAGCGGCCGCTTGGGCGCCGCCAGCGCGCGCGTGACGGCGTCGATCTCGGCCGCCAGCAGCGGGCCGGCACAGGCGATCTTGGCGAACTGCGCGATGCCATAGGTGCTGGCCTCGGCGCGGTGCGCGGTGCCAAAAGCGTCGTGCACAAAGATGTCGCACAGCGCGGCCATCTTGCGGCTGAGTTCCTCGCTGTTCTTCTTTTCGCCTGGGTTGAGGCGGCAGTTTTCGAGCAGCACCACCTGGCCCGGCGCGACTTCAACGCCGTCCACCCAGTTTGACTTCAGGGGCACGGCGCAGCCCAGCAGCTCTGACAGCCGTGCGGCCACCGGCGCCAACGAATCGGCCGGCTTGAACTCGCCCTCCGTGGGCCGCCCCAGGTGCGACGTGACCATCACGGCCGCACCCGCGTCCAGCGCCATGCGGATGCAGGGCACGCTGGCGCGAATGCGGGTGTCTTCGGTGATGCGCCCGCTGTCGTCCTGCGGCACGTTGAGGTCGGCGCGGATGAAGACCCGCTGCCCGGCCACCAGGCCTTTGGAAATCAAGTCGCTGAAGCGAAGCACGTTCATGGATCGAGTCCTTCAAATCGTTCGGTGTGCGTGGGAATTCTAAGGATGCAACTCACCAGCCCAGGCCCAGCTTCAAGGGCAGCAACACCGCCATGCCGCACAGGATGGTGCCCAGGATGCCCCGGCGCCAGGCGAAGTAGGCGCCTGCGGCGACCACCGCAAACAGGCGGGCGTCTTTCCAGGTGTCGATCAACTGGCCTTGCAGCAGCACCACCTCGGGCACCACCACAGCCGCCAACGCCGCCAAGGGCGCATAGCGCAGGCCTTGGCTGAGCCAGACCGGGAACGGGATCTCACGCTTGCTCAGGAAGAAGAAACCCCGCGTCACCACCGTCAGCAGGGTCAGGCCGACGACGGCGATCAGCCCTTCTGTGGTGCTCATGACGGTCACTTGATCACCCTGCGCGCTGCGCGCTTCGGGATGAGCCCTTGGGTGCGGCCCGGCGCGCTCATGTCTTGTCGTCCAAAGGCGTCGCCGCGCGCGACGGCGGGCGGTGGTCCATCAGCAAGCCCATGGCCACCGCAGCGGCAATGGCGACCACGATGTTGAGCTTGAAGGGCATGGCATAGGCGGCCACGGCGGCACAGCCCGCCACGGCGCCGGCCACCGCGGTGGCCCTGTCGTTGAGCAAAGACAAGGCAATGCCCAACAGCGCCAAAGTGCCGGCAAACCCGATGCCCCAGTGCACGGGCACGGCGTCGGCCAGAAAAATGCCGACCAGCGAAGGCACTTGCCAGGCCAGCCAGTTCAGCACCACCCCACCCCAGAAATAGGGCAGCTGGTCAGGCCCGGGCCGTGGCTCTGGGAAGCGCCGCATGAACAGCACGTAGTTCAGGTCGGCCGTGAAGTAGGCCACCCGCAGGCGGGTCCAGAAGGGGTAGACCACGAAGTAGGGCCGCCAGCCGGCGCTGAAGATGACAAAACGCAGGTTCACACACAGCGCGGTGGCCCAGACCACCCAGACCGGTGCGCCACTGGCCATCAGCGGCAGCACCGCCAGCTGGGCACTGCCGGCAAACACCAGCAGTGACATCAAGGCCATCAACGGCAATGGCAAACCGCTCTTGCCCATCGCCACACCGGTGATCAGGCCCCAGGCTGCGATGCCGATGGCGGTGCCCAACATCTCGCGGGCGCCGCGGGCAAACTCCGGGTGGCGCCATACGGGGGCGGGGGCAACTGCTGTTTCCACCGGCGCCATTGTGGCGGTTGCCGGTGCAGCTGCAGCCGCTCAGCGGGCCCTGACCTGGCCCATCTTGAAGCCCAGCTCAGGGCTTGAAAAACGCGATCAGCGTTTGCTCACGCTGCCACTGCCAGCCACGCTGCTCTTGACGGTGGGGTTGCCGGTGTAGGTGACATCGCCACTGCCTGCAATGCTGACCTGCAGCGACTTCTGCGCCTGCACAGCAGCGTCGCCGCTGCCGGCGATGGCAACCGAGACATCGTCAGACTTCATCTCGGCCAAGCGCACATCCCCGCTGCCTGCAATGTTGATCTTGAGCTTGGCAGCGCTGCCCGAGCCCGCCACATCGCCACTGCCGGAAATCTGAATGCCCAGGTCTGCGGTGGTCATGCCGACCAGCTTGACGTCCCCAGAGCCTGAAATCGCCAGCTTGAAGACCGGCGTGTTGAAGGCTTCGACCAACATGTCGCCCGAGCCCGCTGCCGACAGCGCCGTCAGCTTGGGCACCACCACCGTGACCAGGATCTTCGATCGGGTGTACAGGCTCTGACCCTTTTTCCACCGGACCTTGAGGGCAGGCCCGCCCTGGCTGCTTTCGACCACCGTTTCCAACAGCGGCAGCAGGTTGTCGTCGGCCTGGACCTGGACCGACTGGATGTCACCCTGGCGCACCACCAGGTCCATCGAACCGCTCAAGCCGATGGCTTGAAACTCGGGCACGGTGCGGGTCTCGGTGGCCAGTTTGCCGGAACCGGTGACGCTGGCGGCCTGGCCGGTGGCAGGCAACAGCGCCAAGCTCAGCAGCGCGGGCGCAAGCAGGCTGAGCAGCGTTTGGCGAAAGGCGTTGTTCATGGGCGTTGTCCTTGCGGGGGTGGAATGGCTCCACTGTGCTGCAGCCCGCGGGGGTGCGCCAGTTCCGCGCGACGGTGTGCAGCCTGGCGCGACAGAACGCCGCTCAGGGCTTCTTGGCCGCCGACTTGGGCGCCTTCTTGTCGTCCGGCACAGCCTCGTCTGCGCTGGCCAATGCGGTGGCCGCGAGCTCTGGCGGTGCGGGCACGGCCTCGATCTTGTTTTCGGTCATGTACTCGTTCATTTCTTTCCACCCCGCAAACACGGCCGCTTTGTCGGCCTTCTTGTTCTGGGTGTAGCACTGCTCGACCGATCGGGCCGCATGGCGACAGCCCGCACCAATGGCTTTGCTCTCGGCTTCTTTGCGCGCCGCCACCACGGCCGCCGACTCGATGCCCAGCATGTCGCAGCCGCTCAAGCCAAGCGATGCCAGTGCGGCGACGATCAGCAGCCAGGACCGAAGCGCGTGAGAGCAACGCTGCGGCGGCCATGCTGTGGATGAAAGAGTAGCGTGCAAGGGCAAGACCCCCAAGGTACAGACCGTCTTATCGGCATGGCCGGCCTGGCACTTGAGCCCCAGGCTTGAGCGGGACTTCAAGCCGATGTCAAAGTCTGTTTTTGCAGGAATTCACGGGCGCTGATCCGTTTGCCGCCCGGCAACTGCAGTTCAAGCAGCGCCAGCGCGTCCTGGCCGCAGGCCACCACCAGATGGTCGCCCTGGGCTTGCAGCACCTGGCCGGGGCGGCCCAAGCCCGGCACCACCCGGGCCCGCCACAGCTTGACGGGTGTTCCGCCCAACGCGGTGCTGCAGCCGGGGAAAGGGTCAAACGCCCGCAAGCGGCGCTCCAGCGTCGCGGCAGGTTCGGCCCATTGCACAGCCGCTTCGGCTTTGTCGACCTTGTGCGCGTAGGTCACCCCGTCAGCGGGTTGGGGATGGGCCTGCAAGGTTCCCGCCTGCAGCTGCTGCACCGCGCTGACGATGAGCTGCCCGCCCAGCGCGGCCAGGCGGTCGTGCAGCAGCGCCGTGGTGTCTTCAGCATGAATCGGCTCGGCTTGAGACAACAACATGCTGCCCGTGTCCAGGCCTTCATCCATCTGCATGATGGTGATGCCGGTTTCGGTGTCGCCAGCCTCGATCGCCCGGTGAATGGGCGCCGCACCGCGCCAGCGCGGCAGCAGGGAGCCGTGGATGTTCAGGCAACCCAGGCGTGGCAGCGCCAACGCCCAGGCCGGCAGGATCAATCCATAAGCTGCCACCACCATCAGATCCGGCGCGGCCTGCTGCAGTTGCTGGCGTGCAGCGGCAGCGTCCTGCGGGACCTTGCCGTCCAGCCGAAGACTGCGCGGTTGGGCCACCGGCCATCCCGCGTCCAAAGCCAGCTGCTTGACCGGCGAGGCCTGCAGCTTGAGGCCACGGCCTGCCGGCCGATCGGGTTGGGTCAGCACCAGGACGATTTCATGCCCGGCCTGCTGCAGCGCGGCCAGGGCCACGCGGGCAAATTCGGGCGTACCGGCAAAAGCCAGCTTCATGGCCGGCCGATCAGCGCTCGCGCTCGGTGTCGCGGGCCTTCTTCAGCATCTTGGTTCGGATGCGGTCGCGCTTGAGCGGGCTGAGGTACTCGACAAACACCTTGCCCATCAGGTGGTCCATCTCGTGCTGAACACAAACCGCCGCCAAACCTTCAACGTCCATCTTGAAGAAAGCGCCATCCCGACCCAGCGCTTGCACCTGCACGCGCGCATGCCGTTCCACACGGTCAAAGACCAGCGGCACCGACAAGCAGCCTTCTTCAGCGACCGCAAACTCTTCACTTTGCCAAGTCAGCTGCGGGTTGATCAGCACCACAGGCTGGTCATGCTGCTCCGAGGTGTCCATCACGATGACGCGCTCGTGCACGTCCACCTGGGTGGCCGCCAGGCCCACGCCGTCGGCGGCGTACATGGTTTCCAGCAGGTCGTCGACCAACTGGCGGATGCGGTCGTCCACCGTCGCCACCGGTTTGGCGACGGTGTGCAGGCGGGGATCGGGGTAACGCAGGATGGTCAAGCGGGCCATGACAACGGGGTGCAGTGGGCAAGGGTTGAGAAACAGCTGGCAACAGCTGTGGACCGAACGCAACGCGCAGGCCCGTGAAGGGGCTCACGGGCACGGGCTGCGGGGCTTACTTTGTTTGCGGCATCAAGGGTTTACGGGCAGAATCTGTGAAACCATGTGAGCATTGTCGCCGCAGTGTTGATGGTGTTCTTGACCGAGAGGTCAACACCGCTCGGTCCGTTGTCCAAGCAGCCCATGGGTTGGTTGAAAAATGGAATCAGCAGTCGACATTTTGGCATCGACCACCCCGCCGTCCGGAGAACCACAAGCGTGATGAGCTTCAACGAACTCCAACGCCGCCGCGCCCTGCTTCGCTGCTGTGCCTTGACCGGCGCCGGTATGGGCCTGCTCACAGGGCTGCAGCCCGTACTCGCCCAGACCAGCCGTTTGCCCGTCACGCCCGAGTGGCGCGACACCGCGCAGCGGGTGGCGCAAAGCGGCGTGCCTTTGTCCGATCTGGCACCGAACGCGCCCGACTCGCACACCGTGCAACCCGGCGACACGCTGTGGGGCATATCGGGTCTGTTCCTGAAAAGCGCCTGGCGCTGGCCCGAGCTGTGGGGCATGAACCTGCAACAGATCCGCAACCCGCACCTGATCTACCCAGGGCAGATGCTGGTTTTGGACAAGTCCAACGGCCGCGCCACGCTGCGCCTGGCCAGCGGCGGCAGCGCGCCCACCAACACCGTGCGCCTGTCGCCCCGCGTGCGCAGTGAACTGCTGGACAACGGCGCCATCGCCAGCATCCCGCTGCACCTGATCGGCCCGTTTTTGAACGAGGCGGTGGTTTTCAACGGCAACGAGCTCGACAGCGCGCCGCGCATCGTGGCCACCCAAGAAGGCCGGGTGATGGTGTCGCGCGGCGAAACCGCGTACGTGCGCGGTGACCTGGCCGGTGCGCGCGACTTCCGTCTGTTTCGAGAACTGAAACCGCTGCGCGACCCGACCACGTCAGAAGTGCTGGGCTTCGAAGGCCGCTACGTGGGTACCACCGAGGTCACCCGCGCAGCCGAAAACACCACCGTCGCCGGCAAACCCGTGCTGGTGCCGGCCACCTTCAGGGTCACCAGCACCCGACTCGAAGCCGTGGTCGGCGACCGGCTTTCGCCGGTGCCGCAACAGGAACTGGTGGCTTATGTGCCGCGCCCGCCTTCGTCGCCCGTTGAAGGCCAAGTGGTCTCGGTTTACGGCGACGGGCTGCGTGCCGGGCAAAACCACGTGGTGGCGATCAACCGCGGCGAAAAGAACGGCATGGAACGTGGCCATGTGCTGGCCCTGTGGCGCGCCGGTGTGCCGGCCGTGGACACCACGTCAGCCGACAAAGCGGCCATGCGGCTGCCCGACGAACGCCAGGGCTTGCTGTTTGTCTTCCGCGTCTTCGAGCGCGTGTCCTACGCCCTGATCCTGAACACGCAGGGTCCCGTGCGGGCCGGCGACCGCTTCACTCAGCCCTGAGCCACCGCGGTGCTGACCGCGGAAGAATTTGCGGCCTGGTTTCGCCTGCTGGAAACGCCCGGCGTCGGCCGCGGCACCGCCAGGC
>JANMHH010000031.1:0-4708 GCA_031375065.1 Rubrivivax sp. | reverse complement strand
GAAGCGCAGAGTGACAGCGACTTCAGCTTGGACCAGACGACTCGCCGGCCGATCACGCCGCGTTTTTACGACACCGGCACCACGGTGGTCGACAGCCAGTTCACCAACGCCCGCCTGGGCCTGATGTGGCGCCAGCGCCTGGGCGACGTGCGGCTGGAGACCAACGGTACCGGCGGCCTGTGGCGCTCGGTCAGCGACACGCAGCGCCGCGAATTCATCGGTGGGCTGCCGTCGCGCAGCTTTTCTGATCTGGCCAACACGCGCGAGAAGTCGCTCAACCTGACCCTGAAGGCCAGCGGCCTGGCCGGAGGTGGCAGCGGCAGTGCGGCCGGAACCAGCGGCAACCCCGGCGCCAACCCCAGTGCCGCCACCCCGGCCGAGCACAGTCTGGTGGGCGGCGTCGAGGTCGAAGCCGTCAACCGCGATGAAACCCGCGTCTCGCAGCCCGACCTGGCCGACTTTGGCGACAACCTGCAGGCCAGCACGCTGCGCCTGGCGGCTTACCTGCAAGATGAGTGGCAGCTGAACCCCAACTGGGGCGTGCACGCCGGCCTGCGCTGGGAAGGCATCACCACCCGCGGCGACACCGGTCAGGGCGAGCGGCCTACCAACCGCAGCAGCGTCTGGACGCCGCTCTTGCACGCGGTGTGGAAGCCCGACCCCAAGAGCCGCGATCAGGTGCGGATGAGCCTGACCCGCAGCTACCGCAACCCACCCTTGGGTGCCCTGATCGCCCGGCCCACCATCAACCGCGAGTTTCCGATCTGTACGCAGTCCGATCCCAACCTGCCGGCCTGCCCGACCAGCGCCCCCAACACCGTAGCCTTCCCCGACAGCGCCGGCAACCCGGCACTCAAGCCCGAATTGGCCACCGGCATCGACCTGGCCATCGAGCGCTACATGGAAGGTGGTGGTGTGCTCAGCGCGAACCTGTTCCACCGCAACATCAGCAACGTGATCCGCAGCCAGGTCAGCCTGGAGGATGTGCCGTGGAGCGGGCCCAACCGCTACGTGCGCCGCCAGCGCAACATCGGCAACGCCACCACCAGCGGCATCGAACTGGAAGCCAAATTCCGGCTCGACCAGTTGATCAGCGAAGCCCCGCGCGTGGAAATGCGCAGCAACCTGAGCCTCTTCACCAGCCGTGTCAAAAGCGTGCCCGGTCCCGACAACCGCCTGGACCAGCAAGCCAAGGCCACCGGCAACATCGGCGCCGACTACCGCCTGCGCGGCCTGCCCTTGACCTTGGGCGGCACCTTCAACTGGGTGCCCGGCTACACCACCCGGCTGGACGTGGACCAGACCACCAGCGTCAGCACCAAGCGCGTCTGGGACGCTTTTGTGCTGTGGACGGTGAACCCCAGTACCGGCTTGCGCCTGACCGGCACCAACCTGGACCCGCGTGAGTACATCACCACCGGGGTCAACAGCAACGCGAATCCGCTGAACAGCGGCACGCTGGAGCGCACCACCAGCCAGGGTTTCAACACCAACTACGTCAACTGGCAGGTGCGCCTTGAACTCAAGCTTTGAGCGCGCCTGATCGAAAGACTCTGTGCCCTTCAGATCGCACACTGTTCACCAGGGGTGTGGGTAAAGTCGATCGGTGACATCGACTCGAGGAGTTCCTGATGAGGGTGTTTTCCGCCGGCATCGCCACCGAGACCAACACCTTTGCGACCCTGCCCACAGGCATGGGGCACTTTGCCTTGGGCGGCATCCACCGGCGCGGCCAGGCGCGCGAAGACTTGGCCTTGCAGCCCACCGAACGCCGCCTGCGCGAGCTGGCCAAAGAGGGCGGGCATGAACTGATCGAAGGCCTGATGGCCCATGCGCAGCCACTGGGCCGCACCGTGCAAGCGGTGTGGGAATCGCTGCGCGACGAATTGCTGGCCGATCTGCGCGCGGCCATGCCGGTGCAGGCGGTGATCCTGCTGCTGCACGGCGCGATGGTGGCCGAAGGTTGCGACGACTGCGAAGGTGATCTGATCACCCGTGTGCGCGCCATCGTCGGGCCAGCCGTGCCGATCGGCGTGGAGCTGGACCTGCATTGCCACACCAGCGCAGCGATGCTGCAAGGCGCCACCGTGTTGATCGCCTACAAGGCCTACCCGCACACCGACACGGTGGAGCGGCTGGAAGAAGTGTGGCGCTTGACGCTGGCCGCAGCTGAGGGTCGCATCCGCCCGGTCACGGCCGCCTGGGACTGCCGCATGGTCAGCTTCTGGCACACCACGCGTGAACCGATGATCGGCTTCGTCCAACGCATGCAGGGGCTGGAAGGCCAGGGCGGTGTGCTCAGCGTCAGCTTTGGCCATGGCTTTCCTTATGGCGACGTGCCCGACAACGGCGCCAGGGTGTGGGTCATCACCGACGGCGACGAAGCCGGCGCCGCTGCGCTGGCCGAGCAACTGGGCCGCGAGGTCTGGGCCCTGCGCGAGCAAACGCGGCCACCGGTTTGCCCGCTGCACGACGTGCTCGACCAGATGCTGGCCTTGCCCAGTGGCCGACCCGTGGTGATCGCCGACCGCGCCGACAACCCTGGCGGTGGCGCCATGGGCGACAGCACCTTTGTGCTGCAAGCGCTGCTGGAACGCGGCGTGGGCAATGTGGCGCTCGGCGCGTTCTGGGATCTGGGCGCGCTGGCCTGCTGTCGCGACGCTGGCGTGGGTGCCACCTTTGACCTGCGCCTGGGCGGCAAGTGCGGGCCACTGTCGGGCCCGCCGGTGGACCTGCGCGTGACGGTGCGCGCGGTGCGCGAGCGCCATGTGCAGCAATTTGGCCAGCACCAGGCTGAATGCGGCGAAGCGGCCTGGGTCAGCACCGACAACAGGCTGGACCTGGTGATCATCGGCCAGCGCCAGCAGGTCTTTGGCCGCGACATCTTCACCGGTCTGGGCGTGGACCTGGAGGCCAAGCGCGCCATCGTCGTCAAGAGCTCGCAGCATTTCCATGCCGACTTTGCGCCTATCGCCAGCCGGGTGTTCTACGCCGACACCCCGGGCCTGCTGCGCAGCGACCTGGAGAACATGGTGTACGAGCGTCGATCTTCCAACTTCTGGCCACGGGTGCCGGACCCGTGGGCCGCATGATGCTGCGGCCCCGGCGTGTGCTGCCTCGGCGTGTGCTGCCCAGCCCCTGCACCCGCCGGGTCGTCCGCAAGGCGAACCCCGTGGTGAACAGCCCGAAGGCGTTTCAGTGACTTCACCCAGCCCCGACTTCGACACCCTCGTCATCGGCGCCGGCATCGTCGGCGCCAGCATCGCCTTTCACGCCGCCTCAGCACAGCGGGTGCTGGTGCTGGAAGGCGAGGCTGTAGCCGGTTACCACACCACCGGCCGCTCGGCGGCGCTGTTCACCGAGTCCTACGGCCCACCCGCGGTGCGCTGCTTGACAAGGGCCAGCCGCGCCTTTTTCCTGCAGCCACCCGCCGGCTTTGCGCAGACGCCGCTGCTGTCCAGGCGCGGTGTGCTCCTGCCAGGCAGCGAAGCGCAGCGCGAGCAGGCGCGTGCCTTCTTCGAAACCTTGTGTGCTGAAGGTGCCCAGGCGCAATGGCTCGAAGGTGACGCCGTGCGCGCGATGGTGCCGGTGTTGCGGGCCGAAGCGTCGGCGGTGGCGGTCTACGACCCGGACGCCTTCGACATCGATGTGGACACACTGCTGCAAGCCTACCTGCGCGGCGCGCGTGCGCTGGGCGCGCAGGTGGTCTTCAACGCCGCCGTGGCGGGCATCCAACGGCGGGGCAGCGTGTGGCAGGTGACCACGCACAGCGGCCAGGTCTTTCAAACCGCGCAGATCGTCAACGCGGCCGGCGCCTGGGTTGACCGGGTGGCTGCCTTGGCCGGCGCAGCGCCCATCGGCATCGAGCCGCGCCGCCGTTCGGCATTCACGTTCCACCCACCCGACGGCATGCGGTGTGAACGATGGCCCGCCGTGGTGGCCATCGACGAGAGCTGGTACTTCAAGCCCGACGCCGGCCTGCTGCTGGGCTCACCGGCCAACGCCGATCCCGACCGCCCGCACGACGTGGTGGCCGAAGAACTGGACGTCGCCTTGGGCATCCACAACATCAAGCAAGCCACCACACTGGCCATCCGCCGGCCCCAGCGAACCTGGGCCGGGCTGCGCTGTTTTGTCGCCGACGGTGAACCTGTGCTGGGCTTCGAGCCGGGCGTTGCGGGCTTCTTCTGGGCCGCTGCACTGGGCGGTTATGGCATTCAGAGCTCACCCGCCGTGGGCCGCTTCTGCGCGGCGCTGCTGCGCGATGACGCGGTGCCACCGGACTTGAGACAGACCCGCACAGAGGCTGCCGTTGGGGCCCTGCGCCTGCGCTGACATGTCGAAAGGAGCACTGAGAACGGTTGAGGCACGACGCAAGGCTTGAAACCGTGCGGGCTCACGACTTTCGGGGCCTGGCGTGCAAGCCATCGGCCAGCAGTTGCAGTGGGCGCTGGATGGCGCCCCTGTCCACCCACGCCATACCGCGCCGCTATCATCGGCCGCCCCGGCTTGGCCGACCAGCCAGGCACTGCCCGTCTTTCTGACAAGAACCCCGATGATTCGCGTTGAAGACATCGCCGCCAGCGCCCACTTCTGCCACCTCAGCCAGCTGCAGGGTGTGCCGCATGACCTGCGCTATGTGGGCAGCAACAACTTTGCCGGCCGCAGTTTGTACGGGCGCCTGGACTGCGCCTGGTTGCGCCAGGAA
>JANMHH010000012.1:0-10583 GCA_031375065.1 Rubrivivax sp. | reverse complement strand
GGCGTTGGCGTCCAGCAACTCGCAGCGCGCAATCGGCACGCCCATCTGGATGATCTGGATGGTGGTCTGCACGGCGGCGTCGACGCTGGCAAAGTTGCACACCGCAGCGGTCACCGCTTCGGGCAGCGGAAACAAGCGCAGCGTGACCTCGGTCATCACGCCCAGCGTGCCCTCGCTGCCCACCATCAGGCGCGTCAGGTCGTAACCCGCGCTGCTTTTTTTGGCCCGGGTGCCGGTGTGGATGAGCTCGCCCTGCGCGGTGACGACCGTCAGGCCCAGCACGTTTTCACGCATGGTGCCGTAGCGCACGGCGTTGGTGCCGCTGGCGCGGGTGGCGGCCATGCCGCCCAGCGACGCGTTGGCGCCGGGGTCGATGGGGAAGAACAGGCCGGTGTCCTTGATCTCGCGGTTGAGCTGCTCACGCGTGACGCCGGCCTGCACCGTGACCGTCAGGTCCTCGGCGTTGATGCTCAAGACCTTGTCCATGCGCGACACGTCCACGCTGACACCGCCCTGCACGGCCAGCAGGTGGCCTTCCAGCGAACTGCCGGTGCCGTAGGGAATGACCGGCACCACGTGCTGGTGGGCCAGCTTGACGACCCAGACCACGTCGTCGTTGCTTTCGCAGAACACCACCGCCTCGGGCGGCGCCGCGTCGTAGACACTTTCACCGCGGCCGTGCTGCTCGCGCACGGCCAGGGCGGTGCTGCAGCGCCCGCCAAAGTGGTCTTTCAACGCCTGCAGCATGGTGCCGGGCATGGGGCGCAGTTGGGCTTGGGGCAGCACGTGGTTGGGCAACGGGGCGTTCATGGGGCGTCTTTCTGCGGCAAGCGCGTTGGCCTGCATGCTAGGTCAATCCGGCCTTGGCGGGTGGGTGGGCGAGATGGCGGGATGGCGGGATGGTCACGCAACGTTGCAGCGTCGGACTGCAGCCGCGATGGCCTTTCTCAGGCGCTGCGCCCGGATTGAACCAGGCTGTCAAAATCGGCGCTTACTCCTAGCCGGCCCCACCATGTCCAACCGCTTGACCCAGATTGCCACCCGCACCGGAGACGACGGCACCACCGGCCTGGGTGACGGCACCCGCGTACCCAAAAGCCACCTGCGTGTGGCCGCCATGGGCGACGTCGACGAGCTCAACTCGGGCTTGGGTGTGCTGTTGGCTGAACCCTTGCCGGCCGATGTGCGCGAACTGCTGGTGGTGATCCAGCACGAGCTGTTCAACCTGGGCGGCGAGCTGTCGATTCCCGGCTATCAACTGCTCAAGGCCGACGCGGTGCTGCGGCTGGACGAGGCCTTGGCGCACTACAACGCGCAGCTGCCCCGGCTGAAAGAATTCATCCTGCCTGCCGGCACTCGCAGCGCGGCTTTGGCGCACGTCAGCCGCACCGTGGCCCGCCGCGCCGAGCGCGCGGTGGTGGCCTTGGCGGCGTCGGAAGCCGTCAACGAAGCGCCGCGCCAGTACCTCAACCGGCTGTCAGACCTGATGTTTGTGCTGGCGCGCGTGCTCAACCGGGCCAATCTGGACGGGCTGGGTGGCGATGACGTGTACTGGAAAAGCGAACGGCTGGCGCGCGACGAAGGTTGAGCGCCTGGACTGGCGAGCGGCTGGCGCGCGCCCGCTGAGCCCGCGCAGCCCACCCAACCCGTTGGCCAGCAACGTCGTCTACAGCCGCCGCACGGTGCCCCGGCCCGACGCCTTGGCTTCGTACATGGCGGCGTCGGCACGGCTCATCAGTTCCTGCGCTGCGACTTCGGTGCCGTGAAACTCGGCCACGCCGATGCTGACGGAAACGGCCAACTGCATCTGGCCGTGTTGCAGCGGCTGCGCCAGCACCTCCAACAGTTTGTGGGCCACCAGCATGGCGTCTTCGGTGGCGTGCACGGTGGGCAGCAGCACCACAAACTCGTCGCCGCCGATGCGCGCCGCGGTGTCGCTTTCCCGAATCGCCGCACGCAGCCGGTCGGCCACCGCACACAGCACGGCGTCGCCCGCGGCATGGCCAAAGGTGTCGTTGGTGTGTTTGAACCGGTCCAGGTCGATGAACAGCAAGGCGCCTTCCGAATGCCCGCGCTGAGAGCGCTTGATGGCCTCTTGCAGACGGTCCATCAGCAGCGCCCGGCGCGGCAGGCCTGTCAGTTCGTCGTGCAAGGCGCGTTGCAGCAGGGCCCGTTCGGCGCGTTTGCGGTGGCCGGCAAATCCGATGCAGCGACGCAGCAGCCCACCGTCGAAACTGCCTTTGACCAGAAAGTCCTGCGCGCCATCGACCACCGCCTTGAGGCCCACCGCCTCGTCGTGGTCTCCGGTCAGCACCACGATGGCCGACTCTGACGCGTAGGGGCGGATGGTCTGCAAGGTGGCCAGGCCTTGGCCGTCCGGCAGCCCCAGGTCGAGCAGCACCACTTCGCAACCGGGCTTTGTTTCCAGCATCCGAACGGCGTCTTCCAGCGACTGCACCCAGCACAAGGTAGACACCGCGCTGGCGCCGTCTTCCAAAAGAGCCTGGGTCAGGCGTGCATCGCCTGGGTTGTCTTCGACCAGCAGGATGTAGGCCGGGGCAGCCAGGGCTGTGTTTTGTGCAGGATCGACCATGGTGGGTACTCCGTCGGTTCAGCCGGTTGGGCTTTGATCGGCCGCAGGCCGCTCAGCGATTGAGGCAGATGGACTGGAAGCTGGCCTGTCAGGGGCCACGCGCCGCTGCGCTGGCCAACAGCATGGCACTGCGCCCGCGGCGCGGATCTGGCCCACCAACGCCACTGGCACCCGCGGCGCGTCGGCCGGCGCGCCCAAGGCGTGATCGGGCAGCGTGAAAAAGGAAGGTGCTGCCCTGGCCCGGTACCGACGCCACGCCCATGTGCCCGCCGTGGCGCTCGACCACCTTCTTGCAGATGGCCAGGCCAATGCCGGTGCCCTCAAACTCGGTGCGCAGGTGCAGGCGTTGGAACATCTGGAAGATGCGTTCGAAGTAACGCGGTTCGATGCCGATACCGTTGTCACGCACGCTGACGCGCCAGCCCGAGCCTTCGCGCACGGCAGCCACATGCACCTGGGGCGCTGCCGGGCCGCAGAACTTCAGCGCATTGCCCAGCAGGTTGGCCAGCAGCTGCCGCAGCTGCGCCGCGTCGCCCACCACGTTGGGCAGCGGGTCGTGGCTGACCTGCGCGCCGGTCTGCTGGATGCGCTGTCGCAAAGGGCGCAGCACCTCGGCCAGCGTGTCTTCCAACGACACCGGCGTCCAGGGCTTGGCGCGGCTGTCCAGCCGGGCCAGGCTGAGCAGATCACGAATCAACGCTTGCGCGCGCTGGCCGCCGTCGACCATGTAGGCCACGAACTCCTGCGCTTCGGGCTTCAGGTCGGCCAGGTGTCGGCGTGTCAGCAGCTGACCGTAGGACGTCACCATGCGCAGCGGCTCTTGCAGGTCGTGTGAGGTGATGTAGGCAAAGCGTTCCAGCTCTTCGTTCGACCGCTTCAGTTCGGCCGTCTTGTGGTCCAGCACGACCTGCATGGCGTGACGGTCCGAGATGTCCTGAACGACCCCCAGGATCCGTGTCGGCTGATCGCCCACGCACTCCACCTGGCCCACGCTGTGGACCCAGGTCTGGCTGCCATCGGCGCGCAGCAAAGGCAACTCCAGATCCCAGGCCTGGCCCTGGGTCATCGCCCGTTCAACGGCATCGGCGATCAAAGGGCGCGCCTGCGGCGCATGGAAGTTGATGGCACTGGCCAGATCAGGCTGATAGCCCAGCGGCAAACCGTGCAGCCGGCAAACTTCATCGGACCAGCGCAGCTGCCTGGTCGCCACGTCCAGTTCCCAGCCACCCACCCGCGCCAGCCGTCCGGTCTGGCTGAGCAGTTCTTGCTGGCGGCGCAGTTCCAGTTCTTGCTGCTGGCGCTCGGAAATGTCTTCCACCGTGCCGACGTGGCCACTGGGCGAACCGTCGGGCCCTTGCACCGGGCGGGCCAGGCAGTGCACCGCCAGCGTGACGCCGTCGTCGTGACGAACCCGAAACGCCATGTCGAAATCCCGCTGCAGGGCAGCGGTGCGCGCCCACTCCGCCAACACGGCGTCGCGGTCGTCCGGGTGCAGGGCGGCGGCCCAGCCGTGCCCCAGGCTTTGGGCCAAGGGCATGCCATAGATGGCCTGCCAGCGCGCGTTGGTGTAGGTGCAGGCGCCCTGGGCGTCGGTGGCAAAAACGCCGAGCGGGGACGAATCACTGAGCGCGCGAAACCGCGCTTCGCTCAGCACAGCGTCACGCGCTTTTCGCCGCGACTCCAGCGCTGCCACGGTGGCGCTGGCCAGGTGGCTGAGCAGTTCGCGCTGGACCGGTGTCAGCTGCCGTGGAACACGGTCGATCACGCACAGCGTGCCAACGTGGGCGCCGTCGCTCAAGCGCAGCGTGGCGCCGGCGTAGAAGCGGATGTCGGGGGCTTCGCTGACCAGCGGGTTGTCTGCAAAGCGGGGGTCTGCTGTGGCGTCGGGCACCTCAAAAATGCCGTTGTCCAAAATGGCGTGGGCGCAGAAAGCGACATCGCGGGGTGTCTGTTCAACGCCGGGCAGGCCGGTGCTGGCCTTGAACCATTGCCGATGGGCGTCGACCAGGCTGACCAGCGAAATGGGCACACCGCAGGCCAGGGCCGCGGCCTTGACCAGGGCGTCGAATTCCCGTTCGTGGGCCGAGTCCAGTACATCCAGGGCGTGCAAGGAGCGCAGTCGCTCCACTTCATCGGCGGGCAGTTCGGCGCTTTGCATGGTGATGTTCCGGTGATGGCCGTGGTCACACCGCCCGCTCGGGCAGCAGGCCGGTGGTCAGCGCGTGGTGGTGGATCTGGCCCACCGGCGCCAGCTTGTCGTCGGGCAGCGTGAAAAAGAAGGTGCTGCCCTGGCCCGGTACCGACGCCACACCGATCTGCCCGCCGTGGCGCTCGACCACCTTCTTGCAGATGGCCAGGCCAATGCCCGTGCCCTCAAACTCGGTGCGCAGGTGCAAGCGTTGGAACATCTGGAAGATGCGTTCGAAGTAACGCGGTTCGATGCCGATGCCGTTGTCGCGCACGCTGATGCGCCAGCCAGAGCCTTCGCGCACGGCAGCCACATGCACCTGGGGCGCTGCCGGGCCGCAAAACTTCAATGCATTGCCCAGCAGGTTGGCCAGCAGCTGGCCCAGATGCGCCGCGTCGCCCAGCACCGTGGGCAGCGGGTCGTGGCTGAACTGGGCACCCGACTGCTGGATGTGCAGCCGCAAAGGCCGCAGCACCCCGGCCAGCGTGTCTTCCAACGACACCATGGCCATGGGCTGGGCTCGGCTGTCCAACCGGGCCAGGCTGAGCAGGTCGCGGATCAAGGCCTGTGCACGTTGACCGCCGTCGACCATGTAGGCCACGAACTCCCGGGCTTCGGGCTTCAAGTCGGCCAGGTGTCGGCGCGTCAGCAGCTGACCGTAAGACGCCACCATGCGCAGCGGTTCTTGCAGGTCGTGCGAGGCCACGTAGGCAAAACGTTCCAACTCTTCGTTGCTGCGCTGCAGTTCGGCGGATTGGGCGGCCAGCCTTTGGTCGACCAGGTAGCGCGCGGTGATGTCCTGCACCGTTCCTTGCAGACCCGTGATCCGCCCTGCGGCGTCGCGCACGCACTCGCCTCGCGATTCGAGCCAGGCGGTGCTGCCATCGGGCCGCACGCAGGCCAGCTCCAGCACAAAGGGTGTACCGGTGGCGAGCGCGTTCGCCACCTTGTTGCGCAACAGCGCAAAGCTGTCCGGGCGGTAAAGCCGCGCCTGGTCGATGTAGTTCAGCGGACCCAGGCGGGGATCGCAGCCGTAGATGCGAAACAGCTCGTCAGACCAGGTCACCACATCACCCTGGACCTGCCAGGACCAGCTGCCGATGCGACCCAGGCGCTGGGCTTCGGCCAGAGCGGCGCTGCTGCGGCCGACGCGCGCCAGTTCGAATTGGCGCTCGGTGGCATCGCGCTGCAGCGCGGCCTGGGCCTGCTTGCGTTCAAGCCCCAGCAGGGTCAGCGCCAAAAGGCCGGCCAGCAGCGCGGAGGCGACCGCGCCCAGCGCAAGAATCGTCGACGGCGCCACCAACTGCAGTTCGCTGATGAACGCGGCCTGGGCGTGGATGTCGAGCTGCCAGCGGCGGCCGAAGTGTTCGATCGAGCGCGAGACGGCAAACTCGCTGACGGCATCTTTGGAACTGAAGGCGTCGAAGAACACCTCCCCCGCCGCGGATTGCGTCAGGTCCTTCAAGGTCAGGCCCAGCCCTTGCGCCGTCAAGGTGAAGTCGGTCAGCACTTCCGCCAGCGACAGCGGCGCATAGGTCCAGCCCACACAAGCCGCGACGCGCTCGGCCTCTGTCGTGGTGGGTCGGCCGGGCTGATAGACCGGCAGCATGAACAGCAAAGAGCGCTGCGGTGCGGTGGTTTTTTGCACCAGCGTGATGGGGCCCGTCAGCGTGGCCTTACCGGTCCGCATCGCGGTTTCGGCGGCCTGGCGGCGGTTGGCTTCGGAGCGCACGTCCAGCCCCACCGCAGCGCGGTTGCGCTCGATCGGTTCGATGTACTGGATGACAAACCGTTCGCCTTCGGTGGGCGCCAGCTGCCGAACGGCAAAGTCGGGCGCACCATCGGCCTGGGCGCGCGCCAAAAAGGCCTGGATGCCATCGGCCGGCACGCGGCGGATGAAGCCAAAGCCCCGCGCGCCGGGGAATTCCTGGTCGACATCCCGGCTCTGGGCATAGCGCCTGAACAGGCTGCGGCTGAGGGCCGCATCGCTGACCACCACCACCCCGCGCGCGCCGCGCAGGCCATATTCGTAAGAGGCGATGCGCTGGCGCAGTTTGCTTTCCACGGCCACGCCCTGGTCGGCCAGGGCCTGTTGCACACGCGTGCGGTTCAAGCCGGCCTGGTGCTGGGCCAGCAGCCCACTGAGCAGCAGGCCCAGGGCCAGCAGGCCGGTTGCCAAGGTGCCCTTGCGCCGATAGATGTTCATGGGGTGTGTTTGGCCTGGACCCGGTGGGGTGTTGGCGTCTTCGAACCCATGTGGCTGGCGGTGGCCATCAGGTGGCCCTGCTGGGCAGCAGCACGGCACTGAGCCAGTAGCTTCGAATCTGGGCCACCAGCGCCAGGAAGTCGCTGTAGTCCAGCGGTTTGATCAGGTAGGCGTTGGCGTGCAGGCCGTAGGCCGCCTGCACGTCGGTGGGGTTGGCCGACGAGGTCAGCACCACCACCGGCAGGCGCAGCAACGCCGGGTCACTCTTGATCGCAGCCAGCACCTCGTGCCCGTTCAGCCCGGGCAGGTTCAGGTCGAGCAGCACCAGGTCGGGCGACGTCCTGGTGTTGGCGTACTCGCCGTTGTGGCGCAGGTAGTTCAGGGCCTCTTCGCCCGAGGCCAGCCAACGCAGCCGGGCCTGGACGTCGCCGTCAGCCAGCGCTTCTTGAACCAGCCGTGCGTCGGCCGGGTTGTCTTCGATCAGCAGGATTTCCATGGTCAAGTTGCCGCGCGGGTTGAGGCGCCGATCAAGGCGTTGCCGGACGTGTTCTGCACCGGGTCGGGCAGCGTGAAAAAGAAGGTGCTGCCCTGGCCCGGGACCGACGCCACGCCCATCTGTCCACCATGGCGCTCGACCACTTTTTTGCAGATCGCCAGGCCGATGCCAGTGCCTTCGTAGTCGGCGCGCAGGTGCAGGCGTTGAAACATCTGGAAGATGCGTTCGAAGTGGCGCGGTTCGATGCCGATGCCGTTGTCACGCACGCTGATGCGCCAGCCAGAGCCTTCGCGCTGGGCAGCCACATGCACCTGGGGTGCCGCCTGGCCACAGAACTTCAGCGCGTTGCCCACCAGGTTGGCCAGCAGCTGGCCCAGCTGCGCCGCGTCGCCCATCACGGTGGGCAGCGGGTCGTGGCTGATCTGGGCGCCGGTTTGCTGAATCTTCAGCTGCAGCGGGCGCAGCACGTCGGACAGGGTTTGCTGCAGCGACACCGGCCGCCAGGGCATGGCCTGGCTGTCCAGCCGGGCCAGGCTGAGCAGGTCACGGATCAGGGCCTGGGCGCGCTGGCCGCCGTCGACCATGTAGGCCACGAACTCCTGTGCTTCGGGCTTCAGGTCGGCCAGGTGCCGGCGTGTCAGCAGCTCGCCATACGAGCTGACCATGCGCAGCGGCTCTTGCAGGTCATGCGAGGCGACATAGGCAAACCGTTCCAGCTCTTCGTTGGAGCGTTGCAGTTCGGCGGACTGGGCGGCCAGCTTTTGATCGGCCAGGTGGCGCGCGGTGATGTCCTGCACGGTCCCTTGCAAACCCAGCACCATGCCCTGCGCAGCTCGAACGCACTCACCGCGGGCTTCCACCCATCCGGTCGCGCCGTCCGGCCGCACGTAGGCCAGGTCCAGCGCATAGGGCTCACCGCTGGCCAGTGCGCGCGCGACCATGGCCTGCAGCCGTGCGAAGCTCTCTGGACGGTAGAGCGTGGCTTGCTGGTCGAAGCTGGGGGTGCCCTGTTCGGGGCTGCAGCCCAGGATGCAAAACAACTCGTCAGACCAGCTCACCACATCGCCCTGCACCTGCCAGGACCAACTGCCGATGTGCCCCAGGCGCTGCGCCTGCATCAGCGCAGCGCTGCTGCGCCCCAGCTGATCCAGCGCCAACTGGCGCTCGCTGGCCTCGCTCTGCAGCGCGGCTTCGGCCTGCTTCAACGACGTGATGTCGGTGAGCAGCACCAAAAAGCCCGTGACCTGGCCGTCGCCAAGCTGCGGCACCAAGTGGGTCAAGGTGTGACCCCGCTGACCCGAGGGCTTGGTCAGCACGTGTTCGAAGGTCTGGGCCTGCCCGGCCAGCGCGCCCTGGATGCAGCGCTCGCAGGCCGCAAACAGGTCGGCGCCGATCAGGTTGCGCAGGTGGCTGCCGACCAGGGCGTCAGGGTCCTTGCCGAACCACTCGAGGTGGGCGTTGTTGGCAAACCGGCAGATCAGGTCCTGGTCCCAGAAAGCCACCAGGCCCGGGATCAGGTCGGCCACCGAGCGGGTGAAGCGCTCGCTCTGTGCCTGCAAGCGAAGCGACGCTTCGGCGCGCTTGCGCGCGTCGAGCACGGCCGCTTCAAACTCCTGGCGTCGCCGGGCCACAAAAAAGCACCAGATGTAGGCCGTGGTGCCCTTGAACTGGCCGCGGCGCGCGTTCAAGAGCACCGGCGTGCGGCTGCCGTTTGGGCCATCGAGTTGCACGTAGACCTCGGCCAAGGCACCGTCCCGCAAAACGGTGGGCCAGACATGGGTTTGCAAAAAGATGCGGCTGGCCGCGGGAAACAACAAGTCCATCGGCGATGCCAGGCACCACGGCAGCGAACGCCCGGTCAGCGCCAGCAGTTCCGCATTGGCCAACAGAACCTGGCCCTCAGCGTTGGTGACCAGGGCCGCGCACGGCAGTTCGTCGATCAGCTCGGTCAACTGCGCAGCCCTCAGGCTTCAGGCGGCCAGGCGCAGGTAGTTGCGCATGGCTTGAATGACCAACGGTGGGTGGCTCATGTGACCACAGTGCCCCGCCACGTCCAGCACTTCCAGGGTGCTGCGCTGCAGGTGCCGGTGCATGTACTCGCCCACCGACAGGGGGGCCAGCGCGTCGTTGCGGTGCTGCAGGATCAGGCAGGGGTGCTTGACCTTGGGCAGATCGGCCCGGTTGTCGGCAAAAAACGTGGCGCGGGCGAACACGCCTTGTACGGCGGGGTCGGTGGAGCAAAAGCTGTCCGACAGCTCGGCACTGACCGAGCCTTCACCCGCGGCGCCGGCGACCACAGGCGCCAGGTACTGCGCCCAGCCCATGTAGTTCTGGTCCATCAGGTCCAGCAGACCTTCGAGATCGGCGCGCTCAAAGCCACCGGCGTAGTCCGGCGGGTGGTTGAGGAAACAGGGTGACGGCCCGAGCAGGATCAGGCGGTCAAAGAGCTCAGGGCGCTGGATGGCGGCCAGCAGGCCGATGCTGGCGCTGACCGAGTGGCCGACAAAGGTCACCGGGCGGTCCAGCTGCAGCGCTTCGCAGACCTCGATCACATCTTGGGCGTAGCCGTCCAAGCTGGCGTAGCGGGCGGGCGAAAACGCGGCGCGGTCGGACTGGCCGCTGCCGACGTAGTCGAACAGCACCTGCCGGTGCGTGGATGAAAACGCCGGCCAGACCCGGTTCCACATGGTTTGGTTGCAGCCAAAGCCGTGGGCGTACAGCAAGACGGGGCCGGAGCCCTCGATCACGCGAACATGGTTTCTCTTCAGTACGTCCAAGGCGGTGGTCTCCTCCAGGCGGTCTTCCACAGCAATGCTACGCAACCCGCCAGCGCTGAGCTGGGAGAAATGGCCTGCAAACAGGGCTTGTCTTTGAAGAAAAGGTGCCCGCGCTGGGGTCAGCGGCTGGTGCGCGAGCGACCCTTTCGGGCCGTCAGGGCTCGGCTTTGTTCAGCTGCCCGTTGGCATGGTGCAGCCACAACTTCAGCCGCTGGCGCTCCATCAAACCCAGGCCCGGCCCTTCGCTGCCGCTGACATTGGCCGCAGCCCAGAAGCTGGCGTTCTTGCCGTCGATTTTTTGCATGATGGCGTCCTGCAGCCGG
>JANMHH010000544.1:0-2299 GCA_031375065.1 Rubrivivax sp. | reverse complement strand
GTGTCGGCGTTGATGTAGTGCGCGCCGGTGGCGTGGAAGCAGGCGTTGCAGCTGCTGCTGACGTGCACCATGGCGGGCAGGTCGTACGCCACCATCTTCTCGTAGATGGGGTACCAGTGGCGGTCGGTCAGCGGCGGGCTGGTCCAGTGGCCGCCGCTGGGGTCGGGGTTGAGGTTGATGCCCACGTTGCCGTACTGCTCCACGCACTTCACCAGTTCGGGGATGCAGGTGGCGGGGTCCACGCCCGGGCTTTGCGGCAGCATGGCGGCGGGAATGAAGTGGTCCGGGAAGAGCTGGCTGACCCGGTAGCAGAGCTCGTTGCAGATGGCCGACCAGGTGGCGCTGACCTGGAAATCGCCAATGTGGTGGGCCATGAAGCTGGCCCGTGGGCTGAAGATGGTTAAGTCGCTGCCGCGCTCTTTCATCAGGCGCAGCTGGTTGGTTTCAATGCTTTCGCGCAGCTCGTCGTCGCTGATCTTCAGGTCGGCGACCTTCGGTCTGAGCGCGGCGTCCTGGATACCGGCGATCTGGGCGTTGCGCCAGTTCTCCAAAGCTTTGGGCGCGGTGGTGTAGTGGCCGTGGCAGTCGATGATCATGGTGTGGGTTTGGGGGTTGCAACGATCAGGCGGGTTCCATGCCGTGCCGACGTTTGGCGGGTGCCGTCTGCGGCGAAGCCAGGAAGTTCAACACCTGGCGCGCTTTGTCGGCCTGTGCCCCGTTCAGGTTCAAGGTGCTGCACAGCCCGGCACAAAAGGTGGTGATGATGGCCATGTCGGCGGGCAGTGTGCCCACCACGGTGATGCCGTCCAGGTGCATCAGTTCGCTGAGTTGCTGAAAGCCCAGACTCACCTCACCGCTGGCAACCAGCGAGCCCACGGGAACGCCGGGCGGTGCCTGCACCAAGCGGCTCCGGATCTGGTCGGCAAGGCCCCAGGCTTCAAACTGCCGCATCAACTGCACCCCACTGGGGCCCGTCGACACACTGATACTGGGAGCTGACAAAACCGCCTGGCGAACGGCGGCGGCGTCGTTCAGGCTGGGCACCGGCATCCCGGCCTTGACAGCCACGGCCACCGGCGAACGCATCAGGTCGATGCGGCTGCCAGCGTGCACATGGCCGGTGGCCATCAGGTGGTCGATGGCGTCTGCCGCCAGCAGCACCAGGTCAAAGGGCTCGCCGGCCTGGATGCGTTGGGCCGCCAGCACGCCGCCCACCGATTCGATCGTCACGCTTTGCCCGGTTTGCAACTGACAGGCAGCGGTCAACTCGGCCAGCACCTGGCGGGTGGCCATGGACGAAATGCCGGTGACGGGTGGGCTCATGGGACGGCATTCTTAGCCAAGCGCTATCATTCATCAATGCGATTTCAGCTCTACCTGAAATGCCACAATGGCATGAGTCAACCTGTCATCAACCGTCGCGAACCCGGTGGACCTCAAACAACTGCAGTACTTTGTCCAGGTGGCTGAACTGGGCAGCTTCACCCGCGCGGCCAGCGTGCTGCGGGTGGCGCAGCCTGCGCTGAGTCGGCAGGTGCGCTCGCTCGAGGTGGAACTGCGGCAGAGCCTGTTTGACCGCAATGGGCGCGGCGTCACACTGACCCCGGCGGGTGCGCGCTTGTTGGCCCACGGCCGCGGCATCTTGCAGCAGGTGGAACGGGCCCGCCTGGACCTGGAAGACCAGCGTGGCGCGGCCACCGGCTTGTTGTCCGTGGGGCTGCCACCCAGTGTCAGCCGCACCTTGACCGCGCCTTTGGTGGAGGCCTTTCGTGCGCGCTTTCCCAAGGCCACGCTCAGTGTGGTGGAGGGGCTGTCGACCTACACGCTGGAGTGGCTGACGCAAGGGCGCATTGATTGCGCGGTGGTTTACAACGCCACGCCAGCGGCCGCGATTGACCTGTTGCCGGTGTTGCAGGAGCCGCTGTTTCTGGTGTCGGCTCGCCAGCCGCAGGCCAAAGCGCTGAGACCAACCCAAGCCAACCAGGCGTCCCCGTCGACCCAAGCGCCGGTGCGCGGGCCGACGCTGACGCTGGCGCAGTTGGCCACCAAGGAGCTGGTCATACCCAGTCGCCCACATGCCATTCGCATGCGGCTGGAAACGGTGATGGCCGAGGCCGGTTGCAAGTTGCGGGTGGGGCTGGAGATCGAAAGCGTGCCGGCCATGCTCGACCTGGTTCAACGCCATGCCCTGCACGCTGTGCTCAGCCTCAACGCCGTGCGGGCCAGCGGCGGATGGCAAGCCTTTGTGGTGCAGCCCATCAGCGTGGGCCAGCGCCAGCACCTGAGCACCAGCCTGTGG
>JANMHH010000067.1:0-16002 GCA_031375065.1 Rubrivivax sp. | reverse complement strand
GCGGGTTGGGTCAGCGTCGGCGGCAAGCTGGCCGAGTTGGGGCAGCGCGTGCCGATCGACGCCGTGCTGGACATCAACCCGCGTGCCCGCGACGAACAGGCCCGCCAGGTCACCGTGCTCTTGCACAAGCCCATGGGCATCGTCAGCGCCCAAGCCGAAGACGGCTACGAGCCGGCCATCACGCTGGTCACGCCGGCCAACCGCTGGAGCGGCGACACCTCGGGCATCCACTACCAGCCCGGGCACCTGCGGCACCTGGCGCCGGCCGGCCGGCTGGACATCGACTCGACCGGCCTGCTGGTCTTCACGCAAGACGGCCGCGTGGCCAAGCGCCTGATCGGCGACCAGACCCGGGTTGAAAAAGAGTACCTGGTGCGCGTGGCCTACCCTGCCGGCGGCCAGCTGCCCGAGGCCGACATGGCCCGCCTGCGCCACGGGCTGACGCTGGACGGCGTGCTGCTGCGCCCGGCGGCGGTCAGCTGGCAAAACGAAGAGCAGCTGCGCTTTGTGCTGCGCGAAGGGCGCAAGCGCCAGATTCGCCGCATGTGCGAACTGGTGGGCCTGCAGGTGCTGGGTTTGAAGCGGGTGCGCATCGGCAGCGTGCCGTTGGGGCAGCTGCCGGTCGGCCAGTGGCGCTACCTGCGCGACGACGAACGCTTTTAGTCGTTCCTGCGGTCAGAAGTCGGGGATCGGCGATCAGCGACCCCGTTCATCGTTCAGCGATCAGCCGCCCAGTTGTTCCAGGCGCTTGCGGGCGTCTTCCAGGGACTGCTTTTGTCCCTTGCCCGCGCTGATGAAGCGCTGAAATGCCGCCTTGGCTTCGTCCACCCGACCCAGTTTGTGCAGGGCAATGCCCATCCGGTAAGCCACCGGCCAATGGACGGCGCCTTGCAGGGTTGCGGCCCGTTCATACAGGCGAAGCGACTCGGCCCAATCGCCCAGTTCGCCGCGCACCCGGGCCAGGCCGTACACACCGTCGGCGTGGCCAGGGCGTTCGCGTACCAATCGCTCGAAGGCGCTTTGCGCTTTGGCGGCCTGACCCGTCGACACGGCGCCCAGACCGGCTTGCATGGACCAGCCCCGCAGATCGGGCTGGAGGGCCGGGTCAATGGCCACGGGCAGCGCGGCAAAGGCGTTCAGCGCGACGTCGAATTTTTTGTCCTGCATCGCCAGGCGCCCTTGCAAGGTCGTTACCTGCTCGGGCCGGGGCGCCGTGCGCGCCAGCTCAACGGCTTTGTCGGTGTTGCCGCCCATGAAGCCGGGGGCCATCAGATAGAACTCCAGCAAGGCACTGCGGGCCGGGTACCAGGCCGGGTCGGCCTCGTGGGCCGCTGCCAGAGCGGCTTTCACGGTGCTGGCGCTGCGGGCGGCCTTGACCATGCCGTCGGACATGGCCTGCAGACCCAGCAAGACGCCATAGCCGTACTGGCACGGCGCGGATTGGGGTTGCTTGTGGGCACACGCCTGCGCCCGTTCCAGGGCCTTGCCACGGGCCCCAGCGTCGTCCTTTTGCAGGGCCGCCAGCACCAAGGCCAGCACCGCCTGAGCGTCGTCAGGCTGAGTCGCCAGCCGTTGCTGCGCCACACGCTGAAGCTCGTCGGTCTTGTCGGCCTGGTAGAGCGCCTCCAGCGCCGCGTCCTTGAAGGTTTGTGCCTGGACCGAGGGCGCCCAGGCGGCCAAGGCCCCCGTCAGCACCCAAGCCCCGCGGCGCAGCAGCGGCCCCATGAAAGTGAAGGTCATGTCACGGCGGCCCAGCAGGCCAAGTTTGGATGGCTTGCATCATCGGCCATCGTTTTGAAGTCCGCACGCGGCGCGCGACGAATGGGCACCGCGCTGTGACCAGAAGCGGCCCCGCCCGACCAACCCCGCCCACCCCTGCCCAATCGGCTGGCTCGGCCGGCTGCAGCATGCCCTGATAACCTCGCCGCGGATGAGTTCCCCGTCGTTGGCCACAGCCGCTGCCCCCACCCCAGCCCCAACCGCAGTGCCGCTGTTGATGGCCGCCTTCACGCTGGCCCTGCTGCTGGGCTTGCAGCCGGTCACCACCGACCTCTACCTGCCATCGCTGCCGATCCTGTCGCGCGAACTGGGTGGCAGCATGGTCTGGGCGCAACTGACCATGTCGGTCCTGATCCTGAGTTTCGGCTTGGCTCAGTTGGTGTGGGGGCCGGTCTCCGACCGCGTGGGCCGGCGCCCGGTGTTGCTGGCGGGCCTGGCGCTGTACACGGTGGCCAGCGCAGGCTGTGCGGCCAGTGCCAGCATCGAAGCGCTGGTGGTGTGGCGCGCGATTCAGGGCGCGGCCCTGGCGGCGGCGGTGGTGGTGGCTCGAGCGGTCTTGCGTGATCTTTATGAGCCTGCCGCCGGTGCGCAGGTGATGGCCTGGGCCTTGACGGGTTTGGGCGTGATTGCGCTGCTCTGCCCGCTGCTGGGTGGCCTGTCGGCCTTCTGGTGGGGCTGGCGTGGCAGCCTGGTCGTGGTGACGGCCTGCGGTGCGCTGACCTGGCTGTGGGTGGCCTGGCAATGGCCCGAGACCTTGCTGCAGCGCCAGCCCCAGGCCACCCAGTTGCGCCCCTGGCTGGCCAACAGTTGGTCCATCGCCCGCCATCCCGCCTTTCGCGCCTGGGGTCTCTTGGTCGCCTGCACCTACGGCGGCTTGTTCACCATCCTGGCCGGCTCGTCGTTTGTCTACATGGACGTGCTGGGGCTGTCGCCGGCGTCCTATGGCGTGGTGATGGCGGTCGGCTCTGTGTCCTACATCGCCGGCACCTTTGTTTGCCGGCGCTGGATTCGCCTGCATGGCATGGCCGGTGCGGTCGGCCGCGGCGCGTTGTTCACGCTGGCCGGTGGCGTTTTGGGCGGTGTGGCGGCCTGGGCCGGGATCGAAACCATCTGGGCGATGCTGCTGCCACAGTGCCTCTTTGCGCTGGGCCACGGGCTGCATCAACCTTGTGCCCAGGCCGGCGTGGTCGCGCCGTTTCCGGCTGCCGCCGGCACGGCTTCAGCCCTGGCCGGCCTGCTGCTGGCCCTGGTGGCTTTTGCCATCGGGCGTTGGCTCGGCGTGGCGCTGGACGGCACGGTGCAGCCCTTGCTGTGGGGCCTGTGTTTTTGGTCGGTGGCCACCAGCCTGGTGGCCTGGACGCTGGTACCCAGGGCGTTGCGATGAAACCCATGGCCTTGTGCCCCATGGCCTTGTGCCTGGCCGGGCCCACGGCCAGCGGCAAGACGGCGGTGGCGATGGCGCTGGCGCGGGTCTTGCCCATCGAGATCATCAGTGTCGACTCCGCGCTGGTTTACCGCGGCATGGACATCGGCAGCGCCAAACCCAGCCTGGCCGAGCGCGCTGCGGTGCCGCATCACCTGATCGACATCATCGACCCCGCGCAGAGTTATTCGGCCGCGCGCTTCGTGGCCGATGCCGAGCAACTGGTGGTGCAGATCCAGCGTCGTGGCCGCTGGCCGCTGCTGGTGGGCGGCACCATGCTTTACTTCAAGGCGCTGCGCGAAGGTTTGCACGCCATGCCCGAAGCCAACGCCCAGGTGCGCGCCCAGATCGACCAACGCGCCAGCCAGCTGGGCTGGCCTGCCTTGCACGCCGAACTGGCCCAGCTCGACCCCGTCACGGCGGCCCGTCTGGCGCCGGCCGACAGCCAGCGCATCCAGCGTGCGCTCGAGGTCTGGCAGCTCAGCGGCCGGACGCTGTCGGACTGGCATCAACCCGCCAGCGCGCCCAAAACAGCCGCCGGTGCCGATTGGCCGATGGTCTCGCTGGAACCCGATTCACGGGTTTGGCTGCATCAACGCATTGCGCAGCGCTTCGACGACATGGTCGACGCGGGCCTGCTCGACGAAGTGCGGCGTTTACGCGCCCGCGCCGACCTGCATGCCGACCTGCCGTCGATGCGGTGTGTCGGCTACCGGCAGGTCTGGCAGGCGCTGGACCGCAGCGACCCGCCGCAAGACCTGCACTGGCAGGCCGCGGCCGTTGCTGCCACCCGGCAACTGGCCAAACGGCAACTCACCTGGTTACGCTCGATTCCATCGCGCCACGTGGTGGCCTGCGATCAACCCGAAGCCACGGCGCGGGCGGTGCAACGGCTGCTGGAGTTGGCACACCACCTGGGCCCGCGCAGCCTTGAACGCGAGGCCTGATCCGGGCCGGCTGCGCAAGCCGCTGGGCGCGGCTGGCCCCGAACTTGCATCGCCGCATCGCTGCCAGGTTGCGAGAGTGACCCGGCGGTACCTGGCAAACCCCCCGCGCCTAGGGTGATGCCCGGGGCGAAGGCGCAGGGCTTCGCGATATAGTCGCCCGCCTTGGATGCATCCATCCGGGGCGGCCCACAAGGCCGCGACCGATTTAGTTGCACAAGCTCGGGGCCCCAAACAAGGCGCCCAGCTTGGCTGGAGGAACGAGTGGATTTTGCAGATCAGCAACGCAAGCCAACCAAACACCTGATCGGCTTTGGCGCCGTGGTGGCACTGCATGTGCTGCTGGGCTACGGGCTTCTGAACGGCTTGGCACAGCGCATGGTGGAGGTGATCAAGGGTCCGATTGAGACCAAGATCATCGAAGAGACCAAGCCGCCGCCGCCGCCGCCGCCCGAGAACCTGCCGCCGCCGCCCAAGTTTGCGCCGCCGCCACCGTAGTTTGTGCCGCCGCCCGAGGACCACGTGAACCCGCCGCCGACGCCGGCGCCGCAAATCACCACGACCCAGGTGGCGCCGCCGCCCACGCCGGTCACCGTGGCGCCGCCCCCGGTGGCCGCGCCAGCCGCACCCGCGCCAGCCGCGGTGGCACGGGTGCCAGTGCGGGTCGCGCCGAAGCTGGACTTTGGCAAGGTCTGTGACCGTCCCGAATACCCACGCGCGGCGCGCAACGCCGAGACCACCGGCAGCACGACCGTCGCCTACACGATGGACATCACCGGTGTCATCAACGAAGCCGCGATTGAAAAGTCGTCAGGGCCGACCCGGGAGCACAAGCAACTGGACCGCTTGGCACTGGAAGCCGTGCGGGCCTGCAAGGGCACCCCCGGCAGCCTGGATGGCAAACCCGAAAAGCTGACCAGTCGGGTCGTCTACGACTGGAAGCTTGACAACTGATCCTCGTCCCCAGCTGCGCGGCTCAGGGGCCGCGCGACCCGTTCCCTTTGGAGTCCACATGTTCATGAATCAATTCATCACCGCCCGCTCACGGGCCGCCAAGTCGCTGGCCACGTTGCTGGCGGGTTTTGTGCTGTCGCTCAGCATGCCCATGGTGGCGTTCGCCCAAGCGGCATCGGCCCCCGAGGCCGCAGCCGCGCCAGCCGCCGCAGCGGCCAAGCCCGTCATCACCGAAGAAGCGGTCGACAACCCGTATGGCCTGAAGGCGCTGTGGACCCAAGGTGACGCGGTCGCCCACACCACGCTGGTCATCATGACCATCATGTCGATGGCCAGCTGGTACGTGATCATCACCAAGTTGCTGGAGCAGCGCACGATGCTCAAGAGCGCCAAGAACTCAGCCGAGTCTTTCTGGAAGGCCACCTCGGTCAAGGCCGGCGTGGGCACGCTGGAAGAAGGCTCGGCCTTTCGCTTCATCGCCGAGCAAGGCATCAAGGCCAGTGACCACCACGAAGGCACGATGGTCGAGAGCATCGACAAGCACACCTGGATCGGCATGGCGGTGGACCGCTCGGTGGGCAACATCAACAACCGCCTGCAAGACGGCATGGCGATCCTGGCCACGGTGGGTTCCACCGCACCGTTCGTGGGCCTGTTCGGCACCGTCTGGGGCATCTACAACGCGCTGGTCAAGATCGGCATCAGCGGCCAGGCGTCGATCGACAAGGTGGCCGGCCCGGTGGGTGAGTCGCTGATCATGACCGCCATCGGTTTGGCCGTGGCGGTGCCGGCGGTGATGGGCTACAACTGGCTGCTGCGCCGCAACAAGGCGGTGATGGACCAGACCAAGGCCTTTGCAGGTGACCTGCACAACGTGCTGATCGCGGGCAAGCGTTGATCGCCGTCTTGAACATCGAAGACGCCTTCAACATCGCCAGCCAGGAGTCCCCGCCATGGGAATGAACGTCGGCTCCGCGTCGGAAGACGGCGAGCCCGAGCTCAACAACAGCATCAACACCACGCCGCTGGTGGACGTGATGCTGGTGCTGCTGATCATCTTCCTGATCACCGTTCCGGTGGTCACGCAGACGATCAAGCTCGAGCTGCCCAAGGAACGCAACCTGCCGACCTTGACCAAGCCTGAGAACATCGTCATCGCGGTCAACCGCGACGGCGAAATCTATTGGTCCAAGGAACGCATGCCCGACATCGAGGCCCTGGTCAAACGCCTGAAGGTCGAGTCCGTCAAAGAGCCACAGCCCGAAGTTCACATCCGGGGCGACTCCGAAGTGCGCTACGAATCGGTGGGCCGCGTGGTGGTGGCCTGCCAGCGTGCCGGCATCTTCAAGGTCGGTTTCATCACCGAACCCCCGGCCGGCGCTGGTGCTCGGCTGAAATGAGCGTCTGAAACAAGCGACTGAAATGAGAACAGCAACATGGGAATGAACGTCGGTTCCGGCGGGGGCTCAGACGACGCCCCCCAGGTGATGGTCGACATCAACACCACGCCCTTGATTGACGTGATGCTGGTGCTGCTGATCATGTTCATCATCACCATCCCCATCCAGACGCACGCCGTCAAGATGAACATGCCGGTGCCCAACAACGCCGCGCCGCCGCCCAAGCCGCCCGAGATCGTGCGCATCGACGTCGACTTTGACGGCACCATCGGCTGGAACGGCGAAGTCATTCAACCGGGTGACCGCGCCGCCATCGAGTCCCGCCTGGCCGCCATCGCGGCGCAGGCCGACCAGCCCGAGGTGCACCTGCGCCCCAACAAGCTGGTGGTCTACAAACACGTGGCCATGATCATGGCCACGGCTCAGCGCCTGGGCGTGACCAAGATCGGCATCGTCGGCAACGAACAGTTCCTCTAGAACCCGCTACTTGAACATGAAGACTTCGCGTGCCCTGTCGAATCTGGCCAAACTGGCAGCCGTCACCACCCTGGCGGCGGCCAGCCTGACGGCTGCCCATGCGCAAGGCGTGCGCGCCGAAGTCGGCCGGCCCTTGCAGCAAGCCAGCGAATACCTCAAGGCCGGCAAAGCCAAAGAAGCTCTGGCCAAGGTTCGTGAGGCAGAGGGCGCATCCGGCATCACGGCAGCCGAGCGGCAGATCATCGACGGCATGAAAGCCAGCGCAGCCCAGCGGGCTGGCGACACCGGCACCGCCATCCAGGCGCTGGAAGCCTTGGCCGGGCGGGCCAGCGGTTCACAGTTGGGCAACTATGCCGAGCAGCTGGCCTCGGCCTATGCCCAGCAACGCAACAACGCCAAGGCCACGGAGTGGCTGAACAAAGCCATCGCCGCGGGCAACACCGGTGGCAGCATCAAACAGATGCAAGCCTATCTGCAGGGCGCCAGCGGCGACTACAGCGCGATTGCCAAAGACGCCGGGGCCGCCGTTTCCAACGCCGAACAAGCGGGCCGCCGCCCGGAAGAAGGGGATCTGCTGCGCCTGGCCGACGCCCAGCAGCGCACGGGCAACACCGCCGGCTATGTGGTCACGCTGGAAAAACTGCTCAGCTACTACCCGAAAAAAGACTACTGGAACGCCTACCTCAGCCGCCTGCCACGCAAGGCTGGTTTTGCCGACCGTTTTGCGCTGGACCTGATGCGGCTGCGGCTGGCCAGCGGCACGCTGAGCAAGACCGAGGACTACATGGAGATGGCCCAGCTGTCGCTGCAAGCCGCCCTGCCGGCCGAAGCGCGCCGTGTGGCCGACCAAGGCGTTAAGGCCGGTACCTTGGGCACCGGGCCCGAAGCGGCTCGCCACCAGCGCCTGCGCGATCTGGCCGTCAAACAAGAAGGCGAAGCCAAGGCCAGCCTGGGCAACCAGCTGGCCGAAGCCGAGACCTTCAAGGAAGGTGATGGCCTGGTCAAGATCGGCTATGCCTACGTCTCGCTGGGCGAAGTGGACAAAGGCATCGACCTGATCCAGAAGGGCATTGCCAAAGGCGGCCTCAAGCGCCCTGAAGACGCCAAGTTGCGACTGGGCATGGCGCAACTGCAGTCGCCCAAGTCCAAGGCCGCCGGTGTGCAGACGCTGCGCAGCATCAAGGGCACCGACGGCGTGGCGGAGATCGCACGTTTGTGGACCATCCTGGGCAACTGAGCCACCCGAACGCTGCTTGCAGCAAGACCGAAGGCGGGCCATTGCCCGCCTTTGTTTTGGACCTGGGCACCGGCATCTTCGCCGTCGACACCGGCTTCCAGCGCGAGCGGTTCGACGCCGCTTACCTGTTGGTGCACGGCGGCCGCGCCGCCTTCATCGACACCGGGACCAACCACGCCGTGCCGCGGCTGCTGGCCGCGTTGCAGGCGCTGGGTTTGCCGCCGTCCGCGGTGGACTGGGTGATCCCGACCCACGTGCACCTGGACCATGCGGGCGGCGTCGGCCTGCTGCTGCAACAGTTGCCGCTGGCCCGGGTCTTGGTTCACCCACGCGGCGCGCGCCATCTGATCCACCCCGAGGCACTGTGGCAGGGTGCCACCGCCGTCTACGGCGAAGCCGAAATGGCGCGCTCCTACGGTCAACTGGTTCCGGTGCCCGCGCACCGTGTGCTCACTTCCACCGACGGCATGACGGTTGAACTGGCCAACCGGCCGCTGCTGCTGATCGACACCCCGGGCCACGCGCGGCACCACCACTGCGTGTGGGACGCGGCCACGCAAGGCTGGTTCACGGGCGACACCTTCGGCCTGAGCTACCGCGAGTTCGACACCGCGCAAGGCGCCTGGATCCTGCCCAGTTCAACCCCCGTGCGCTTCGAGCCCGTGGCCCTGCGGACGTCGATCGAACGGCTGCTGTCGCGTCGCCCGGCCTGCATCTACCTGACCCACTTTGGCCGCGTGGCCGACGTACCGCGCCTGGGCAGGCTGCTGCTGAGCTTGCTGGACGACATGGTGGCCATGGCCCAAACCGTCGCGCCAAGCCCCAACCGCCACCTCGCGCTGAAGCAGGGGCAGTTGGACATCTTCAGCCGCAGCCTGCGCCAACATGGCTTTGAAGGCTCGGCCGAGCGCCTGGCCGAACTTCTGGCGATGGACCTGGAACTGAACGCACAGGGCATGGCCCTCTGGCTCGATCGCCCGGGTTGAGTTTGGGCCCCTGGCCGCGCCACAATCCGGTCCATGAAATACCTGCACACCATGGTCCGCGTGACCGACATCGAAGCCTCGTTGCGCTTTTACCGCGACGCCCTGGGCATGGACCTGCTGTCCCGGCGCGACAACGAAGGCGGACGCTTCACGCTGGTCTTTTTGGCCGCGCCCGGCGACCACAGCGCGCAGATCGAGCTCACCTACAACTGGCCAGCAGCCGATGGCAAAGCTGAGGCCTACACCGGCGGCCGCAACTTCGGGCACGTGGCTTACGCGGTGGACGACATCTACGCCACCTGCCAGCGGCTGATGGACCACGGCGTGACCATCCTGCGCCCGCCGCGCGACGGCCGCATGGCTTTTGTGCGCTCACCCGACCAGATCTCGATTGAACTGCTGCAGGCCGGCGCCGCATTGGCCAGCGCCGAACCGTGGGCCTCGATGCCCAACACCGGCAGCTGGTAAACCACCGTCACCTCAGACCCACCATGTACCTGCCCAAGCACTTTGAGCAGCACGACCCTGAGCTCTTGCGAGGGCTGGTGCAAGCGCATCCGCTGGCCACCTTGATCACACCCGGCGAGGGTGGCGTGTGCGTGGACCACATTCCCTTGCTGCTGGACCCGCAGGACGGCCCGCACGGAACCCTGGTCGGCCATGTCGCACGCGCCAACCCGCTGTGGAAGCGGGCCCACGGCCAGGCGGTGGTGGCGGTTTTTTCAGGCCCGCAGGTCTACATCACACCGTCCTACTACCCCAGCAAGGCAGCCACGCACAAGGTGGTGCCGACCTGGAACTACAGCGTGGTGCACGCCCGCGGTGTGCTGCAGGCGGTTGAAGACGCCGAGTGGCTGCACGGCCTGGTGTCGCGTCTGACGCAACAGAACGAAGCCGGTCGCAACGCGCCGTGGGCAGTGACCGACGCGCCACCCGACTACGTGCAGCAGATGTTGCGCGCCATCGTCGGCATCCGCATCCCCTTGACGCAGCTGGTGGGCAAGTGGAAAGTCAGCCAGAACCGAGACGTGGCCGACCGGCGCGGTGTGGCGCAGGGCCTGGCCGCGGACGGTGTTGCACCGAACCACGTTCATCATCTGGTGGTGCCCACCGACCCCGCCTGAAAGGAATCGCCGTGAAATCAAAGCCGATGTTGCTGTGGGTCACCCTGGTCCTGTGCAGCGCGGGCGCCCAGGCGCAAAAGCTGACGCCAGGGCTGTGGGAGCACCAGGTGACCATGAAAACCGGCAGCGGCCAGATGGAAGCCGCAATGGCCCAGATGCAGGCGCAACTGGCGGCCATGCCACCCGAAAAACGCAAACAGATCGAAGCGGCGATGGGTCGTCAGGGCCTGTCCGGTGGTCCGGCTGGCGGTCCGACTGGGGGCCTGCCGGCGGCTGGTCAACCGATGACCATGAAGGTTTGTGTCACGCCCGAGCAGGCCGCGCGCGATGAGGTGCCCCACCAGCAAGGGCAGTGCAAACAAACCAGCAGCTCACGCAGTGGCAACACCGTGAAGTTCACGCTGGAGTGCGGCGGCACGCCAAAGGCCACCGGCAGCGGCGAGTTCACGCTGGTCAGCCCCAAGGAACACAAAGGTCAGCTGACCATCACCACCACCCGAAAAGAGCGCTCGGAGACGATGGAAATGCGGACTCAGGCGCGCTGGCTGGCCGCGGCTTGCGGCGACATCAAGCCGGTGCCCTGACGGCCCGACACCCGCGCCTCACCCGCCAGCGCCACGCAGGGCAGCAGCGGCTTGCGCCAAGCGCGTGATGCGGCCCCAGTCACCGGCGTCCACGGCGTCTTGCGGCGTCAACCATGAACCGCCGCAGACCTTCACGTTGGCCAGCGCCAGAAACTGCGGCGCACTTTCCAGCGTGATGCCGCCGGTCGGGCAAAACACGACATCGGGAAACGGCCCGCCCAGGGCCTTGAGCATCGGAATGCCACCGGCTGCCGTGGCCGGAAAGAACTTCAGAAAGTTCAAGCCGTCGGCCTGGGCCGCCATCACCTCGCTGGCCGTGGCCACGCCCGGCAGCAGCGGCAATCCGACCTCGCGGCAGGCCGCGCCGACTGCAGCGGTGTAGCCGGGGCTGACCCCAAAAGCGCTGCCGGCTTGCAGCGCGGCACGCGCGTCGGCCGCACTGCGGATGGTGCCTGCACCGACGATGGCGCCGGGCACGGCCCGCGCGATGGCCTCGATGGCCGCCAGCGCCACCGGGGTGCGCAGCGTCACCTCGAGCACCCGCACGCCACCGGCCACCAGGGCTTGCGCCAAAGGCACGGCGTCTTGCAGGCGCTGGATCACGATGACCGGAATCACCGGGCCGTGGCTGGCCAGTTCAAGGGTCGCAAGGGTTTTAGGCGTCGACTGCATGATCACTTTCAAGGGCAGGTTTTTACATCCACGTGATGGCGCCTTCTTCGGCGCTCAGCACGTTGCGCCGCATGCCGGCAAAGAGTTCTCGGCCCAGGTCATGGGCGTGGGTGGCGGTGTGCTCCGCGCTGGGCAGCAGCACTTCGCGCGCCGCCCACACCGCCTCATCGACCAGGGCTTGCAGCGTGCCGGCCACCGCGTCCAGCCGGATCAGGTCACCGTCGCGCACCTTGGCCAACGGACCGCCCGCCAAGGCTTCCGGGCTGACGTGGATGGCCGCCGGCACCTTGCCGCTGGCGCCACTCATGCGGCCGTCGGTGACCAGCGCCACCCGAAAGCCCTTGCCTTGCAACACCGCCAAGGGCGGCGTCAGCTTGTGCAGTTCGGGCATGCCGTTGGCGCGCGGGCCCTGGAAGCGCACCACGGCCACCACGTCACGCTCCAGTTCCCCGGCGTTGAAGGCCGCCAGCAGCCCTTCCTGGCTGTCGAAGACCCGCGCCGGGGCTTCGATGACGTGGCAGTGTTCGGGCACCGACGAGGTCTTGATCACGCTGCGCCCCAGGTTGCCCTGCAGAAGCTTCAGGCCACCACTGACGGTGAAGGGGTCGGCTGCGCTGCGCACGATGTCGGTGTCGCCACTTTCAGGCGGCAGGGCCCGCCAGACCAGCCGCCCGGCGTCGAGCACCGCCTCTTCACCGTAGGCGGCATAGTCGCCCGACGCCACGTTGGCCACGGTCATCACGTCGGTGTGCAGACCGCCGCTGTTTTGCAGTTCCCGTAGCACCAACGCCGGGCCGCCCGCGGCCTGGAACTGGTTCACATCCGCCTGGCCGTTGGGGTACACGCGGGCCAGCAGCGGCGTGGCGGCCGAGAGCTCTGCAAAGTCAGACCAGTCGATGACGATGCCGGCCGCGCGCGCCACCGCCACCCAGTGAATCAGGTGGTTGGTGCTGCCGCCGGTGGCCAGCAAGGCCACCATCGCGTTGACGATCACCCGTTCGTCGACCAGGCGGCCGATCGGCGTGAAGCGCGGGCCCCGGCTGGTGATGGCCAAAGCGCTGCGCACGGCTTCGCGGGTCAGCTCTTCGCGCAGGCCCGCGTGCGGGTGGACGAAGGCCGCACCCGGCACGTGCAAGCCCATCGCTTCGAGCAGCATCTGGTTGCTGTTGGCGGTGCCATAAAAGGTGCAGGTGCCGGGGCCGTGGTAGGCCGCGCTCTCGGCAGCCAACAAGGCTTCACGCCCGACCTGGCCCTGGGCGGCCTGTTCGCGCACCTTGCTCTTGTCGGCGTTGCTCAAGCCCGTGCTCATCGGTCCGGCAGGAACAAACACACACGGCAGATGGCCAAAGTGCAAGGCACCAATCAGCAGCCCCGGCACGATCTTGTCGCAGACACCGAGCAAGAGCACCGCGTCATACACATCGTGGGTCAGGGCCACCGCCGTGCTCATGGCGATGGTGTCGCGTGAAAACAGGCTCAGCTCCATGCCCGGCAGGCCCTGGGTGACGCCGTCACACATGGCGGGCACACCGCCAGCCACCTGCACGGTGGCGCCGTGTCGCGCGGCTTCTTCGCGGATCAGCGCCGGGTAACTTTCATAGGGTTGGTGGGCCGACAGCATGTCGTTGTAGGACGTCACCACCCCCAGGTGCGGCGCCTTGTCCACCACCACCCGGAACTTGTCGGAACGCGGCAGCGCCGCAAAGGCGTGGGCCACGTTGGCGCAGCCCAGGCGGGCGGCTCCGGGCGGGCGGCCCACCAGGCGGTCGATGCGCGCCAGGTAGGCTGAGCGTTGGGCTGCACTGCGCGCCACGATGCGACGCGTGACCGTGTCCAGCACGCTGTTGAGGGGGGCGCGAGGGGATGCAGACGATGTAACCATGACCTAAATTGTGATGTAACTTGGTTACACCGTCAAATCCAGCGGATGCCGTGCGATGCTTGCGCCCGTGAGCCCGGACATCGCCCCTGAACTGATCCTGCGCGACCCTGCAGCAGCCCTGCAGACGCTGCGCTCGCAGTGGCAGGCCGAAGAACAGCGGGGCCGCTGCAGCGCGCGTTGGATCTTCGGCTACGCCTCGCTGATCTGGCGGCCTGACTTCGACGCCGCCGAACAGCGCCCCGCCTGGCTGCGCGGCTGGCACCGCGCGCTTGCGATGCGCTCGCGGGTCAACCGCGGCTCGGCCACCCAGCCGGGCCTGGTCTTCGCGCTGCTGCCGGGTGGGTCTTGCAAGGGCGTGGCCTACCGGCTGCGTGCCGAGCAGGCCGAGACCGAACTCGACCGCCTGTGGCAGCGCGAGATGCCCACCGGCGTGTACGACGCCCGCCTTTTGCCTTGCCACACCGCCCAGGGCCCGGTGCTGGCCTTGGCCTTCACCTTGAGCCGGCGCAGCGCGGCCTGTTGGCTCGACTTGAGCGACGCCGAACTCACCCACATCCTGCGCCATGCCCGTGGACGCTATGGCACCACGCTGCAGTACCTGACCGAAACCGCCGCCGCCCTGCGCGCGCGAGGCACCCACGACCGCAAGATCGAGCGCCTGATGGCACTCGCGCGCGAGCAAGGCCTGCTGTAAGTCCGCACGACGGCCAGCCGGCGCGGGTTCAAGGGCCCAGCTCAGCGCCTCTGACCCCCTGCAGGCTCAGCGCGGCCAGGTCCTGTGGTGTGTCCACGTCCAGCAGCACACCCGGGTCGTCCAGTTCTTCACCGTGGGCCGGGTAACGGGCCACCACACGGCGAGCCCCGTCGTCGGTGTCCAGCACACTGAGCTCGGAGTAGAGCTCGGCGCTGAACCCCACCGGGTGACCGCGGCGGCCCTTGTGCTGTGCAAAGACCACTGCGTGCTGCTCCAGCGCCGTGGCCACCGCCAGCATGCTGCCCGGGCGCACCAAGGGCATGTCGCCCGGCAAGACCAGCCAACCGGGGGCGCCTGAGCGCTCAGCCACACCAGCGGCAATGCTGTAGCCCATGCCGCGGGCGGCCTCGCCGTCGCTCAGGACCAGGATGTCGCGTGCGGCCACCTGCCGGCCCACCAAGGGCGCCAAGGCGGCGGTGGTCACCACCAGCACAGGCAACTGGGTTTCGATGGCGTGGCGCAGCGTGCAGCCCAGCACCGTGCTGGGGCCCAGGGCCTGTGCCAGCTTGTGCACGGCGCCACCAAAGCGGCTGCCGCGACCCGCTGCCAGCACGACGATGGTGGGACGGAAACGCATTCTTGTGTCGACGCGCGGGGCGTGCTGCAGCCCCATTCGCGTCCTCCTTGGCCTGAAGAATGGCGACGCAACCGCCAATCAGGTAGTGGTAGCTTCACTTACGTCGTTCCCCGTAAGGGATGCTCCCCAGACTGCCGGCGAAGGCTGCACCTGAGCCGCCGAACCTGGCGGCCCGGCCTGCGACGGGCTCTGAGCTTTCTATACTGGCCCGATGGACATCCAAGCACTGCGCAAAAGCTACGAACGAGACGAGCTGGACGAAAACGAGTCAGCGGCCGACCCACTGCTGCAGTTTCAGCGCTGGTTTGAACAGGCCCTGAGCGCGCAACTGCCCGAGCCCAACGCCATGACCTTGGCCACCGTGGGCAGCGATGGCCGGCCGTCGACCCGCATCGTGCTCATCAAAGGGGTGGATGCACGCGGGCTGGTCTGGTACACCAACTACCACAGCCGCAAAGGCCAGGAGTTGGCCCACCTGCCCATGGCCGCCTTGCAGTTCCATTGGGTGGAGCTCGAGCGCGTGGTGCGCATCGAAGGCACGGTTGAAAAAACCAGCGCAGAGGAGTCCGACGATTACTACGCCACCCGGCCTCTCGACTCGCGCCTGGGTGCCTGGGCTTCGCCACAGAGCCAGGTCATTCCGTCTCGCGCAGTGCTGCTCACGGGCGCGGCCAAGGCCGCCGCTTTGCACGCCTTGAACCCACCACGGCCGCCGCATTGGGGCGGCTACCGGCTGGTGCCCGACCGCTGGGAGTTCTGGCAGGGCCGCAAGAGTCGGCTGCATGATCGCTTGCGCTATCGGCTGAAAGACGGCGCTTGGCTCAGGGAGCGCCTGGCTCCCTGAGCCCGCAGCGCTGGAGCGCTGCGCGGGTGACAGCTTGCAGGCTCAAGCACCCGCCGCCGCGCTTTCACCCGCAGCGCCATGACCCGCGAAACTACCCGCGCAACTACCAACGCCACTGCAAACCGGCCGACAGGGCGCGCGCGCCCAGCGGTGACAAGCCACGGATGGTGGCCACCGCCGCCGCGTTGTAACCCAGCTCGTTGGTGGCGTTGCTGAGCTTGGCGTACCAGGTCGCGCCGCCCGCGCGCTGACCGGTGGGCCCCAGCTGGCCGCTGGCCCACAGGTCCACTGTGGTGAAGGCAGCGGTGGCGCTGTCGTTGGCCCCAAAGCGGTTCTGTTGAGTGGCGTGGCGGACATCAAGACCC
>JANMHH010000513.1:0-1638 GCA_031375065.1 Rubrivivax sp. | reverse complement strand
GTTCTACTTTGTCTTTCTGGACAACAGCCTGCTCACGCCCCAAGACCCCGCACTGAAAGCCAAGGGCGTGGACGGGGAACTCTGGGCCGTGCACGGCGGCGGCTTCTACAACCCGCAGAAGTACATGGTGGCGCCCAAGTCACTGCCCGAGCACCTGCACTGGTTCTTCTGGGAAAGCTATTCCACCTGGCTGACCGGCTTTGCGCTGTTCGTGGTGATGTACCTGTTCAACGCGCGCAACTTCCTGATCGACACCCGCGTCTACGACTGGTCGCCCACCGCCGCGGTGGCTGCTGCGCTGGCCTTCCTGGCGGTGTTCTGGGTGGTCTATGACCTGATCTGTCGTTGGGTGGGGGAAAGAGAAGGCAAGGTCGGCGGCGACGCGATCGTCGCGGCCTTGGTGCTGGTCTACGTCGTGGCCGCGTCCTGGGCCGCCTGCCAGCTGTTTGCCGGCCGCGCCGCCTTCCTGATAGTGGGCGCGATGATGGCCACGGCGATGAGCGCCAACGTCTTCTTCTGGATCATCCCGGGGCAACGCACCGTGATCGCCCAAATGAAGGCCGGCCAGCCGGTCGACGCCATCCACGGCCAGCGTGCCAAGCAGCGCAGCGTGCACAACACCTACTTCACGCTGCCGGTGTTGATCGCCATGCTGTCCAACCACTACGGCTGGCTCTACCAAGGCCCGCACAACTGGCTGGTGCTGGTGCTGTTGATGCTGGCCGGCGCGCTGATCCGCCACAGCTTCGTGGTGCGCCACAAGGCGCTGGCGCACGGCAAACGGGTGCCCTGGGAGTACGCCGTGGGTGGCTGCGCCGTGTTGCTGGGCCTGGCCATCTGGCTGGCACCCTCACCCAAGCCGCCGGCACCACCGGCACCGGCCAAGGTGTCGATGGCCGAAGTCAGGGCCGTCATCGAGCAACGCTGCGCGCTGTGCCACAACGCCCAGGTGCAGCAAAAGAACGTCGCGCTGCACACGCCCGAGCTGATCAAGCAGCACGCGCAGGCGGTCTACCAACAAACGGTGGTGCTCAAGCTGATGCCGCAGAACAACGCCACCCAGATCACCGATGCAGAACGGGCGCTGATCCAGCGCTGGTTCGAGACCGGGGCTTCAGCAAACTGAGGCGGCCACGCAGCCACTGCGTGTGCCACTGCCAGAGCGCCAGAAATTTGGATCCAACTCCGCCCAGACTTGCGCTTCGATCCCTCTTGACATGAACACCCGATCACTGCCAGGAAGGCACGCTGCGGCGTGGGTGCTGACATTGACTGCCGCGCAAGCAACAGCCAGTTTGCGGTGAGTGGATGCACCGGTTTTCGCAGATTTCGGTTCGGCGCATGTTGCCGTCCCACACGTCTAGACGATGCCCGGCAACGCCCTGCGCTCTAGGCGGATGGCCACCAGCGCGGCCGCAAGTGACAGCAGCACGCACCCCATGATGATTGCCAACAAGGAAACAGGCGTGGCGGAACGTTCGACCACCACCGCTGTCAGCGTGCTCAACACAGCCCCCAGCGCCATGGACAGGGCGCCGCTCAGCCCCGCTGCTGTGCCGGCCAGCATGGGGCGAACCGACAGGGTGCCGGCGTTGGCGGTGGGCAGTGTCAGGCCATTGCCAAGGCCAACGAAAATGG
>JANMHH010000512.1:0-14679 GCA_031375065.1 Rubrivivax sp. | reverse complement strand
CAGAACCTGATCCAGGGCTTCACCGGCTATGTGTCCATCGCGCAGGCCGGCTTCATGGGCATCGGCGCCTACAGCTCCACGCTGCTGAGCGTGAAGCTGGGCTGGCCGGTCTGGCTGGCGATGGCCGCTGCACCGGGGGTGACGGCCGCTTTGGCGGTGTTGGCCGGCTACCCCAGCTTGCGCGTCAAGGGCCACTACTTCGCCATCGTCACGCTGGCGTACAACATGGTGATCTTCATCGTGCTGATGACCTGGAGTTCACTCACTGGGGGTGAAGCCGGCATCTCGAACGTGCCGCGGCCGCCCAACGTCGCCATCGGCGGCATGGTGTGGGATCTGGGCAGCCGGGTTGGCTACTACTACCTGGTGCTGGCGGCTGCCGCGCTGGCCACCGTGCTGTGCGCGCTGATCCTGCATTCCCGCGTCGGGCGGGTGCTGTTGGCGATTCGCCAGAACGAGGCCTTGATCGAGGCCGCCGGTGTGCAGAGCTGGCGCTACAAGTTGTTTGCCTTCGTGGTCAGTGCCAGCCTGGCCGGCCTGGCTGGCGCGCTGTATGCCCACTTCATCGGTTTTCTGAACCCCGATGCTTTCGGCGTTGACCATTCGTTGAACGCCATCCTGGCGGTCATCCTGGGTGGCAGCGGCACACTGTCGGGGCCGGTGGTCGGCGCTTTTGCGGTGGTGTTTCTGCCGGAGTACCTGCGTGTGGCTGAAACCTACCGGCTCGTGATGTACGGCTTCATCCTGGTGGCGGCCACCATCTTCATGCCGCGCGGGCTGGTGCCGCTGGTGGCGCAGGGTTGGCGCGCGCTGGTGTCGCGCTTCCAACAAAAACCGTGATGGGCGGGCTGACCGCTGACGAACAACGCGTCGTTGACGCGGCGGCAGAGTTCGTCGCCACGCAGGTGGGGCCGAATGCCCAGGCTTGGGACCGCGCGCATGCAGACAGCCACGCGGTGCTGCCGGCGGCCGCTGTGGCGGGCCTGCTGGGCACCGAGGTGCCCGTGGTGCACGGCGGGCGGGGTTTGTCGTTCGCCTGCAAACGACGGGTGGCAGAAACCTTGGCAGCCGCCGACTTCGGGTTGGCGATGTCGGTCATCAACACCCACAACGTCGCCAACCACCTGGCCCGCGCGGCTGCACCCAGCGTGGTGAAGCGCTTCGTGCCGGCCCTGTTGTCAGGCCAGCGCACTGGCTGCACGGCGCTCACCGAGCCCAGTGCCGGCTCTGACTTTGGCGCCGTCACCACGCTGGCACGCCGGGTGGGTGACGGCTGGCAGATCGACGGCCAAAAAACCTGGATTGTCAACGGCACGCATGCCGATGTGATCGTCCTCTATGCACAAACCGAAGCCGGCAGCGGCGCCCGGGGCATGGCCGCTTTTGTCGTCGACGGCACGCGCAGCGGTTTTGTGCGTGCTGCGCGCGCCGACAGCACCGCCACCCAGGGCATGGATGCCGGCGGCTTTGCGCTGCAGGGCTACCGCGCCCAGGCCGAAGAACTGCTGCACCCGCCAGGTGTTGCCTTCAAGGCCGCGCTGACGTCGATCAACGGCGCGCGAGTCTACGTCGCGGCCATGTGCTGCGGCATGGTGCACGCGTGCCTGCAAGTGGCCAGCGCGTACGGCTCGGCGCGCCACACCTTCGGCACGTCTTTGCACGGGCACCAGGGCTGGCGCTGGGCCTTGGCCGACGCGGCCATTGACCTGGACGCGGCACGGCTGATGGTGGATGCGGCAACGGCCTTGCTCGAAAACGGGGGTGATGCCCAGGTCGCCGCCGCCCGGTGCAAGGTTTTTGCCACCCGCATGGCGGGCCGGCACATCGCCGCGCTGATGCACGCGATGGGCGCGGAAGGCTTGCGCGAGCAGCACCCGTTCTTGCGGCACCTGGCGGCGGCCCAGGTGGCCACGCTGGTGGACGGCTCGACTGAGATGCTGCTGGACCGGGTGGCGCGGGACCTGCGCACGACCTGAGGGCTGGCTGCGCCCGTACGCTTTGCACCGCGCTCACCCGCCAATCAGGCCGTCAGTTCCTCAGCCCGTCAACCTACTCCCCAGTCGTTTCAGAAGTCACCAGCGAGAACACACGATGCGCGTATTCCAGATCGAAGGCGATTGGGGCATGGACCATCTCAAACTGTCCACACGGCCCAAGCCCCAGGCCGGCCCAGGGCAGGTGGTGGTGCAGATGAAAGCGTCGTCGCTGAACTACCGCGACCTGGTGGTTCCCAACCGCGGCTACGGCAGCCACACCGGCAACCTGCCGCTGATTCCGGTGTCCGACGGCATGGGCGTGGTCAGCGAAATCGGCCCAGGTGTGCGGCGCGTGGCCGTGGGCGACCGCGTGTGCCCGACCTACTTCCAGCGCTGGGTCAGCGGCGAACCCGACCTGGAGCGACTGACCCAGTCGCTGGGCGGGCCGATCGACGGCACCATGACCGAATACATGTGCCTGTCGGAAGAGGGCGTGTCCAAGGTGCCGGCGCACCTGAGCGACATCGAGGCCGCCACCCTGCCGTGCGCCGCGCTGACCGCCTGGAGCGCGCTGGTCACCAGTTCCAACACGCGGCCTGGCGACCGCGTGCTGGTGCAGGGATGCGGTGGCGTGGCGCTGTTTGCCGTGGCCTTTGCCAAGCTCCTGGGTGCGCACGTGACCGTGATCTCGTCGTCCAATGAACGCCTCGAACGTGTCAAGCAGCTTGGCGCCGACGCAGCCATCAACTACCGCACCACGCCCGAATGGGCCAAGGCCACGCGCGACATCACCGGAGGGCGCGGCTACGACCTGATCCTGGAACTGGGCGGCGAAAAGACCTTGCCGCAGTCGCTGCGTTGCATCCGCCCCGGCGGCACGGTGGCCATGATCGGCATTCTGTCGGGCAGCGCCATGGCCACGTCGCTGGGCTTGATCATCACCCGCCAGGTGCGCTTGCAGGGGGTGACCGTGGGGCACCGCGACGGCTTCGAGGCGATGCTGCGCGCAATCGATCAGCATCAGCTCAAGCCCGTGGTGGACCGTGTCTTTGCCTTCGAGGAACTGAAGGAAGCCATGGCTTACCTGCAAAGCGGGGTCCAGTTCGGCAAGGTGTGCTTGAAGCACTGATGGACTGAAGCACTGAAGCACTGAAGTCGCAGGACCCAGCCATGCTCTTCCCCATCGACCCGTTGCCCAGCGACGCCGATCGCCTGGCTTTTCAAATGTGCGAAAGCGGCGAGTCGGTCACTTTCGGCCAACTGGAATCGCGGGCCAACCAGGTGGCCCAAGTGCTGCGTGCCTGCGGTGTGACGCGCGGCGCGCATGTCGCGATGCTGATGAAAAACCAGCGCCGCTTTCTCGAAGCCTGTTTTGGCGCCGACCGCGCCGGCGTCTACTACACCACCATCGGCACACGGCTGCTGGCCGACGAGGTGGCCACCATCGTGCGCGACTGCGCCGCGAAGGTGCTGGTGGTCTCGGCAGACCTGGGTGGTCTGCTTCAGCAACTGCGACCGCTGCTGCCTGCCGGTCTCAGGTGCTTCGTGGTCGGCAGCCCAGTACCGGGGTTCGAGAGCTGGGACGCTGTGGTGGACGCCGCGGCCACATCACCGATCACCGACCCCGCGCAAGGCCTGGACATGCTGTATTCGTCAGGCACCACCGGGCGCCCCAAGGGCGTCAAGTGGCCGCTGCCGCCCGTCGCGGCGGGAGCACGGACGATGCTGGTCAATCTGCTGGCGCCGCTGTTTGGCTACGGGCGCGACTGCCGCTACCTGTCGCCAGCGCCGCTGCACCACGCGGCGCCGCTGCGCCACTGCATGACGGTGATCAAGCTCGGCGGCAGCGTGTTCGTGATGGAAAACTTCGATGCCGAACGTGCGCTGCAAAACATCGCGCAGCACCGCATCACGCACAGCCAGTGGGTGCCGACCATGTTTGTGCGCATGCTCAAGCTGCCTGAGGCAGTTCGTACACGACACGACCTGTCTTCGATGCAGGTGGCCGTGCATGCGGCCGCCCCTTGCCCGGTCGACATCAAACACCGCATGCTCGAATGGTGGGGGCCGATCGTTCACGAGTACTACGCCGGCACCGAGAACAACGGCTTTTGCAACATCACGCCGCAGCAGTGGCTGCAGCACCCGGGGTCGGTGGGTCGGGCGGCGCAGGGTGTGCTGCACATCTGCGACGAGTTGGGCCACGAGCTGCCCGCCGGTGAGGCCGGTCTGGTCTACTTTTCGGACGGGCCGGTGTTCGAATACCACAACGACCCGGTGCGCACCGCGCAATGCCGCAACGCCGCGGGCTGGTCCACGCTGGGCGACATCGGCCGGCTGGACGCCGACGGCTACCTCTATCTGGTCGACCGCCGCGCCTTCATGATCATCTCCGGCGGCGTCAACATTTACCCGCAAGAGGCCGAGGGCATCCTCATCGGTCATCCGCAGGTCGCCGACGTGGCGGTGATCGGTGTGCCCAGCGAAGACCTCGGCGAGGAAGTGAAAGCCGTCGTCCAGCTGCTGGACCCGCGCGATGCCGGGCCCCAGATGGAAGCCGAACTGCTGGCCTATTGCCGTCAACACTTGGCCGGTTTCAAATGCCCACGCAGTGTCGACTTCGACGCTGCCTTGCCCCGGCAACCGACCGGCAAGCTCTTCAAACAACAGGTGCGGGCGCGTTACTGGCCCGCTTGACGCTGCCTCGGCGCTTCGTCTGCGCTGGAACTTCAGGTCCACCCCAACACGTAACAAGAAAGGTGTTCAAGCCGATACACCCCCCTCATTCAGGGTGGTGGAGTCGGTTCTCACTTGTACAAATCCCGGGTTGACCCTAGTCTCCGTGAAATCGGTTTCATGGGCATGCGCACCTCGAAGCTCAAAACCGAACCCTGGAGCATGCCGTGAACGTTTTCCGTTTTGTCCCTCTGGTTCTGATGTTGGGCGCGGGTGCTGCAACTGCCGCCACGCAGGTCTACTCTTTCAACCTCAATGGTCTGCAGGAGGTTCCGTTCAATGCATCGCCGGCAGCCGGTTCGATGCAGATCACCATCGATGACACCGCTGGGCTGATGTCTTACCAGTTCACCGCGTTCAACCTCAGTGGTTCATTTGCGGCGGCTCACATCCACAACGCTGGGCCGGGTATCAACGGCCCTGTGGTGTTCAACCTGGTGACCCCTGCTGACTACAGCGGCCCGGTCACCTTCGGCCCATCGGTCACGGTCGCCAACAGCTGGGCGCTGCTGGGTCAAAACGAGACCATCGCCTCGGCCTTGGCGTCGCAGATCAACGCCTCGCCCTGGAGCTATTACGTCAACATCCACACCAGTGCCTTCCCTGGAGGTGAAATCCGCGGCCAGCTTGCGCCGGTGCCTGAAGCCAGCACTTGGGCGATGATGGCTGCGGGCTTGATGTTGGTGGGTTGGCGGCTCAAGCAACAGCGCGCCTGAGCGACCTTTCTGACTTGCACAACAACGGCGCCTGCGGGCGCCTTTGTTTTTGGCCTGCGGCTGGGGCGGGTCTGGCGGGCGCAGCGCTCGTAGATGCCGGCTCTCAAATCCGCATCGGACTGACCACGTACTTGAACCCCGGCCTTTGCGGGCAGGTGAAGAGCACGCTGGACTGGCCATCGCGCAAGGCCATGTGCACGGTGTCGATGCGGGTGTCGGCCAACACGTCGGTCAGGTAGGCAACGTTGAAGCCCACCTCGACGCGGCCACCGCTGTAGTCAACCTCCAGTTCCTCGACCGCTTCTTCGTGCTCGGCGTTGTTGGAGGTGACGCGCAGCAGGCCGCTCGACAAGGTCAGGCGGATGCCGCGAAAGCGCTCGCTGGTCAGGATGGCCACGCGCTGCAAGCTGGCCAGCAGCGCGGCGCGGTTCACCTGCAGGGTGATGGGATGCCCTTGTGGCACCACACTCGAGTGGTTGGGGTATTTGCCTTCCACCAGGCGGCTGACAAAGTCGATCTGGCGCAGCTTGAAGTGAACCTGCGCGCTGGCCAATCGCACCTCAACCCGGTTGAAAGGGGCGTCGGCCGTCGGTCTGACGCTGGCTTGGTTGTTCTTTGCCCCGTTTGTTGCGTCGTTAAATGCGTCGTTAGTCGCGTCGTCCGTCGCGTCGCTTGTTGCGCTGCTCTGCTCGCGGCCCCGCGGGCTGCCTCCTTCGCCGCTCTGTTCGCGCAACAGGCGCAGCAGCTCCTGGACGGTTTTTCGGGGCAGGATGACCGCCTGTCTGGGCAGGTCCAGATCCACCGCCGCCTCAGCCAACGCCAGCCGGTTGCCGTCTGACGCCACCAAGGTCAACAAGCCGCTTTCCACCACCATCAGCACGCCGTTCAGGTAGTAGCGGATGTCGTGTGCGGCCATTGCAAACTCCACCTGCTCGATCAGCGCCAGCAGCACGCCCGGGTCCAGCGAAAAGACAGGCCCATAGCCGGCGGCTTCTTGCACCAGGGGAAAGTCGGCCGCGGGCAAGGTCTGCAGGCTGAAGCGGCTGCGGCCGGCCTGCACCGCCAGCTTGTTCTGCGCGGTGGTGATGGACACCGTGGCGTCGGCGGGCAGGGCGCGCAGGATGTCGGCCAGCTTGCGTGCGGCCACGGTGGTGGCCAGTTCACCAGCGTCGCCACCCAGTTGCGACTGCGTGCGCACCTGCATCTCCAGGTCGGAGCTGGTCCATTCAATCTGGGCGCCGGTTTTGCGCAGCAGCAGGTTGGCCAGGATGGGCAAAGTGTGGCGCCGCTCGACGGTGCCCAGCACGGCTAGCACGGCGGCCAGGCAGTCGTCGCGCTTGGCTTTCAGGATCAGCATGGGGGGCCTCTTCGGGTGGTGTCTGGCGTGCAGAGCAGGGTTGGCTGGGTTGGTGCGGGTGGGTGCCGGTGAACGCGGATCGGTGCGGGTCGGTGCGGGTCAGCGGCCAGATGGCCCGTCAGCGACGGCCGCTGTCGGTGGGGGTGAACAACATGGCTTGCTCGCTGCTGTGTTTGGCGGCAAAGCTGCGCATGTAGTTGCGCAGCACCTCGGCGGCCACCAGGCCCTGCGACTGGCAGGCCTGCACAAAGGCGTCGCGCAGATCGCGTTCAACGCGGATGCGCATGCCAGCGTCCTTGGTGTTCATGGTCGATTCCCCGCTCTGTCAAATTGGATACACATATGTGTATCCACCGCAGAGAGATCATACCGCGTGATTCGGCGGGCGGGTGGTCTGGGTCGCCTGGCCTGATGGACTTTGCGCGGCTTCGTCCGGCGCGACTCCGTGCGCCAGAGCGCTGACACACATCGTGTTGCAGGCCAAGCTCGGGCTGGCCCCACCATGCCGCTTTCCAACCCATTGCCCTTGCCACCTGTGATGTTTCGTCGATCCCGTGCCACCACCTTCTTCAGCCATGGCCAGCGCCGCTCGCGCTGGCGGCTGCCTCGCTGGCTCTGGCTGTTGCTGCTGGGCAGTGCCATCGGCGTCGGCGCGGTGGTCGCCGTGCAACAAAAAGTGCTGCCGCCGCGCCTGACAGCGCAGGCTTCCAGCCAACTGAGCACGGCTTTTGACGTGGCCGAGGCCGAGCGCCTGCGCCTGGCCCAAGCTTTGACGCTGACAACGGCGCAGCTGACCGAGGCCGTCGACGCACGCAAGGTGTTGACCCAGGAGCTGACGGCCAGCCGCAGCGCGGCCGATCGCCAGCGCGGCGACCTGGCGGCGGTGGTGGACGCGCTGCCGCCCGATCCGCGCGCCGGTGCGGTTGCGGTACGTGCGCTGCGCTTGGCCAGCAGCGCCGCTGGCGAGCTGGCTTACGACGTGGTGTTGACGCGCGAAAAGGCCACCGCAAGACCGCTGGCGGCGGTGATGCAAGTGGTGGTCACGGGCGACTCATCGCGGCGCGGCGAGACCAGCGTCACGCTGCCGCCGGTGACGCTGGCGCTGGGCCTGCACGCCGTGTTGCGCGGTACGCTGCCATTGCCTGAAGGATTCCGGCCGCGGCAGGCCAGCGTGCGCATCCTCAGCGGCCAGGCCGGGCCGCTGCTGGGCATGCGGGTCGGACTGGTGAAGTAGCTGCGCATGCACACCTCAATGCTCAGCACCTGCCCGCCTTGGCAAGCGGTTCTTCTAAACCCCACACGACGGTTTGGCACGGCGCTGCCGAGCCCAGCGTGCGGGCACAGCCCGGGCCCGGGCTCGGGCCTGGTGCCTGGCCTGTTGCTGTGCGGCGTGCTGGCCCTGGGTGGCTGCGCCGGCGTGGCGCCGCAGCGCGCAGGTGCACCGCCAAGCCAACCATCGGCTCAGACGCCGGCCCAGACCGCAACCCCCCCACCAGCACCAACCAGCGCCAGCGCGCGCACGCAGGCGGCCGAAGTGTTGGCCATCGAGCAGCAGTGGCTGCAGGACTGGTTTCGCGGCACGCCGGTGCGCGTTGCGCAGCGCAGCGACGGCACCCTGGCCATAGACGTGCCGCGTGAGTTCTGCTTTGAAGCCGGGCGCAGCCGCATCCTGCCAGCGCTGGCAGCCGTGCTCGACAAGGTGGCCCAAAGCCTGAACCGCCGGCCGACGGCCCGGCTGACCTGGCTCGCCGGGCCGGCCGACCCCTCTGGAGTGGCCGGGCCTGCGTCGCTGGGCCTGCAGCGCGCCACCGCCATGCAGCGCCACCTGCGCGACCGCGGCATCGCGCTGGCGCGCCTGGCCGAACCGCTGGCCGAAGGCAGCACGGGTGTTCAGCTGCGCATCGGCATGTCGGCGCCCTGACCGATGCAGCGCTGCGGTGGCGTCATGGGCGCTGACATTGGGGCGGGCATCTGGGCTGACTTCGGCGCGTAATTCGCGGGTGCCGTCGCGAACGCCGCCGCGGACGCCGTCGTGCATGACGCGATCCTCAGACGCGGCGCGCCTGCCGCGCTGAAAATCGACACCACAACCAGCAGGGGATCGGCCTGATGCACACTGTGTGGCGCCATGCGCTCGTTGCACTTGGCCGCCGCGCCTTCCCCGTCAAAAGAGAACCATGAACATCGAACAAACCCGTCCCCGCAGCGCAGCCCCGACATCGCTGGTGGGCGGCTTGGCAAAGCTGGCGCGGGCGCTGCTGAAGATCGCGCTGGGTTTTTTGGGCCTGGTGGTGCTGCTGGGCGCGCTGATGCTCGGTTTGATGCTGGCCTTGGGCATCGTGATCTGGGCCCGCCTGCGCGGCCGCAGCGTGGCGCCAGGGGTGTTCAAGGCGGCGTTTGCCAGGGCTCGGCGTCGGACCGTGGCCTCTGCTGGCGAGGTGGTCGACGTCGAGGTGCGTGAGGTGCCCGACTGGGTCAGCCCCGGCAGCAAGACCTGAGCCTTCGCTGCGACTGGCGGGTTGGCGAGCCAGGTGCGCTTGAATGCGGGCCTGAATGTGGGCGCCAAACCAGCAACGCTACGATCACCGTCGATGTTGCTGCAACGACGCACCCTGCTCATGTCGGGCCTGGCCCTGCCGGCCACGGCGTGGGCTTCGTCAGCGTCTGCGACCCTGACGCTGGCCGCGGCTTCCGACCTGCGATTTGCGTTGGACGAACTGGTGCGCGACTTCCGCGCCACCCGCCCGGCGGCGCGCATCGACGTGGTCTACGGCTCGTCAGGCAAGCTCAGCGCACAAATCCAGAACGGTGCGCCGTTCGACATCTTCTTCTCGGCCGACCAGGCTTATGCCTGGCAGCTTCAGCGGCTGAACCTCACCCACGGCGAGGTACGCCCCTATGCCGTGGGCCAGTTGGCGCTGTGGAGCACGGACCCGCAATTGGGGGTTTTGGGACTGGATGAGGTGGTGCGCCACCCGCGCGTCAAGCGCTTTGCCATCGCCAACCCCGAGCACGCGCCTTACGGCCAACGCGCGATGGAAGCCTTGCGCCACCGCGGCTTGCTGGACATCGTGCGGGCCAGGCTGGTGCTGGGTGACAACGTCAGCCAGGCCGCGCAGTTTGTGCAAACTGGCGCGGCGCAAGCGGGGCTGGTGTCGTTGGCGCACTTGTTGGCCCCCACTGCTCAGGGCCAGGGGGCCTGGACGCGCGTGCCGCAAACCTGGCACAGCCCGCTGATCCAGGCGCTGGTGGTGCTGCGCCGAGCGGCGGCTTCCACGTTGGCGGCTGATTTGCTGCAGCACCTGCAAACACCGGCGGTGCAGGCTTTGTGGCAACGCTACGGCTTTGCGCTACCGCAGCCCAGCGCAACGGGTGCCCGCCCATGAGCGAAGGCGACCTGCAAGCGCTGCTGGTCACCTTGAAGCTGGCGGCCAGCACGACCCTGGCCTTGCTGCTGCTGGGCACGCCGCTGGCCTGGTGGCTGGCGCGCACACGCTCCAGGGCTGCGGCCTGGGTCGACGCGCTGGTGGCCTTGCCACTGGTGCTGCCGCCCACGGTGCTGGGCTTTTATCTGCTGGTGTTGATGGGGCCGCAAGGCACCCTGGGCCAGGCGCTGGCGGCAATCAACCTGCCACCGCTGGTGTTCAGCTTCTGGGGGCTGCTGGTGGCGTCGATCATCAGCTCGTTGCCGTTCATGGTGCAGCCGCTGCGCGATGCGTTTGCGGCCGTGTCACCGCGCCTGCTGGACGCCGCAGCCACGCTGCGGGCCTCGCCGCTGGACACCTTTTTCAGTGTGGCGGTGCCGCTGGCGCGGCGCGGGTTCTTGTCCGCCGGGACCCTGACCTTTGCGCACACGGTGGGTGAGTTTGGCGTGGTGCTGATGGTCGGCGGCAACATCCCCGGTTCCACCCGCGTGCTGTCGATGGCCATCTACGACCACGCCGAATCCATGAACCACGGCGCAGCGCACGTGCTGGCCGGCGGCCTGTTGCTGACCTCGTTTGCAGCGCTGCTGGTGCTGAACCTGTCGCAGCGCCGGCGGATCCGGGTCGGCTCATGATCGAAGCGCGTTTTTTGCTGAGTCAAGGCAGCTTCCAGCTCGACGTGGCCCTGCAATTGCCCGGCGCCGGTGTGACCGTGCTCTTCGGTCCTTCAGGTTGTGGCAAGACCACCTTGCTGCGTTGCCTGGCGGGCTTGCAGCAAGCGCCGCAGGGTCTGTTGCGCGTGGCCGGCGAGGTCTGGCAAGACCCGGGCAGCTTCAAACCCACCCACCAACGCGCGGTGGGCATGGTGTTCCAGGAAGCCAGCCTGTTTCCGCACCTCACGGTGCAAGGCAACCTGGACTTTGGTGCGCAGCGCGCCCGGCCAGCCGGTCGGCGCCTGGGCTTGCAGGAGGCCGTGGAACTGCTGGACATCGGCGCGCTGTTGCCACGGCGCCCCGACACCCTGTCGGGCGGCGAACGCCAGCGCGTAGCCATCGCCCGCGCCTTGGCCTGCAGCCCCCAGCTGTTGCTGATGGACGAGCCCTTGGCGGCCCTGGACGCGCGGCGCAAGGCCGAAATCCTGCCCTACCTGGAACGCCTGCAAGCGGCGCTGACCGTGCCGATGGTCTACGTCACCCACGCCGCCGCTGAAGTGATGCGGCTGGCCGACCACCTGGTGCTGATGGACGCAGGCCGCGTGCAGGCCCAAGGGCCACTGCACGAACTGAGCGCACGGCTGGACGTGGCGCTGGCGCAGGAGGAAGACGCCGGTGTGGTGCTGAGCTGCACCGTGGCCGAGCGCGACACCCCTTGGCAATTGACGAAGCTGGCGTTCGAAGGCGGCGCACTGTGGACCCGCGACGCCGGCCACGCGGTGGGCCAGCGCCTGCGCGTGCGGGTGGCCGCGCGTGACGTCAGCGTGTCGCTGGCCGCATTGCCCGACACCAGCATCAGCAACCAGTTGCAGGGCGTGGTGCAGAGCATCGCCGACGACGTCCAGCCCTCGCAGGCCCTGGCGCTGGTACGGGTGGGCGCGGTGTCGATGATGGCCAGGCTGACCCGCCGGTCGGTGCAGCGTTTGCAGCTGCAGCCCGGCAGCGCGGTGTGGTTGCAGGTCAAGTCGGTGGCGTTGTTGTCCTGAAGCTTCCAAGGATGGGCCTGGGCCGATCTGCTGGACTGAGCAACCGCGTCTTCCGATGGATGCGGCCCGACGGCAACGGGTAGCCCGCAGGACTGCGCCTGAGAAGGACGCGTTTGGCCTGAGCTGGCAACGCTCAACCGATCTCAGCCTGCATCCCAAGGCAGGTTCACGCGCTTCAAGCGCTGCGCTGTCGGCCACAATGCCCCCTTGTCCCGAACGCCCCCCCGCCTGATCACCCTGACGCTGTTGACCGCGCTGTCGGCGCTGACCTTGAACATGATCCTGCCGTCGCTGCCCTCGATGGCACGCGACCTGGCGGCGCGCGAATCGGTGACGGCACTGGCGGTGTCGGGGTACATGCTGGCGTCGGCGCTGTTTCAGTTGGGGTTCGGCCCGCTTTCAGACCGATTCGGTCGCCGGCCGGTCATGCTGGGCGCCTTGATGGTTTTTGTCGCCGCATCGACGGGCTGCATGCTGGCGCAGGACGTGGCCGTGTTGCTGGCCTGCCGCGTGATGCAAGCCGTGATCATCGCGGGCGCGGTGGTGTCCAGCGCCGTCATTCGCGACCAGCACTCGGCCATCGATTCGGCCGTCAAGCTGAGTCTGATCGCCTCAGCCATGGCGGTGGCGCCGATGTTGGGGCACATGCTGGGGGGGCTCTTGGATGTGACCTTGGGTTGGCGTTCGGTATTCGCGCTGTATGCCGTGCTGGGCGGCGCGTTGCTGGTGCTGGCATGGGCCGACATGGGTGAGACCCGCACGCCTGGGCTGCCCGCGCCGAGGTGGGTCGACTGGCTGGCCCTGTTGCAATCGGGCCGCTACTGGGCTTATGTTCTGTGCGTGGCCTTCTCAGTCGGCGCGTTCTATGTGTTCGTCACCGGGGTTCCTTACGTGGCCACGGCTGCCTGGGGCCTGTCGCCTGCAGAAGTGGGCATCGGCGTAGGGTCGATCACCGGCGGCTTCCTCGTTGGCGCGGCCGTCGGTGCGCGCCATGCCCGCCGCCTTGGCATGGGTGTGCTGCTGCTGTCGGGCCGGGCGGTGTCGGTTGCGGCGGTGGCGCTGGCCTTGGTGGTGTTCGCTGCCGGGGTGTCGCATCCACTGGCGCTCTTCGGGCTGACCATTTTCGTTGGCCTTGGCAATGGCCTGACACTGCCCACCGCCAACGCCGGCACCCTGTCGGTTCGCCCCACGCTGGCCGGCACAGCAGCGGGGCTGAGCGGCGCCCTGTCCATGGCGCTGGGGGCTGTGTTGAGCACGCTGACAGCGGTGGTGGTCGAGCGTTCCGCCACGCCTGTTTCCTTGTTGGCAATCATCATGGGGTGCGTGCTGCTGTCACTTGCGGCCGCGCTGGTGGCCATCCGCCTGGAGCGCAGAGCGTTGCCGGGCATCGTCTAGACGTGTGGGACGGCACCATGCGCCGAACCGAAATCTGCGAAAACCGGTGCATCCACTCACCGCAAACTGGCTGTTGCTTGCGCGGCAGTCAATATCAGCATCCACGCCGCAGCGTGCCTTCCTGGCAGTGATCGGGTGTTCACGTCAAGAGGGATCGAACCGCAAGTGTGGGCGGAGTTGGATCGAAATTGCTGGCGCCCTGGCAGTGGAACACGCAGTGGCCGCGCGGCCGCCTCAGTTTGCTGAAGCCCCGGTCTCGAACCAGCGCTTGATCAACGCCCGTTCTTCTTCAGTGATCTGGGTGGCGTTGTTCTGCGGCATCAGCTTGAGCACCACCACCTGCTGATAGACCGCCTGCGCGTGCTGCTTGATCAGCTCGGGCGTGTGCAGGGCCACGTTCTTTTGCTGCACCTGGGCGTTGTGGCACAGCGCGCAGCGTTGCTCGATCACGGCCTTGACCTGCGCCATCGAAACCGGGGCCGGTGCGGCCGACGCCGCAGGCCTGGGCGCCGGCGCCAGCCAGATCGCCAGACCCAGCAACACCGCGCAGCCGCCGACTGCATATTCCCAGGGCACCCGTTTGCCGTGTGCCAGCGCCTTGTGGCGCACCACGAAACTGTGGCGGATCAGCGCGCCGGCCAGCATCAGCAGCACCAGCACCAGCCAGTTGTTCGGGCCTTGGTAGAGCCAGCCGTAGTGGTTGGACAGCATGGCGATCAGCACCGGCAGCGTGAAGTAGGTGTTGTGCACGCTGCGCTGCTTGGCACGCTGGCCGTGGATGGCGTCGACCGGCTGGCCGGCCTTCATCTGCGCGATCACGGTGCGCTGCCCCGGGATGATCCAGAAGAAGACGTTGGCGCTCATCGCCGTGGCCATCATCGCGCCCACCATCAAGAACGCGGCGCGGCCGGCGAACAATTGGCAGGCGGCCCAGGAAGCGGCCACCACGTAGACCAGCACCAAGGCAGCGACGATGGCGTCACCACCGACCTTGCCTTCCTTCTCACCCACCGTCCTTTCCCCGACAAGACGACAGATCAGGTCATAGACCACCCAGAACACCGCCAGGAAGGCCAGCGCAGCGGCCACCGCGGAGGTGGGCGACCAGTCGTAGACGCGGGTGTCGATCAGGAAGTTGCGCGCGTTGAACAGGTACATCACCACGAACAGCGCAAAGCCGGTCAGCCAGGTCGAGTAGCTCTCCCAGAAGAACCAGTGCAGGTGCTCGGGCAGCGACTTGGGCGCCACCATGTACTTCTGCGGGTTGTAGAAGCCGCCGCCGTGCACGGCCCAGAGTTCCCCGTCCACGCCCTTGGCTTTCAGTGCGGGGTCTTGGGGCGTGAGCAGGCTGTTGTCCAGAAAGACAAAGTAGAAC
>JANMHH010000500.1:0-5079 GCA_031375065.1 Rubrivivax sp. | reverse complement strand
GGGCAGGGCGGGTTTTCCTGGCGCCCGCCGCAACGCTGACCGGGGCTGGCGTGTTGTCCCCTGTGGGTTCACGAGAGGTCGGCGCCGCTGCAGGTCCGTCGGGGCTACCTGAAACACCTGATCCACCGGCCGCGCCCGCTGCGCTGAAGACGGGCTCGGGCGTGGACCATCTGCTGGCCCTGTATGTGCAGACGCCGGCCACCCTGACGGGCAACCTGTTCGGCATCGCCTTGATTGCGGCCTTCTTTGGCCCCTTGGCCGAGCCGGTTCGCCTGTGGGGTTGGCTGGGGGCGATCAGCCTGCTGTGGCTGGTTCGCCTGGGCCACTACCTGCGCTTTCGTCGCCAGCGCAACACCGGCCTGGAAGCGCTGCGGGTCTGGCGGCGCAGTTGGTGGGCGCTGGTGCTGTGCATGGGCGCCATGTGGGGCTTGGCGTCCTGGTTGTTCTGGGGACTGGGCTCGCCCTTTCACAAGGTGGCGCTGCTGTTGATCGTGTTCACCTACTGCCTGGCCAGCGTGCAGTTGCTGGCTACGCAAGGTACGGTGTTCATGGCCTTCATCAGCCTGGTACTGACGCCCACCATCGTGCGCGTGGCCAGCGACACCGAGCAACCCTTTCACCTGCAGCTGGCGGTGGTGCTGACCTTGATGTTCTGCATCACGGTGCTGATGGCCCGCACCTACAGCAGCGCGCTGGGCCAGGCCATTGCGCTGAAGAGCCGCACCGACGAGCTGGCGCTGAAGCTGCGCACCGAAAAAGTCGTGGCCGAAGAAGCCCGTCGCGCGGCCGAAGCCGCCAACCGCGCCAAGACCCAGTTTTTTGCCGCGGCCAGCCACGACCTGCGCCAGCCGCTGCACGCCATGGGCCTCTTTGCCGAAGCACTTCGCCAACGCAGCCACGACCCCGAGGTGGCGTCGCTGGTCAACAGCATCAATGAAAGCGTGGACGCGCTGGAAGGCCTGTTCAGCGAGCTGCTGGACATCACCCGCATCGACACCGGCGGCGTTGATGTCAACCCCGCGCCAGTGCGGCTGCGCGAAGTTTTTGCCCGGCTGCGCCTGCACTTCGAGCCCACCGCGTTTGAAAAGGGCCTGATGCTGTCCTTTCACGGCGAACACCGGGTGGCCCACACCGACCCGGTGCTGCTCGAGCGGGTGCTGCGCAACCTGGTCAGCAACGCCATCCGCTACAGCGACGACGGTGGTGTGCTGGTCAGCTGCCGGCCGCGCCAGGGCAAGCTGCTGGTGCAGGTGTGGGACAGCGGCATCGGCATATCCGAGGCCAACCTGCCGCGCATCTTCGATGAATTTTTCCAGGCCCAGAGCAACCGCCCGCTGGAGGCCCACCACCGCAAGGGGCTGGGGCTGGGCTTGGCCATCGTCAAGCGGCTGGCGGCGCTGATGGACGCGCCACTGACGGTGCGTTCCCGGCCCGGCCATGGCACGGTGTTCAGCCTGGAAGTGCCGGTGGGCAAAGCCCCGCGGCCGGCCGAAGCCGGCTTGAGCACCGGCACCAAGGCGCCGCTGGGCCTGACTCTGCAGGGGCGGGCCTTTGTGGTGGTGGAAGACGAAATGGCCGTGCGCGAAGGCCTGGTGGTGCTGCTCAAGGCCTGGGGCGCCAGCGTGGTGGCCTTTGATACGGTGGACGCCGTGCAGCAGTGGTTGCTGCAGTCACCCGCCGAGCAGCCCGACCTGCTGCTGGTCGACTACCGCCTGCCCCAGGGGCGCACGGGCATCGACGCGCTGGGCTTGATTCGCGCCCATTGGCCGGCGGCCAAGTTGCCGGCCATCGTCATCACCGGCAGCAGCTTGGGTGGCCATGAGGACGAAGCGCTGACCCATGACTACCACCTGCTGATCAAGCCAGTGTTGCCCAACAAGCTGCGGGCCATGATTGCCTTCAAGCTGGGGGTGCGCTGAAGGTCTTCAGCTGACCGGGTAGGTGCCCGCCAGCAGGATCTTGCGGTCGACGGTCTGGATGTCGGTGTGGCCACAAAAGGCCATCGTCACGTCCAGTTCCTTGTGAATGATCTGCAGCGCCTTGGTCACGCCGGCTTCGCCCATCGCACCCAGGCCATAGACCATCGCACGGCCGATCATGGTGCCCTTGGCGCCCAGCGCCCAGGCCTTGAGCACGTCTTGGCCACTGCGTATGCCGCCGTCCATCCAGACTTCGATCTGGCTGCCCACCGCGGCCACGATGGCGGGCAGGGCTTCGATGCTGCTGGGCGCGCCGTCCAACTGGCGCCCGCCGTGGTTGCTGACGACGATGGCGTCGGCGCCGCTTTGCACCGCCAGCTGCGCATCCTCGACGTCCATGATGCCCTTGAGGATGAGCTTGCCGCCCCATTGCTGCTTGACCCAGGCCACGTCGGCCCAGCTCAGGCGCGGGTCAAACTGCTCGTTGGTCCAGGCCGCCAGGCTGCTCATGTCGCTGACGCCCTTGACGTGGCCGACCAGGTTGCGAAAGGTGTGGCGCCGGGTGCCGGCCATCCCCAAGCACCAACGCGGTTTGCCCAGCAGGTTGATGATGTTGGCCTGCGTGGGCCGGGGCGGCGCGGTGAGGCCGTTTTTCAGGTCTTTGTGGCGCTGGCCGATGACCTGCAGGTCCAGCGTCAGCACCAGTGCGCTGCATTGGGCGACCTTGCAGCGGTCGATCATGCGCGCCATGGCGTCGCGGTCGCGCATCATGTACAGCTGAAACCAGAACGGCGCGGTGGTGTGGGTGGCGATGTCTTCGATGCTGCAGATGCTCATCGTCGACAAGGTGAACGGGATGCCGAACTTTTCAGCCGCGCGCGCGGCGTGGATTTCGCCGTCGGCGTGCTGCATGCCGGTCAGGCCCACCGGCGCGATGCAGACCGGCATCTTCGTCGCCTGCCCGACCATGGTGGTGGCGGTGCTGCGGTTTTCCATGTTCACGGCAACCCGCTGGCGCAGCTTGATCTTCTGGAAGTCGTCGCTGTTGGCGCGGTAGGTGCTCTCGGTCCAGCTGCCGGAATCGGCGTAGTCGTAAAACATCCTCGGCACCCGCTTTTGGGCCAGCACGCGCAGGTCTTCGATGGTGGTGATCACGGTCATGGGGCTTGTCTCCTGAATGCGGCATGCTACCCAGGAATGCAGGTGCCGCTACAGCTTGACCAGCGAGCCCGCTCGCACGCCAAGCAGCCGAATGCGCCGCGTCAGGTCAACCCGTTTCAGGCACAGCCCGGCGGCCTGGCGCACCGCCGCGGCGTCGACCACCGGTTCGGGCAGCGTCAGGTCGCGGGTGACGGTCTTGAAGTCCTCGAAACGCAGCTTGATCCCTATGGTGCGCCCGGCGTAGCCCTTGCGCTGCAGGTCGGTGGCCACCTGCTCGGCCAGTTCGGTGAAGATGCGGGTCAGCTCGGGGCGGTCGCGCACCGCGTGCAGGTCGCGGTCGAAGGTGGTTTCGCGGCTCATGCTGACCGGCTCGCTGTGGGTGACCAAAGGGCGGTCGTCGACGCCATGGGCGGCGTCAAACAGCCAGCGGCCGTAGCTGCGGCCAAAGTGTTCGATCAGGAAAGCGCGTTCGCGCTTGGCCAGGTCGGCGATGGTGCGGATGCCCATGTCGGCCAGCTTGGCGCCGGCCTTGGGGCCGATGCCGTTGATGCGCCGCACCGGCAAGGGCCAGATGCGGGTGGGCACCTCTTCGCGTGTCACCACCGACAGCCCGTCGGGCTTGTCCAGTTCGCTGGCGATCTTGCTCAACAGCTTGTTGGGCGTGACGCCAACCGAGCAGGTCAAGCCGGTGGCCCTCTTGACGGTGTTGCGGATTTCCTGCGCCACCGCGCGCACCCCGCCGGTGGTGTCAAAGCCGATGGTGTCCTGGGCGCCGGGCACATCGGTCAAGTCGATGTAGATCTCGTCGATGCCGCGGTCTTCGATCAGCGGCGCTACCTCGGCCACGGCGGCCTTGAAGCGCCTGGAGTAGTGGCGGTATTGCTCGAAGTCCACCGGCAGCAGCACCGCCTGGGGCGCCAGCGCAGCGGCTTTCATCAGGCCCATGCCGCTGTGCACACCCAGGTCGCGGGCCGGGTAGGTGGCGGTGGTGATCACGCCCCGGCCCGCATAGCCGGCCAGTTGCGAAAAGGTTCGTGTGCCGTCGCTTTGCATGACCGGTTGGTGCCGGCGACCGCCGCCGATCACCACCGCTTGGCCCGTCAATTCGGGATAGCGCAGCAGCTCCACCGAGGCATAGAAAGCGTCCATGTCCAGGTGGGCAATCCAACGGCGGGGCGGCATGGGCAAAACGGTCGGGTGAGATCGATCGACACCCGTTGCGGAGCGCGAGGGCTTTGACGGTGAGCGTACCGCGTGGCGAATTTGTACCTTCGGAAACAATTCGACATATAAAAGTGCGATTTGCACATTTATACTGCGACTCATGCGGCGACCAACTCGGTTGCTGCACCCACCGGGAGCTTGTGATGTTGAACGCTGAATTTTCCAAATGGTCCTCTGCCTGGGCGGCCACCACGGCCGCCTGTGCCACGGCACTGCTGGTGGCTTGTGGCGGCGGCGGTGACGCCACGCCCGATTCCGTCAATGCGGTGCCAACGACCGCCACCACCTACACCCAGGGCGCGATCACCGGCTTTGGCTCGGTGTTCGTGGGCGGCGTGCGCTTCGACGACTCGAACGCCAGCGTGAGCGACGACGACGGCAACAGCCGCAATCGGTCTGAACTGAAGCTGGGCATGATGGTGGAGCTGGATGCGGGCGCGGTGGACCGTGCAGCGGCCAGCGCCTTGGCGTTGCGCATCCGCCTGGGCAATGAAATCGTGGGGCCGGTGGGTACCATCAACACCGCGACTTCCACCGTTCAGGTGCTGGGCCAGACGGTGCTGGTCACCAGCAGCACCATCTTCGACGAGTCGCTGGCCGGCGGCCTGTCGGCCCTGACCGCAGGCGCGGTGGTCGAGGTCTACGGCATCCTGGACCCTGCCAATGGCCGCGTCGTGGCCACCCGCATCGAACCCAAGACCGGTGCCACCGTGTACAAGCTGCGCGGCGCGATTGCCGGGCTCGACACCACGGCCAAGACCTTCACCATCAACGG
>JANMHH010000449.1:0-8417 GCA_031375065.1 Rubrivivax sp. | reverse complement strand
TCGGTGGGCGCCACCGTCAGGCTTTCGATGTTGTAGCCGCGGGCCGAAAAAAGCGCGACCACGCGAGACAGGGCACCAGGCTCGTTTTCGAGCAGCACGGCGATGATGTGTTTCATGTCGTTCTTCCTAGAGCGCGCTCTTCAGGCGGGCGGCGGTAACCGCCAGCCCTTGGCCACGCTGTTCACAAACAGAGAAAACCGCCCAGAAGCAGCAACCGGCTTGCCGAGGCCACTGGCGGCGGCGCGGTAACGCCACCACCTCACTCCGGCTTGCCCGACTACAGGTCTTCCGAACCCAGCAGCATTTCCGAGATGCCCTTGCCCGCCTGCACCATGGGCCACACGTTTTCAGTGGGGTCGGTGCGCACGTCCAGAAAGACCGTGCGGTCCTTCAGTCGCATCGCCTCGCGCAGCGCGCCTTCCACGTCAGACGGTTTTTCAACCAGCAGTCCCACGTGACCGTAGGCTTCGGCCAGTTTGACAAAGTCGGGCAGTGCGTCCATGTAGCTGTGCGAATAGCGGCTGCCGTAGTCGATCTGCTGCCACTGCCGCACCATGCCCAGGTAGCGGTTGTTCAGCGAGACGATCTTGACGGGCGTCTTGTATTGCAGGCAGGTCGACAGTTCCTGGATGCACATCTGGATCGAGCCTTCACCGGTGATGCAAAAAACATCGGCGTCGGGTTTGGCCAGCTTGATGCCCATCGCATACGGCAGGCCCACGCCCATCGTGCCCAGCCCGCCGCTGTTGATCCAGCGCCGCGGCTCTTCGAAGCGGTAGTACTGCGCCGCCCACATCTGGTGCTGACCCACGTCGGACGTGATGTAGGTGTCGCGGTCCTTGGTCAGTTGCCAAAGCTTGTCGACCACCATCTGCGGCTTGATGACGGTGTCGCTGTCCTTGAAGGCCAGGCAGTCGCGCTTGCGCCAATCGTTGATCTGGCTCCACCAGGCCTTGAGGGCGCCGGCATCGGGGCGCGCCTGGGCCTCCTTGATCTGCGCAATCAGCTCGATCAGGACTTCCTTGACGTCACCCACGATGGGGATGTCGACCTTGACGCGCTTGGAGATCGACGACGGATCGATGTCCACATGGATGATCTTGCGCTCGACCGAGGCAAAGTGGCGTGGGTTGCCAATCACCCGGTCGTCAAAACGCGCGCCCACCGCCAGCAGAACATCGCAGTTCTGCATGGTCATGTTGGCTTCATAGGTGCCGTGCATGCCCAGCATGCCCAAGAATCTGGGGTCGCTGGAGGCAATGGCGCCCAACCCCATCAAGGTGTTGGTGCAAGGAAAGCCCAACAGGTCCACCAGCTGACGCAGCTCGGGCGATGCATTGCCCAGCACCACACCACCACCGGTGTAGATGTAGGGCCGCTTGGCCTGCAGCAACAGCTGCACCGCTTTGCGGATCTGCCCGCCGTGGCCCTTCTTCACCGGGTTGTAGGAGCGCATTTCCACCGTCTCGGGGTAGTGGAAAGCGGTGGTCTTGAGCGACACGTCCTTGGGGATGTCCACCACCACCGGTCCCGGGCGACCGGTGCGGGCAATGTGGAAGGCCTTCTTGAGCGTCATGGCCAGGTCGCGAACGTCCTTGACCAGGAAGTTGTGCTTGACGATCGGGCGGGTGATGCCCACGGTGTCGCACTCTTGAAAGGCATCCAGGCCGATGGCCGGGGTGGGGACCTGGCCCGTGATGATCACCATCGGGATCGAGTCCATGTACGCCGTCGCGATGCCCGTCACCGCGTTGGTGACACCAGGCCCCGACGTGACCAAGGCCACGCCAACGTCGCCGGTTGCCCGCGCATAGCCGTCGGCCGCATGAACGGCCGCCTGCTCGTGGCGAACCAGCACGTGCTGGATCGTGTCTTGCTTGTAGAGGGCGTCGTAGATGTACAGCACCGCCCCGCCGGGGTAGCCCCAAAGGAACTTGACCTGTTCGGCTTGCAGGCAGCGAACCAGGATTTCGGAGCCGTTCGGCTCAGGGGGGTGCGGGGGAGTGGAGGTAGCGGGCTGCGTACGACCATCCAGGGTCGCGGCCCGCTTGACTTCAGCGGCGTTCATTTCCATGTTCAACCTTTGAGGTTTTCTCTAACGAAAATCCATCGGTGCGCCTCGTGCGCGCCCTTGTGGGGCGGATTCGGTGCCTTGGGGGTCTGAAGCACCGCCGTCCAGGTCGGATGGCCGGGCAAAGACCCAAAAAAACGTTGTGCGAAGCAGCATATTATGCACGGCCTCTCACGTGCCTCCAGCGCTCGGCAACAGCAGCAGGGGGCGATGACATAATCCCGCGCGCTCAAACCGGGCGCAGTCGAACACCACCGCGTTGGCCACCGACAAAGAACTCTCCGACTTTCTCAAGAGCGTCGAAAAACGAGCCTTCAAGCGCGCTGCGTACGCCGTGCGCAACGACGACGCCGCGCTGGACATCGTGCAGGAAGCCATGATCCGGTTGTCGGAGAAGTACGCCGACCGACCCGCCGCCGAGTTGCCGCTGGTGTTTCAGCGGATTCTGTCGAACGCCACGATGGACCACTTTCGGCGCGAAAAGGTGCGCAACTCGGTGGTGCAAAACCTGTCCGAGTTCGACAAGGGCGACCAAGACGGCGAATTTGACCTGCTGGAGACGCTGCACGCGCTGGAAGACACCATGGGCACCGAGAGTGCTGCCGACGCCGTGTCCCGGGCACAAATCCTGCAACGCATCGACGAGCAGGTGGCGGAACTCCCAGCACGTCAACGAGAAGCCTTTCTGCTGCGTTATTGGGAAGAATTCGATGTGGCCGAAACCGCTGAGGTGATGGGCTGCTCGCAAGGCAGTGTGAAAACACACTGCTCGCGGGCCGTTCATGCGTTGGCAAAGGCCCTCAAAGCCAAAGGGATCACACTATGACGCCAACGCGCGAAATGACCGCAGCGCCTTCGCTGGAGGCCCGGCTGGCCACCCGGTTGGCCAGCGCACTGTCCATCCGGGCACAGCAGTTGCCGCACGACATCACCGAACGTTTGCGTTTCGCGCGCGAGCAGGCCATCAACCGCGCGCGGCAGGTTCGGCTGTCGCCTGCGCCTGCTGCAGCCGCTGCGGTAACTGTGGGGGTTACCGCCCAGGGCGCAGCGGTGCTCGGAGGGCATCGGTCGTGGTGGCAACAAGGCGCCTTGGTTCTGCCCTTGGTTTTTCTGGTTTGTGGCCTGGTGGCCATCGACCAGTGGTCGGTGCAAGAACAGGTCCGTGCGGCGGCAGACATCGACTCGATGCTGCTGTCCGATGCACTGCCCCCGACGGCCTACTCCGACCCCGGTTTTGGCGAATTCCTGCGCAACGCGCCATCGCCGTGAATCGCCTGCCCCGCTTTTTACTCTGCCTTCTTCTGGTAGGCCTGACGGCGGGTCGTGCGGCGTGGGCGACCGGGCCAGCAGGGGATGCGGATTGGGCCAAGCTGACTCCGGCACAAAAGCAGGTCTTGGCACCCTTGCAGCGCGACTGGGCGAGCATCGACGGGCCACGCCGCTCAAAGTGGCTGGAAGTTGCAGCCCGCTTTCCCAGCATGCCCACCGACGAGCGCGGACGTGTCCAGGCCCGCATGGCCGATTGGTCGCAGCTGACGTCAGCTGAACGCAGCCGCGCCAGACTTCAGTTTCAAGAAACTCGGCAGGTTCCTGCCGATGAGCGGCAAGCCAAATGGCAGGCCTACCAGGCGCTGAGCCCCGAAGAGCGCCGCTCCTTGGCCCAACGCGCCAAACCAGCGGTGGCCGCGGCCAGTGCTGCCAATCCGGGTGCAGCCAAGAGCAACATGGTGCAAGCCACACCTGCGGCGCGTCCTCAGGTGGTGGCCCCCACCACCCAGCGCTCGGGGCCCGGTGCCACCACCACCACCATGACCAATCGCGCCGCACCGCCAGTACACCACCAAGCGGGGTTGCCGAAGATCGCCGCCACGCCAGGCTTTGTGGACGCGTCAACACTGCTGCCGAAGCGGGGCCCCCAGGGCGCGGCGGTGCGTTCCGCCGCGGCGGCCTCCAGCGGGTCTGCCGCACAACCGTGACGGGCAGGGTCGACGGCCTCAGCGGCCGGCCCACACCTGGGTTGCAGCGCCGACTGGCCTGCCTGGTCTACGAGGGCGTTTTGCTGTTTGGTGTGGTCATGTTCGCTGGGCTGTTGTACGGCGTGGTCACCCAGCAGCGCCATGCGTTGGTCGGGTCAACTGGCCTGAAAGTCTTCTTGGTGGCTGTGCTGGCCGCCTACTTTGTCTATTTCTGGACCCGTTCGGGCCAAACCTTGGCCATGCTCACCTGGCATGTCCGGCTTGAAACGGTTTCTGGCCAGCTGGTGACACCCGCCCGCGCCATGTGCCGGTTTGCGCTGAGTTGGATCTGGTTTCTGCCTGCCTTGGCCGCCGTTCACTTTGCGGGCCTCAAGGGCGGCTGGCCCACCGCGGGTGCGTTGTTGGTGGGCGCACTGGCCTACGCCGCATTGACCCGGTTGCACCCAGACCGTCAGTACTGGCACGATGCCGTTTGTGGCACGCGGCTGGTGAACTGGCGCCGTGTTTCAGCTTCCAAGACCGGGTTGTCCCAACCGTGATCGCCTCTGCACCGCTCAGCGTCTGCGTTTACTGTGGGGCCCGCCACGGTGGCAAACCGATTTACACCGAGGCCGCCCGCGCCTTGGGCGCCGCCATCGGGTCGCGCGGCTGGCAATTGGTCTATGGCGGCGGCAAGGTGGGGCTGATGGGCGAAGTGGCCGATGCAACGCTGGCCGCAGGCGGCCGTGTAGTGGGCGTCATTCCTGAAAGCCTGAAGAATATGGAGGTCGGGCACCTGGGCCTGGATGAACTGCATGTGGTGCCCACCATGCACATCCGCAAGCAGATGATGGCCGAACGTGCGGATCTTTTCATCGCCCTGCCCGGTGGCATCGGGACGCTGGAAGAGTTGTACGAGGTCTGGACCTGGCGCCAGCTGGGCTATCACGACCAGCCCATGGGCCTGCTCAACATCGACGGCTACTACGACCAGCTGCTGGCCTTCATGAAGCACAGTGTGGCGCAGGGTTTTTTGAGCGCGCCTCAGAACGACGTGTTGCAGGTGGGTCAAGACCCTGAAGCGCTGTTGCTGCTGCTGGCCTCACAGGTCCAGGTCAGCACAAAACCCGACGACTACTCCAGAACTTGAAGCCGAGCCTTGCTTGGAACGGCAACGGAATTGGGTTCGGCCGCGTCAGACTGCAGCTTCGTCGGTTTCGCCGGTGCGGATGCGCACCACCTGCTCGACCGAGGTGACAAAAATCTTGCCGTCGCCGATCTTGCCCGTCTTGGCGGCCTTGACGATGGCTTCGATGCAGCGGTCGACATCGGCGTCCTTGACCACCACTTCGACCTTCACCTTGGGCAGGAAGTCCACCACGTACTCGGCGCCTCGGTACAGCTCGGTGTGGCCTTTCTGGCGCCCAAAGCCCTTGACCTCGGTCACGGTCAGCCCAGATACACCCACTTCACCCAAGGCTTCGCGCACTTCCTCGAGCTTGAAGGGCTTGATGACGGCGGTGATCTGCTTCATGGTGGAACTCCGGGAATGGCGTGGTTGCAATCAAGGTCGGTTGCACTGATTTAAGCACGGAACTTGGATGTGATGGGATAGCGCCAGTCCCGCCCGAAAGCCCGGTGGGTGATGCGGATGCCGACCGGTGACTGCCGACGCTTGTACTCGTTGATCTTGATCAGCCGCGTCACCCGCTCCACATCGGTGCGCGCAAAGCCAGCAGCCACGATCTGTTCGAGCCCTTGGTCATCTTCCATGTAGCGCGCCAGGATGGCATCGAGCACCTCGTAGGGTGGCAGGCTGTCCTGATCGGTCTGGTCGGGGCGCAATTCAGCAGACGGCGGTCGGGTGATGATGCGCTGCGGGATGACCGGGCCCACGCTGCCGTCGGCCCGCACCACCGGTTGGCGGTTTTTCCACTCGCACAAGCGGTAGACCAGGGTCTTGGCCACGTCCTTGATCACCGCAAAGCCGCCGGCCATGTCGCCATACAAGGTGCAATAGCCGGTGGCCATCTCGCTCTTGTTGCCAGTGGTCAACACGATGTCGCCGGTCTTGTTGGACAGCGCCATCAGCAACGTGCCGCGGATGCGGGCCTGCAGGTTTTCTTCGGTGGTGTCTTCGGCCCGCCCGGCAAACTGCTCGGCCAGGCTGGCGCGAAAGGCATCGAACATGGGTGCGATCGCGATTTCGTCGTAGCGCACGCCCAGGCGCAGGGCCATGTCACGGGCGTCGATCCACGAGATGTCCGCCGTGTAGGGCGAGGGCATCATCACCGCGCGCACCTTGTCCGCACCCAATGCATCCACGGCAACCGCCAGCACCAGCGCCGAGTCCACCCCGCCCGACAGGCCGATGATGGCGCCCGGGAAGCCATTTTTGCCCAGGTAGTCGCGCACCCCGGTGACCAACGCAGCCCAGGCTTGAGCCTCGGGTTCAGGCACCATGGCGACCGTTCCCGCCAATTGGCCGCTGGGCGTCAGGTCCACCATCAACAGATCGGGCTCGAACGTGGCTGCACGGGCCTTGATCTGGCCCTGAGCGTCCACTGCAAACGAGGCGCCATCAAAAACCACCTCGTCCTGTCCGCCGACCAAGTGAGCGTAAAAAACCGGGCAGCCACTGACCAAGGCCCGTTGACTCATGCGGGACTCACGCTCGCCCGCCTTGTCCAAGTGGAAAGGCGACGCGTTGAGCACGCACAAGACCTGTGCACCGGCCTGCACAGCCGCCTGTGCGGGCTCGTCAAACCAGGCGTCTTCACAGATCAGCAGCCCAAAGCGCAGACCACCGGCTTCGAACACCAGGGCGCCATGGCCGGCGTCCCGGCCCGAGGCAAAGTAGCGCCGTTCATCAAAGACCTGGTAGTTCGGCAATTCGCGCTTGCAGTAGGTGCCCAACACCTGGCCAGCGGTGAGCACCGAAGCCGCATTGAAGCGCTGCTGCACGGCCATCGACTTGGACCTAAGATCGCCGTGCTGGCCAAACTGATGCGGATGCCCGACCACAAGAAACAAGCCCTGGCAATCGGCCAGTTCCTGAGCCAGGTCGGTCAGCGCTTTGGCGCAAGCCGCCATGAAAGCCGGCCGCAACAGCAGGTCCTCAGGCGGGTAACCTGTCAAAGCCAACTCGGGCGCGATGACGACCTGGGCCCCGGCAGCATGGGCTTGGCGAGCAGCGGTTGCCAGCAGCCGGGCGTTGCCAGCCAAGTCGCCCACAGTCGCATTGATCTGCGCCAACGCAACCTTCATGCAGCCCCAATCTGAATGACGAAAAATGATGATTTCACTGCTGCAGATTATGTCATTGGGGTCTGCAATGACCCTTCTGACATCGATGCAGCAGACTGGAACGCCTTGCTCGCTGCGCAGGCCAACCCGACACCCTTCATGCGCCTGGAATACCTGCAGGCGCTGCACCAATCGGGCAGCGCGGTGCCGGCCACGGGCTGGACGCCGCAGTTCATCACGCTGCACCGGGGTGGTCGCTTGCAAGCGGCTTGCGCCAGCTACCTGAAGGCGCATTCCTACGGCGAGTACGTCTTCGATTGGGCCTGGGCCGAGGCCTATCAGCGTCACGGTTTGCGCTATTACCCCAAGCACCTCACCGCCCTGCCCTTCACCCCCGTGCCCGGCACGCGCTTGCTGGCCAACAACGCGTCGTCTAGAGCCCTGCTGGCAAAGACCATCCGTGCGCTGGCAGAACAGGGCGGCCGTTCATCGGCGCACGTGCTCTTCACCGATGAAGCCGACACACAGGCCCTTTTGCAAGCGGGTTTCATGGTGCGCGAGGGCGTGCAGTTCCACTGGACCCAGCACTTGGATCAGCCGATCAGCGACTTCACCGATCTGCTCTCCAGGCTTCAACGTGACAAGCGTAAGAAGATTCAACAAGAACGGCGCCGGGTCCTGGACCAGGGGGTCACTTTCACCGCCCATGAAGGGCCGGCCATCAGCGAAGCCTTGTGGGACTTTTTCTACCGCTGCTACACCCTGACCTATCAGGCCCACCACAGCTCGCCCTACCTGACCCGCGACTTTTTCAAGAGCATGGCCAGCACCATGGCGCAGCATTGGTTGATGTTTGTGGCCCAGCGGCAAGGGCAGCCCGTGGCCGCATCACTGGTGGCCATTGACCGCGGCACCGGCGTAGCCTGGGGCCGCTACTGGGGCACGCTGGAGGCCTTGCCCTGCGTGCACTTCGAGGCCTGCTACTACCAGCCGCTGAATTGGTGCCTGGAACAGGGCTTCACGCGCTTTGAAGGTGGCGCCCAAGGCGAACACAAGATGGCACGAGGCCTGTTGCCGGTCAAAACCCAGTCAGCGCATTGGCTGCGCGATGAGCGCTTTGCCAACGCGGTGGCCGACTTCCTGGC
>JANMHH010000415.1:0-6916 GCA_031375065.1 Rubrivivax sp. | reverse complement strand
CTGGGACGGGCTGAGCATGTCCTAGCCACGCGTTTGAGGTGCCTTGGTGGACCATCAGCGTCGGTAGTCCAGTTCCATGCGCTGCTGCAAGGCACGCGCCATGCGCATGGCTTCCTTGAGCATGCGCCGGTCGATGTCGTTCAGCGCAGAGACATTGATCTCGTTGACGTTGGCTTGATGAGCACCGGGCTGGTTTGCGTTGGGCTCAACGGCGTTGCTCGGGTTGGAGCCGAAGCCTGCGCCCTGTCCGTCGCCCAGCTGCCGCTGCAGCCGCAACATCTGCAGGAATTCAAAGGCCGCGATCCAGGCCTGGCTTTCCTGTGCCGCCACGCCCATCAGCGGCGCTGCGGCCTCGAGCCGGGCGCGTGTGCCCAGCGCAGGCAGGCCAAACGCCAAGGCGTACAAGCGGGCTGCGTCAACGAACAGGGCCGTGCCTTGCAGCTTCAGGTCCAGCAACGCCTGCCCGCCGACGTCTCGGGTGTCCAGCGCACCGCGCCAGTTCAACGGTGGCGATCGCTGCAGAGCGTTGTCGGCCAGTTGTTTGATGAAACGCGGCAAGCCGGCTGGCGCCTGGGTCAGCAGCGAACTCAGCGGTTCGGCCAGCGCCGCGTTGCCACACAAGGGCCGCAGGTCGAAGTAGATGCTGGCCATCAGCAGGTCTTGCGGCGCACCGTGCTCCATCCAGCGCAAGAAGCGCTGCTGCCATTCGGCGGCCGTCAGGCAGCAATCGGGGTTGCTGGCCATCACGCCGCCTTGGCACAGCGGGTAGCCGCAGTCGTCCAGCGCCGCGTTGACTTCCGCGGCCAGGGCCAGCCAACCGGGTCGGTCCTGATCGGGCTGGCTGCTGTCAAAAATCAGGCCGTTGTCCTGGTCGGTGGCCACCGTCTGCTCGCTGCGGCCTTCCGACCCAAAAGCCAGCCAGCAGGCACGCTGCAAGTCGGCGCCGCGCTTTTCAGCCACCAGGTGCACCAGGCGGGTGGTCAACAGGTCGTTCAGGTGGCTGATCAGTTCGGTGAGCTGGCGCGCATGCACACCCTGCCCCAGCAAACTGCGCGCAAAGTCGCGGATGCGCCCGGCCAGGACCTTCAGCGTGGCTTTGTCCCCGGCGGCCCGGATGGCGCTGCCCAGCTGCTTCAGCGACAAGCGCTGCAGCGCAAACAAGTCGCGCTCGGACACGATGTTGACCACCTGTCCGTCTTGCGTCACCGGCACGTGCCTGACACCGTGGCGTGACATCAAGAGGGCCGCGTCTTGCAAGGTGTGCTGGGTGGTCAGCACGTGAACGGGTGAACTCATCACCTGCTCGATGGGCGTGTCCAGCGACAAGCCTCTCAAAGTCACCCGGCCCAGGATGTCGTGCCGGGTGAGGATGCCCTGCGGCGCGCCGGCCGCGTCCAGCACCAGCACCGAGCCCACCCGCCGTTCGTGCATGGCCAGCAAGGGCTCACGCAGCGGCGCCCAGGCCTGGCACACCAGCGCCTGCTTTGGCGGCAATTGGCTCAAGGGCCTTTCCAGCGACTGCTCTGCCAGGGCTTGCGAAGACCAGTGGGCCTGCACCGCCTGGCGCGACAACTCCAGCATGTGCATCACGCGGCGGTTCAAAAAATCGGCCAGCGCGGGGCTGGCGCTGGCCAGCTGCTGCAGCACTGCAACCGGAAGCTGCAGGCAAAACGTGTCTTCGTTGGCGGTGTAGGTGGCGGTGACCGGCCGCCCCGCCAACGCGGCCCCCACCGGAAACAGGTCGCCGGCCACGTACTCGAACTGGCCGGCTGTTTCGGCCAGGCCACGCCTGCCACTGATGCTGCCCTGACGCAGGCACAGCAACGACCCGACCGGCCCATGGCTGGGGTCGAGTACCACCTCACCTGGCGCAAAGTACACCTGGGTGGCTGATCCGATCCAGACGTCCACCTGGTCAGGCTGCATGCGCGAAAAAGGCAAACCGCGCATCAGCTCGGTGCGCAGGTTGCCAACCAAGCTGGTGGAAGGCTGCGGGCGTGGAGAAACCAAAGTTGAGGTCATGGACTGGCGGCCATCATGGCGGTGGGCAAATGCTAGGGCTTGGCACCGCGCACACCAAGGCCGGCGCACTGACATGGATCAAGGGTTCCGCGCACAGCCCTGCCCGATCTTCAGCCCAGGCGCGGTTCGCACCAGGGCCGGTCAAAAAAAAGCCGCGCCTGGTGGCGCGGCTTGGGCGGTCAAGAACCGGTGGTCGTGTTTCAGCGCTTGGCCGGCACCAGGTTCGGGTAGCGCACGTGCTCCACCAGTTCCTGGATCTCGGCCTTGGGCGCCGGCGTCAGCAGGCTGACGATGATGATCACCGCAAAGCCCAGCGGCACGCCGAAAATGCCGGCGCTGATCGGCAGGATGCCCCACCAGGTGTTGTCGGCGATCGGACTGGTGACGCCGAACAGGCCGCGCATCCAGACCTGCGTGGTAGCCATGTAGTAGAACGTGATGATCACGCCCGACAGCATGCCCAGCACTGCGCCCCACTTGGTGGCCCGCTTCCAGAAGATGCCCAGCACCAGCGCCGGGAAGAAGCCCGCCGCAGCCAGCGAAAACGCTGCAGAGACCAGGAACAAGATGTCGGCAATCTTCAAGGACGCCACGTAGGCCGCGGCCAAGGCCACCACCAGCAGCAGCACCTTGGAGATCATCACCCGGCGTGCGGTGGGCGCGTTGGGATCGATCATCTTGTAGTACAGGTCGTGCGACAGCGCGTTGGCGATGGTCAGCAGCAGGCCGTCGGCCGTGGACAGTGCGGCAGCCAGGCCACCGGCGGCGACGAGGCCGCTGATCACGTAAGGCAGACCGGCAATTTCCGGCGTGGCCAGCACGATGATGTCGCCACCAATGCGCATTTCACCCAACTGGAAGATGCCGTCCTTGTTGATGTCGCTGATCGACAGCAGTGCCGGATCGACCTTCGCCCACGAAGCCACCCAGGCTGGCAACTTGTCGAACGGCGTACCCACCAGCACGTTGAACACCTCGTACTTCACCAGCACGGCCAGGGCCGGCGCCGTGAAATACAGCAGGAAGATGAAGAACAGCGACCAGGTCACCGAGCTGCGCGCGTCCTTCACCGACGGCGTGGTGTAGTAGCGCATCAGGATGTGCGGCAGCGCTGCCGTGCCCACCATCAGGCAGAACACCAGGGCCAGGAAGTTGCGACGCGACTCGTCGAACGTCTTCTGGGCCTTGGCATCGCCGTTCGGATCGCCGGCGTAGGCCTGGGCATGCGGGGGCATGCCAGCCAGCGGCCGGGCGCGGCCTTCGGCAGCGGTCCTCGCCGCGGTCCAGGCGGTCTTGGCAGCGGCCTCGTCCTTCGGCACCGCAGCAATCGCCTTCTCGGCAGTTTGCACGTCGGCCAAAGGCGCGTTGGCGGCCTTCAGGTCGTCCAGCTTTTTCTGCGCAGCGGCCTTGTCGGCGGCCAGCGCAGCGGGCACGTCCTTGAGCTTGGCGCCCAGGTCGTCGGCGCGTTGCTTGAAGATCGCGATGACTTCCTTTTCCTTCGGGTCGGCGATCAGCACCTTCTCTTTGGCCGAGACCTTCTCGAGCTGGGCACCGTAGACGACCTGCGGCACCGGCACGCCGGTCTGCTTCACCGACAGCCACACCACCGGGATCAGGTAGGCAATGATCAGGATGATGTACTGCGCAACCTGCGTCCAGGTGACGGCTCGCATGCCGCCCAGGAACGAACAGACCAGGATGCCGCCGAGCCCGACGAAGACGCCGACTTCGAAAGCCAGGCCCGACAGGCGCGTGGTGATCAGGCCCACGCCGTAGATCTGCGCCACCACGTACACGAAAGACACCAGGATGGCGATCAGGATGCCGACGAAGCGTGCGGCATTGCCTTCATAACGCGCACCCAGGAAGTCGGGGATCGTGAACTGGCCGAACTTGCGCAGGTACGGCGCCAGGAACAGCGCCACCAGGCAGTAGCCACCGGTCCAGCCCATGATGAAGGCCAGGCCGCCGTAGCCGCTGAGGTACAGCGTACCGGCCATGCCGATGAACGAAGCAGCCGACATCCAGTCAGCGCCGGTGGCCATGCCGTTGTAGACAGCAGGCACGCGGCGGCCGGCCACGTAGTACTCGGCCGCGTCGTTGGTGCGGCTCATGATGCCGATGCCGGCATACAGCGCCACGGTGGCGAGCAGGAAGACGATGCCGATGGCACCGCGGGACAAGCCCATCTGCTCGGCGATGGCCAGCACGACGACGAAGACCAGAAAGCCCCCGGTGTACCAGCCGTAGACCTTGTTCAGGCCTTTTTTGAAGGCCGCATTGGCCTCCTTGTTGGAAACCCCAGCAGTGCCGGGCTCGAAGCTTAAGCCTGCCATGTCATTCCTCCTCCTGGACACCGTGCTCGATGTCCAGCTTGTTCATGTAATGGGCATAAAACCAGATGATCGCCACGTAAATGACGAGCGAGCCCTGGGCAGCCATGTAGAAGCTGAAGGGCCAACCGAAGAAATTGAAGCTCAAGTCGCGGGCGAAGAACGCCATGACATAGGTCACGACGAACCAGATACCCAGAAGGATTGCGGTAATCCGCAAATTCTTTCGCCAGTACGCTTGGTGGTTCTCACTCACCTGCATCGCAGTCTCCTTTTCATGGATGGAGGCCCGGTAGACCCCGTTGGTTTTCAAATGTCGGCGTGTGGGCACGCCTTGTCGTCAAGCAACGCCAACCACCAAGGCAGCTGACGCAAGGTAAACAGGTCAAGTCGCTGAGGCTCTTGCCAACAGGCCAGTCTCGCGTTCAAGCTGGGCTGCCACCTTGGGCTCAAAGCCCTTCAGATGGCGGATGATCTTCATCGCTTCGTCAGGCTCGCGGCGGTCCACATGCACGCGCGCCAGTTGATACCAACCGTAGGGGCTCATCGGCTGCAGTTCAGTGTTGCGCTTGAGGGCGACGATGGCCTCTTCATGGCGCTGCAAGCGAATGAGGACAAGCCCGAGGCCATACCAGGCGCGGTCCAACTTGGGGCTGAGTTCGGTCGCCCGGGTGAAGGCCTGCAGCGCATCGTCCCAGCGCTCCACGGATTCCAGCACATAGCCGTGGTTGAACCAGGTGGCTGCGTCTTCGCTGCGCACCTGCACCAGGCGCGACGAGTCCACCAACGCAGCTTCCGTGCGCTTGGCCTGCATGTGCAGATTGGCCCGGCTGGACAGCGCGTAGCCGTCGTTCGGCAAGCGCTGCAGGATGGCGTCAAACGCCTTGAGCGCGTTGTCGGGCCGCCCCACGACGAGCCACAGAATGGCGCGCCACTTCAAACCCAGGTACTCGATGCGACTCATTGGCAACCCACCATGTTGACTCCGACGCAGTGCCGGATCCTCTCAAACGTCACCACCGCCCAAACCAATGCGAGGAAGAAAACCGCCACAAAACCGACGTGGGCGTCGGCCACCTGGCGCGGCGTGATCCACCGCGCGGCTGCAATGAAAGGCCTGGTCAGCACCTTCATCAGCTGGTAGAAAAAGTTGGTCTCGCGTTTCTCGCCGGCCAGGATGAACAGCAAGCCTTGGCCCAACAGCGCCATGAGTGCAATTTCACTGACCAACTTGATCGACGACAACAACAAAAGCACGGGAGACCTGCCTCTTGACCAGCACAACCGCGACTGTTTGGCTGGCGCCTTACAGTTTTCTGACAAAACGCAGGCTCTGCACGCAAGTACCGATGGAGGTTTCCCTAGACTTAGGCCCTGTTTCAAGTGGGGCCGAAGACTGAGACGGCCCGCAAAGACGGGCCGCAGAAGCGCCCCTCAAAGCACTTCTGTTCGGCAACTGGCAAGGCCAGCGAGAGTCAGCGCTTGGACAGTCGCAGCCAGGTGTCGACCACGGTGTCTGGGTTGAGCGACATCGAAACGATGCCTTCATCCGCCAGCCAGTCGGCAAAGTCGGGGTGGTCACTGGGGCCTTGGCCGCAGATGCCCACGTACTTGCCGGTGGCACGGCAGGCCGTGATGGCCCGCGAGATCATGGCTCGCACCGCGGGGTCGCGCTCGTCGAAGTCGTCGGCCAGCTGCTCCAGGCCCGAGTCGCGGTCCAGGCCCAGGGTCAGCTGGGTCAGGTCGTTGCTGCCGATGGACATGCCGTCAAAGTGCTCCAGGAACTGGTCGGCCAGGATGGCGTTGCTGGGCACCTCGCACATCATGATCACGCGCAGGCCGTCCACGCCTCGCTGCAGGCCGCGCTCCCCGAGCATGCGCACCACGGTGGACGCCTGCTTCACGGTGCGCACAAAGGGCACCATGATCTCGATGTTGGTCAGCCCCATTTCCGTGCGGGCGCGTTTCAGCGCTTCGCATTCCATCGCAAAGGCGTCACTGAACTCGCCGCTGATGTAGCGGCTGGCACCGCGAAAGCCCAGCATCGGGTTCTCTTCGTCAGGCTCGTAGCGGGTGCCGCCAATCAGCTTGCGGTACTCGTTGCTCTTGAAGTCGGACAGCCGAACGATGACCGACTTGGGCCAGAACGCAGCCGCGATGGTGGAGATGCCTTCGACCAGCTTGTCGACGTAAAACGCCCGGGGCGACGCGTGCCCGCGCGCCACCGATTCCACCGCCTTTTTCAGGTCGGGATCGATGTTGGGGTAGTCCAGGATCGCCTTGGGGTGCACGCCGATGTTGTTGTTGATGATGAATTCCAGGCGCGCCAGGCCGACGCCCGAATTGGGCATCTGCGCAAAGTCAAAGGCCAGCTGCGGGTTGCCCACGTTCATCATGATCTTGATCGGGCAATAGGGCATTTCGCCGCGCACCACATCGCTGATCTCGGTTTCCAGCAGACCTTCGTAGACGTAGCCGGTGTCGCCCTCGGCGCACGACACCGTGACCAGGTTGCCTTCAAACAGATGTTCGGTGGCGTCGCCACAGCCCACCACCGCCGG
>JANMHH010000455.1:0-2205 GCA_031375065.1 Rubrivivax sp. | reverse complement strand
ACTCGCGCTGCGCGCGAGGCCCCGGGCCCTGCGTTCCTCGGCACCTCAGAGGCGCGCCGCATCGGGCCCGGACGCACCTTTGCAGCGAGCACCTGGGTTCTCGTCGCGAACACCAACCGGTCGTTGAGCGGCAGGCGGTGTCTGGCTGCGGCGCTGTGTGGGGGGGCGAGCAGCGCAGGGCCGGGGGCGGCGCGCGCAGCGCGCTTCGTAAACTGACTTGCCGCAGCTGTTTGAGCGCAGCGGCCAAAGGCCGCGTAGCGAGTTTTGCGGCACGACCTTGGGTTGAGCACCGCAGCGGAGTCGCAGCTTTGCTGCGACCGCCATAGCGTGGGCGCTGAGCGGACAACGCTTGCCGCGCCGCCAAACCCGCCGACCGCCGACCGTCGAAAGCCAACTGCCAACTGCCAACCGCCAACCACCAACCGCCAACCGCCAACCGCCAACCGCCGAACCCGCTCCCTCAGTCAGGCCGCCACCACCGACAACCCCCGGTCCAACAGCTGCAGCCCCAGCGTCTCGCCCACACGCCACTGACGTTGCACGTCAGGCGACACGACAAAAATCTCGCCCAGCGATGTGTTCACCGTCAGCTCTTGAACGTTGCCCAGATAGGCCAACTTGGACAGCGTGCCTTCCAGCGCTTCGGCCCCCGCTGCCACCACCTGCCAGGCTTCGGGCCGCACAGCCACTTTCACGGCGCCGGGGCGCACCGGGCGGCGTGAGCGCACCTTCAGCGGCCCCATCTGCACACTGCCGTCGGCCTGCGCCTGGCCGGCAAACAGCATGGCCTCGCCCATGAAGCCAGCGACGAATTCGCTGTCGGGTTCTTCGTACAGCTGCTGCGGTGTGCCGGCCTGGGCGATCAGGCCGGCGTTCATGATCACGATCTGGTCGCTGACGGCCAAAGCCTCGGCCTGGTCGTGCGTCACATAGGCCACGGTCAACTTCAGGCGCTGCTGCAGATCGCGAATCTCTTCGCGCATGCTGCGGCGCAGGCGGGCGTCCAGGTTGCTCAGCGGTTCGTCAAACAGCAGCACGCTGGGCTCCAGCACCAGGCTGCGGGCCACGGCCACGCGTTGCTGCTGGCCGCCCGACAGTTCGCTGGGGCTGCGCAGGTCAAAACCAGCCAGGCCCACGCTGTCCATCGCCGCCTTGGCGCGGCGCTCGGTCTCTGATTTGCCGACGCCGCTGACCTGCAGGCCGTAGCGCACGTTTTCCAGCACGCTGAGGTGCGGAAAGAGCGCGTAGCTCTGGAACACCATGCTCACGTTGCGCTCGGCCGGGCCCAGCGTGGTGACATCCTGGCCGTCGATGAAAATCTGACCGCTGCTGGGTGAGTCCAGCCCGGCAATCATGCGCAACGTGGTGGTCTTGCCGCAGCCGCTGGGGCCCAGGATGGTGGTCAGCGTGCCCTTGGGCACCTTCAGGTCGATGCCCTTGACCACCAGCGGCGAATCGCTGCCGCCATAGCGCTTGGTGACCTGCCGGAACTCGATGCCTGCTGTCGTCATGGGGTGTTGCTCATGTGATGTCGGTCATGGCGTGCTGGGCCTGCGGTATGGCGTTTCTGAACCTGCTCAGTGGCTGGTCTTCCTGCGGCCCAGCTTGCGCTCGCCCACCAGGAATTGAATCAGGGCCGTGGCCAGCGACATCAGCACGATCAACACCGTGCAATAGGCCAGCGCCACGCCATAGTCGCCATTGCCCACGCGGCCGATGATGTAGGTGGTGGCCAATTCGTTTTCGGCCGTCACCAAGAAGATCACCGCCGACACCGTGGTCATGCTGCGCACAAAGCTGTAGACCAGTGCCGCCACCAGCGCGGGCTTCAGCAAGGGCAGCACCACCCGCCGCAACGTGGTGCCGGTGCTGGCGCGCAGCATGGTGCTGGCTTCGTCCAGGCTCTTGTCCAATTGCTTGAAGCTGGCGGTGCCGGCGCGCACGCCCACCGGCAGGTTTCTGAAGATGAAACACAGCACGATGATCAAGCCGGTGCCGGTCAGCTCGAACGGCGGCACGTTGAAGGCCAGGATGTAGCTCACCCCCAGCACCGTGCCCGGGATGGCAAAAGCCAGCAGCGCGCTGAACTCAAACAATTTTTGCCCCGCAAACTGCGTACGTGCCAACAGCCAGCTGATCAGCAGACCCAGTGCCGAACAGATGGGCGCTGCAATGGCCGCCAGCTTCAGCGTGGTGAACAGCGAA
>JANMHH010000454.1:0-1936 GCA_031375065.1 Rubrivivax sp. | reverse complement strand
CCTCAACCTGCCGGCCCAGCAGTCGGCGGTGGAACAGATCAAGGGTGCCGACCTGCAGCTCGAGGTGGTCATCCGCAAGGACGCCATCGAGGTCGGCGACCGCATTGGTGGCCTCATCCAGCGCATCGACAAGAGCGGTGCAACGCACGACTACAAGGCGCTGGGCTCGCTGATGGTGCTGGTCAAGGGCAAGTTTCCGGACAAGACCGAGTCCAGTGTGCTGGCCGAACCCGACACGCCGTATGACGACCTGGTGCAGGTGATGGACACCGTGCGCAGCAGCGTCACGGCAAAGGGCGCACAGCTGCTGCGGGCCGAGCTGTTCCCCAACATCTCGATCGGTGACGCGCCCGTGCGCAAGCCGGCGGCTGGGGTAACGGGCGGGGCAACGGCCGGGGCCGCTGTCAGAAAAGGGGCGCCTTGATGGCCACACTGTCACCTCGCGAAAAACGCGCCGAGCGCAAAGAGCGCAACAAGACCGGGCTGGACATGAACCTGGTCGCCTTGATCGACGTGTTCACGATCCTGATCTTCTTTTTGCTGTCCAGCGCCGCCGGGGTCGAGACCCTGGTCAGCACCAAGGCGGTTGACCTGCCCCTGGCGATGGCCGAAAAGACGCCCAAGGAAACGGTGCTGCTGGTGATCGCGGGCGACGACATCATCGTCGACGGCCGGCGCATCGCGTCGGTGGCGCAGGTGATGGCCGCGCCGGACGACACCATCCCGGCCCTGAAGGCCGAACTGGACGTGCTGATCACCCGCACCGCGGTGCGGGCCGAGAACAAGGCCGACCAGCAGGCCGTGACCATCATGGCTGACAAGCAGATGCCCTACAGCCTGCTGCGCAAGGTCATGACCACCTGCGCCAAGGCCAATTACGCCGACGTGTCGTTTGCCGTGCGCAGAAGGGACGTTTGACATGAGCACGATGGCACTGTCCCCGATGGCGTCGTTTCGCAAACCGACGCTGCCCTGGTCGAACGCGGCCGACGACGAAAAACGCTTCCAGCGCATCGCCCGCATCGCTCTGATCCTGGTGCTGTTGCTCGGCATCGTGATGCCGTTCTTGCCGCTGCCCAAGCGCGAGCGGGTGGAGGCCCAGCCGCTGCCTGCGCCGATGGCCAGGCTGTTGCTGGAGCGCGCGGTCACCCCGCCGCCACCGCCACCCAAGCAGGACGTGGCCGACGCCAGCAAACCCGAAGTGGCCAAGCCCGAAAAAGCGCCGGACAAGCCCGACCCGATCAAGTCCAGCAAACCCAAGGAAGTGCCAGTGCCCGAGGCACGCAACCCGGTGGCGGGCAAACCGCCGGGTGAAGTGGCCATCGACAACGCCCGTCGCAAAGCCAGTGGCGTGGGCCTGCTGGCCATGAAGGACCAGCTGTCGGAAATGGTGGCCGCGCCGGCCGCCGTGCAACTCAAGCAGGACATCAAGCCGGGCCTGGGTGTCGGCACCGGCGTGGGTGTGGGTGTCGGTGCCGGCCAGGAAGCCGGCATACCGGTGCGGGCCATGATCACCAGCAACGCCACCAAGGGCAGCGGTGGCATCAACACCGCCGCCTACAGCAAAGACACCGGGGGCGGCGGCCTGGCGGGCCGTGGCACCACGCTGGTGGAAGGTGTGGCGGGCGGCGGCGGTGGGGGTGGCCCAGGCGGCGGCGGTGGCCGCGCCGGTGGTGGCAGTGGCGACGGCAGCGGTGTGGGCGGTGGCAAGGGCGGCACACTGCAAAAAGGCAGCAGTGGCAAGAGCAGCCGCAGCATCGAAGACATCAAGCTGGTCTTCGAGCGCAACAAGGGCGCCATCTACGCCATCTACAACCGCGCGCTGCGCGACGACCCGGCGCTGCAGGGCAAGGTGGTGCTGGAGCTGAAGATCGCACCCAGCGGCGAAGTCACCGGCTTGCGCATCGTCTCCAGTGAGCTGAAGGCCGAAGAGCTG
>JANMHH010000372.1:0-1820 GCA_031375065.1 Rubrivivax sp. | reverse complement strand
CGCAATCAGCACCGGTTTGCTGCTGGGCCGGTAGGGCTTCAATGGCGCGCCGGCCAAAAAACGCGTGGCGTTCAACGCCGCCAGCTCGCCCATGTCGATCGCGTTGTAGGCCTGCTTGGCCACCGGCCGTGGCAGCTGCGCGCAGTCACCCACCACGAAGGTGTGCTCGGCATGGCAGCTTTGCAGCGTTGGGTGCACATCGGCCCAGACCTGCGGCGGCGGTGCCAGGCCCGATTGCTGCAGCAGCGCAGGCGCCGCCAAACCCGCCGTCCACAGCGTCAGCTGCGACGGCAGCCGCTCGCCACCGGCCAGTTCAACCGCCGTCGCAGAGACGCTGGCAATCGTGGTGCCGGTGTGAAAGCGCACCGGATGCGGCTGGCACAGGCGGCGCAGGTCGGCGTCCAGCGCCTGGGGCAGGCCCGGCAGCAGCCGGTCGGCAGCCTCGACCACATCGACCGACAAACCAGCGACATGGCGGTAGCGGCGCAGGATCTCGCCCAGCGCCTCGATGCCCGAGATGCCACCGCCCACGATCACGATCGGCACCGGCTTGCCCGCACGCTGCTGCTGCACCAGCGTGTGCAGCCGCTGCTCAACGGCCAGGGCGTCGGCAATGCTGCGACACGGCAGGGCGTGGCGCTGCACGCCCGGGATGCCGTGGCTGCTCCACAGCGCGCCCACTGCGACGATGCAGGCGTCGAATTTCAGTTCGTGGCCGTTGGCAGTGAGCAAGCGCTGCTCGGCCAGGTGCAGTTCGGTCACGCGGTCCTGCATGAAACGGTGCCCAGCCTGTTCAACGACGGCTGAGCGGTCAAGCCGCAGGCCTTGCGGCGTCTTCACACTGGACAGGATCTCGTGGATGTTGGGCATCCACTCGAAGTGCGGCGACGGGTCGATCAACGTCACCGCGTGTTGTTTCGACAGCTTGATGGCGGCCGTGAGACCGGCGAAGTTGCCGCCGATGATGGCGATCTGTTGGCGCGTTTGCTGCATGGGTGTGTGGTGCGGTCCTGCGGTAGCCGGCAAGTATGGTCGAGCCAGCGCAAAGGTGTCGGTGTGTTGGGCGGCCGACCCCACCAGGGCCAGTCTGCGCTGGCGTGCCGTGCGCTCGCGTTGCCCTGTACGCCCTGCATTCGCGGCAAAGGCCCTGCACGGCCACGCAGGCGGCGCAGTACCTGAGCCAACGAAGTGGTAATGAGCAGTTTTGTCATATGCAAAAGCTACTCACCCTTATCGTTCAGGCTCCTCAATCAAAACGGCTCATTCATGGACGTCATCTCCCCGGGGCAATTTGCCCTTGTTTCGAACGCCTTTTCCCTCACGATTGCCGTGATGGGCGCGGCGACGGTTTTTTTCTTCCTGTCGCGTTCTCAGGTTGCACCGCCCTACCGAACGGCCATGACCGTCACCGGCCTGGTGACCTTGATCGCGCTCTACCACTACGTTCGCATCTTCAGCAGCTGGGAAGGCGCCTACACGCTGGTCGACGGCGCGATGAAGCAGACCGGTGCCAAGTTCAACGACGCCTATCGCTACGTTGACTGGCTGTTGACCGTGCCACTGCTGCTGGTCGAGTTGATCCTGGTGATGCGTTTGTCCAGGTCCGAGACCGTTTCCAAGGCCACCAAGCTGGGCCTGTTGGCCGCGCTGATGGTGGTGCTGGGCTACCCCGGTGAAATTTCCAACGACCCGGGCACCCGTTGGCTCTGGTGGTCGCTGGCCATGGTGCCGTTTGCGATCATCGTGTACGACCTTTTTGTCGGTCTGAAGGCTTCGATCGCAGCACAGCCGGTGCAAGCCCGTGGGCTGGTCAGCGCAGC
>JANMHH010000310.1:0-5802 GCA_031375065.1 Rubrivivax sp. | reverse complement strand
CTGGTGGGCCGCCGGGCCAAGAAGGACGCGCCGGACAAGGGCGGCTGGCACATGTTCCTGACCGCTTGGCAGACCTTCGACGTGTGGAACCCGATTGCCAACCCGACGATGGACACACGCGGCGAAAAAAGCACCTGGTTTGGCTGGGCCACCGACGAAAAGCTGGTTGACCTGCGCAACCAGTTCATGCGCGCCACCGACGAGCCGGCCAAGAAAAAGCTGGCCGACGCCATGCACAGCCGCGCCTTCGAAGTGGCCACCCATGCGCCACTGGGTGAGTACATGCAGCCGATGGCGGCGCGCAAGAACATCAGCGGCTTCTTCGTCACCAACGGCAACATCTACTGGAACCTGAAGAAGAACTGAGCGGCTCCATGCCAACCGCCCTGAGGCTTTGACCTCAGGGCTGTTTTTTTGGACCTGCAAGGCACCCGCACCTCCGCTCAACGCCCAGCACCCATGCTGCACTTCCTGGCCCGCCGCCTGCTGTCGACCTTGCCCGTGCTGCTGATCGTGGCGGTGCTGGTCTTCTTGATGCTGCGCCTGACCCCAGGCGACCCGGCTGCCGTGCTGGCGGGCGACGCGGCCAGCACCGAACAGATCGCGCAGATCCGCACCAGCTTGGGGCTGGACCGCTCCATCCCTGAACAATTTTTCATCTGGGCCGGCCACTTGCTCACGGGTGACCTGGGGCAGAGCTACTACTACAAGACCCAGGTCACCTCGCTGATCGCGCAGCGCCTGGAGCCCACGTTGTCGCTGGCCGTCATCACCATCACGCTGGCGGTGCTGGTGGCCGTGCCGCTGGGCGTGCTGGCGGCCTGGCGCTTTGGCGGCTGGCTGGACCGCGCCCTGATGGCCTTTTCGGTGCTGGGCTTTTCGGTGCCGGTGTTTGTGGTGGCCTACGTGCTGATCTGGCTGGTCTCGCTCAAGCTGGGCTGGTTTCCGGTGCAGGGCTACAAGCGCATTGCCGACGGCCTGGGGCCGTGGCTCTACCACCTGGCTTTGCCTGCCATCACGCTCAGCTTCATCTACGTGGCGCTGATCGCCCGCGTCACCCGGGCTTCGGTGCTGGAGACCCTGGGCGAGGACTACATCCGCACCGCGCGGGCCAAGGGCCTGCCGGAAAAGCAGGTGCTGATGCGCCACGCGCTGGCCAACGCGGCGGTGCCGATTGCCACGGTCATCGGCATCGGCATTGCGCTGCTGATCGGTGGCGTGGTGGTGACCGAGTCGGTCTACGCCATTCCGGGCCTGGGGCGCCTGACGGTGGACGCCGTGCTGGCGCGTGACTTCCCCACCATCCAGGGTGTGATCCTGCTGTTTTCGTTTGTCTATGTGCTGGTCAACCTGCTGGTCGACATGAGCTACGTCTTCTTCGATCCGCGCATCCGCTACTGACCCCCTTTGCCTGGCACCGACTGATCTCTTATGGCCCAAGCTGGACCCGACGCCGCCTTCGACGCCCTGTCCGTCGAATCGGCCACCATCGTGCACACCACCAGCGCCTGGGCGCGGGTGCGCAAGAACTGGTCGGTGCGCATCGGTGGCACGGCGCTGCTGCTGTTGGTGCTGCTGTCCTTGGCGGCGCCCTGGCTGGGCACGGTGGATCCGTCGCTGTTTGACCCCGCCAGCCGCGACCTCACACCCGGCCAGAGGGGCGAGATCACCACGCTGGAAGGCGACACGCTGAAGCACCGGTTCCTGATGGGCTCCGACAGCTTTGGCCGTGACGTCTACAGCCGCGTGATCTACGGCACCCGGGTGTCGCTGATCGTCGGCATCTCCACCGCCATCCTGGCCATGAGCATCGGCATCGTGCTGGGGCTGTGCTCGGGCTTCTTTCGCTGGCTCGACGGCCCTTTGATGCGGGTCATGGACGGCCTGATGGCCATCCCCGCCATCCTGATCGCCATCGCGCTGGTGGCCATGTGGCGCGGCAGCCTGACCACCGTGATCATCGCCATCGCCATTCCTGAAATCCCCCGTGTGACGCGGCTGGTGCGTTCGCTGGTGCTCAGCATCCGCGAAGAGCCGTATGTCGAAGCGGCCGTGGCCATGGGCACCGCGACCTGGAAGATCATGCTGCGCCACATCCTGCCCAACACGGTGGCGCCGCTGGTGGTGCAAGGCACCTTCATCTGCGCGGCCGGCATCCTGACCGAAGCCATTCTTTCCTTCCTGGGCGTGGGCCTGCCGCCCGACATCCCCACCTGGGGCAACGTGATGGCCGAAGGCCGCGCGCAGTTCAACGACTACCCGCACAACATCTTTTTCCCGGGCATCTTCCTGGCTGTCACGGTGCTGGCGGTCAACATCCTGGGCGACGGCCTGCGCGACACGCTCGACCCCAAGATGGCCAAGCGTGGTTGACGTGGTTGAAGCTTCGATGAACACGGCCGCCCCCATCCTGGAGATCCGCGATCTGACCATCGCACTGCCGCCCGGCGGCGACCGCGCCACGGCGGTGCAGAAGGTCAGCTTCACTGTGGGCCGCGGCGAAACGCTGTGCTTGGTGGGTGAGTCGGGCTCGGGCAAGAGCGTCATCGCACAAAGCGTGATGGGCTTGCTGCCCAAATCGCTGCCGGTGCGTGCCGGCCAGATCCTGCTGCAAGGCGAAGACATCACCCACGCCCCGCTGTCGCGCCTGCGTGAACTGCGGGCCACCCGCATGGGCATGATTTTTCAGGAGCCGATGACGGCCCTGAACCCGGTCATGAGCTGCGGCGACCAGATCGACGAGGTGCTGCGCGAACACACCGCGCTTACTGCTGCGCAGCGGCGCGACAAGGTGCTGTCGATCGTGCGCGAGGTGCTGTTGCCCGACCCCGAGCGCATGGTGGCCAGCTACCCGCATCAACTGTCGGGCGGCCAGCGCCAGCGCATCATGATCGCCATGGCGCTGGTGCTCGACCCGGTGCTGCTGATCGCCGACGAGCCCACCACCGCGCTGGACGTCACCACCCAAGCGCAGATCCTGAAGCTGGTGCTCGATTTGCAGCAGCGCCATGGCACCGGCGTGCTGTTCATCACCCATGACTTTGGCGTGGTGGCCGACATCGCCGACCGGGTGGCGGTCTTGCGCCTGGGCGACCTGGTGGAACTGGGCCCCAAGGTGGACGTGCTGCAACGGCCGCAGCACGACTACACGCGCATGCTGATGGCCGCCGTGCCCACGCTCAACACCACCGAACGGCCGGTCGATGCAGCCGCGCCACAGGTCTTGCAGGTCAAGGGCCTGGCCAAGACCTACCAGGACAAAAGCTGGTTTGGCAAGCAGCGCACCGTGCACGCGGCCAAGGATGTCAACTTGACCATCCGCCGCGGTCAGACGCTGGGCATCGTGGGTGAGTCGGGCTCGGGCAAGAGCACGGTGGCACGCTGCGTGGTGCGGCTGGTCGATCCTACGGCGGGCTCGGTGATGCTGGGCAGCGACGAGATCGCCACCCTGTCGGCGTCGGCCTTGCGGCCTTTGCGCCGCCGCGTGCAGATCGTCTTTCAAGACCCGTACCGATCGCTCAACCCACGCCGCACCGTGGGCCAGGCGCTGATCGAAGGGCCGATGAACTACGGCATGGGCCGTGACGCGGCCATGGCCAAGGCGCACGAACTGCTGGGCCTGGTGCGCATGGACGCCAGTGCGATGGACCGTTACCCGCACCAGTTCAGCGGCGGTCAGCGCCAGCGCATCTGCATTGCACGCGCGCTGATGATGGAACCCGAATTGCTGGTGGCCGACGAAGCGGTCAGCGCGCTGGACGTGTCGGTGCAGGCCCAGGTGCTGCGCCTGTTTGAAGAAATCCGCGAACGGCTGCAGATTGCGATGCTGTTCATCACGCACGACCTGCGCGTGGCCTCACAGGTCTGCGATACGCTGGCCGTGATGAGCCAAGGCGAAGTGGTGGAGTACGGCCCCGCCCACCAGGTCTTTGGCAATCCGCAGCACGCCTACACCCAGGCCTTGTTTGCAGCCGCGCCGGGCCAGAAGTTTTCCTTCGGCCGTTGAAAACCGCACCCGAGGCTGCGCTTGAATCAACCCGCCACCGCCACCCACAACAGCCTGCGCAGCTTGTGGTGGATACCGCCACTGCTGGGCCTGTTCTGGGGCCTGAACTGGCCGGTCGTGAAGATCATGCTCACCGGCCTGCCGCCGTTTTACATGCGCGGCCTGGCCTTCACGGTCGCAGCCGCGGTGCTGATGGCGGTGGTGCTGTGGCAACGCGCAGCGCTGATCCCGCCGCGTTCGGAGTGGCTGCCCTTGGTCGCCAGCGGTCTGCTCAATGTGGTGGGCTTCAACCTGTTCACGGCCTTTGCGCAGCTGCACACCACCACCTCGCGCGCCACCGTGCTGACCTTCACGATGCCGATGATGGCCGTGCTGCTGGCCTGGGCCTTGCTGGGCGAACGCATTTCTAAACGCGGTGCCTGGGCGCTGGCGCTGGGCAGCCTGGGCATCGTGTTGCTGGCCTGGCCGGCGCTGAACCAGGCCGGGCAAGTCGGCAGCGGCTGGGGCTTGATCTTCCCGCTGCTGGCGGCATTCTTCTGGGCGCTGGGCACCGCCGTGTCCAAACGCTGGGTGGTGCAGGGCAACCCCGCCCGCAGCCTGGCCTGGCAGCTGCTGCTGGGCGGCGTGGTGTGCCTGCTGGGCGCGCAGTTGGCGGGCGAACTCTTGCCGCACAGTGTCACGCCCACCGTGGCCTTGGCTTTCACCTTTCACGTGCTGCTGGCCACCTCATTGGCCTACCTGCTGTGGTTCAAGCTCTTGACGCAGTCTGACGCTGGCGTGGCGGCCATGACCACGCTGCTGGTGCCGCTGGTTGGCGTGCTGGGCGCCATGGCCCTGGTCGGTGAACGGCCCAGCCTGCTGGACTGGGCCGGCTTCGCCCTGGTCTTCATCGGGGCCGGCGCCGTGCTGCTGCAGCCGCGCAAAGCCTGACTCTTTTCACCGCTCCTCACGCCCACCATGACCCGCATCCTGATCGCTGGCTACCAACACGAGACCAACACCTTCGCACCCAGCCTGGCCGACTGGGCCGCCTTCACCCGCGGCGACTCCTTCCCCGCCTTTGTGCGCGGCCAGGCCATGCAAGAACAGCTCAGCGGCATCAACATCCCGGTGGCCGGCTTCATCGCTGCGGCCAAACGCAAGGGCTGGACGCTGATCCCGTCGGCCTGGGCCGGCGCCATTCCTTCTTCCTACGTCACCGAAGACGCCTTCGAGCGCATCTGCAAAGCGATCTGCGACGACGTGAAAGCGGCCCAGCAAAACGGCGGCGTGGACGGCGTCTACCTGGACCTGCACGGTGCAGCGGTGGCCCAGAACGCCGCCGACAGCGAAGGCGAACTGCTGGCCCGCGTGCGCGCGCTGGTGGGCTCCAGCACCCCCATCTGCGCCAGCCTGGACCTGCACGCCAACGTCACCCACCGCATGCTGCGCGAAGCCGACGCGCTGGTGTCTTACCGCACCTACCCGCACGTCGACATGGCCGACACCGGCGAGCTGGCGGCCGAGCTGATGGCCCGCCGCTTCAAGGCCGGCCAGCGCGAACCGCTGCACCTGCAGCGCCTGCCCTACCTGATCCCCCTCAACGCCCAGAGCACGCTGCTGCAGCCGGCGCAAGGCCTGTATGAAGAGTTGCTGGCCATCGACCGCGAACTGGGTACCGTGCTGAGCTTTTGCCCCGGCTTCCCCGCCGCCGACTTTGCCGAATGCGCGCCGATGATCTGGGCCCACGGCGAACGCGCCCAAGCCGCCGTGCAACGCCTGCATGCGCGCGCCGCCGCGCCCGACCAGTGGCGCGT
>JANMHH010000265.1:0-10303 GCA_031375065.1 Rubrivivax sp. | reverse complement strand
CGACTCACCCCCATGAACCAGGAGAACACCATGTCCCGCCGCAACTTTCTCAATCTCTTTTCAGCTTTGGGGCTGGGCGGCGCCGCTGCCAGCGCCACGCAGGCCGCGTCGGTGCCCACCCGCGCAGACAAGGTCGTGCTGAGCGACGCCGAATGGAAAAAGCGCCTGTCCGACGCGGCCTACCGTGTGTTGCGCCAAGAAGGCACCGAGCCGCCCCACACCAGCGCGCTCAACGCCGAAAAGCGGGCCGGGGCGTACCACTGCGCGGGCTGCGACTTGCCGCTGTTTGCCCACACCAGCAAATACGAGAGCGGCACCGGCTGGCCCAGTTTTTTTGATTTCCTTCCAGGCGCGCTGGGTACCAGCACCGACTACAAGTTGATCCTGCCGCGCACCGAGTACCACTGCGCCCGCTGCGGTGGTCACCAAGGGCATGTGTTCGGTGATGGTCCGCGCCCAACCGGCAAGCGCTATTGCAACAACGGGGTGGCGCTGCGTTTTGTGCCGGCGGCTGCATGAAGGCGCTGTCGATCGCCAAGTCTGGCCGCCTTGGGCTGGCCATTGCAGCGGTGGTCGCGCTGGGCATCAGCGCCGGCGCGGCGCTGTCTCAAAACAGCGGGTCGGCGGGCACTTCGTCCGCTACTTCAGCCGCTGCACCCGCCGCGGGCTCGGCCAAGGCCACCTTTGCAGGCGGTTGCTTCTGGTGCGTGGAGTCTGACTTCGACAAGGTGCCGGGTGTGATCAGCACCACCAGCGGCTACATCGGCGGCACGGTGGCCAACCCCACCTACGAACAAGTCTCGCGCAACCAGACCGGCCATGCCGAGGCGGTGGAGATTGTTTTTGACCCCAGCAAGGTCAGCTACGAGCAGTTGCTGGAGAAATTCTGGCGCACCATCGACCCGACCACCAAGGATCGCCAGTTTTGCGATTCGGGCAGCCCGTACCGAACGGCCATCTTCACGCACGGCCCAGCGCAGGCGGCGGCGGCCCAGGCTTCCAAAGCGGCTTTGGACAAGAGCAAGCCGTTCGTGGCGCCCATCGTCACCACCCTTGAACCCGCCGGGGTGTTTTATCCCGCCGAGGGCTACCACCAGGACTACTACAAGAAGAACCCGGTCCGTTACAACTACTACCGCACCTCCTGCGGCCGTGACGCGCGCCTGAAAGAGCTGTGGAAAACGCCGTGAGGCGGGCAAAGCGCGCCGGTTTTGCTTCGGCTGGCGCGCAAAGGGTGCTGTTTTGGGGCCGCGAGACGCCCTGACAGCCCCCAACGCCGGTTATTTGTCATTGATGGGTCGCCCAGCTTTCCAGCCCCCTGGCATGAGGGGTCGTCCTCGGGCACTTCAAACGCAATAATCTGGCTCGTTCGTGCGCCCAAGGAGACCTTTGTGAACAGCCCCGTTGAATCGCCCAAGCCCCACCTGGCTGCTCGACGCAAGCTGGTTCGCGGCGTGTTTGCAGCGCCGGCCATCATGACCGTCTGCAGTGGTAACGCCTTCGCCAACACGTCCAACCTGCGCTGCCTGGCGCGCAACATGACCGACATGACCAACGTCACGCCCAAGGTGGGTGGGCTGGACACCTGGACGCGGGTGCAGTTGCACAAGGCCACTGACGGCAATTACTACGTCAGTGGGACTCAGGTGCAAAGTGTCTTCACCCAAAGCAACAGCCACTATCCGGGGGTTGGCAATTGGCTGGCAATCGACGTGGCAACCGGGAATGTGCCGACGGGAACCGGCTGGAGCGTTCCAAATGCATCCATGCCTCCTGGGGCAGCCCTGAACTACACCACCCCTCAGTATGTGATCGTGCGCTTTGACAGCACGGGCAGCGTCACTGGGGTCGGCAATGCAGGGACCGGCTACAACGTCGGCGCCAGCTGCTGGACTTCCTTCAAGAACGTGGTCTAGTGTCCGTTTTTCTGCGCGCCCCCGGCGTGCTGACAGAGCCGCTGGGAGACGGTTGGGTGGTTTACAGTGCCCTGTCGGGGGAGACCCACCTGGTCAACGGCGAGAGCGTTGAGGTCTTGAACGCGCTGGATGAGCGCCTGCCTCGCAGTGCCGCAGAAGTCTGTCAAAACTTGGCAGCGCTGTTCGAAGTGGATGTTGCTGAATTGGAAGCTACCTTGTCGGGTTCCTGGGCGGTCCTGGTTGAAGCTGGATTGATTCTGCAACCGCGCAGCGCCCAGCCCTTGCCCGTGTGACGGCCAACGCTGCGCCCGGGCGCACGCTCCAAGAAGCCAGCCTGCCGGAGATCAAAGCGGCTCTCGCCGGCGACGGGCTGTTTCTCGACGTCGGCTTGGCCATGATGCGCGTGCGCAGCCGCGTGGCTTCGTTGCCGGCGGCCCTGCAATCGGTCTACCGCCACTTCGACTTTCAAACGGCAGCGCGCTGGGCCGATCTGCACATGGACCTGGTGCCCGGGCAGGGCTGGCGTCGTTGGTTGTGGCCGCAGGCGATCTTCCGCAGTGACTCCGAGCAGCCTTTCGAGCCCTTCCCGGCCGACACCGCGCTGCCGTTGATGGAGTGGGGCGCCAATTTCCTGATCGGACGCCGCTTCAACAACCTGCTGCTGTTGCACGCCGGGGTGGTGGAAAAAGACGGCTTTTGCCTGGTCATGCCGGCCTTGCCGGGTTCGGGCAAGAGCACGCTCACCGCGGCCCTCAGTTTGTCGGGCTGGCGCCTGCTGTCGGACGAGTTTGGTGCGCTGGACGTGGAGCGCGGCAGCTTCCGGCCAGCCCTGAAGCCGGCGGCTTTGAAAAACGCCTCGATCCAGGTCATTCGCAATTTTGCGCCGCATGCCGAACTCGGCCCGGAGTTCCCGCGTACACGCAAAGGCACGGTGGCGCACCTCGCCCCGTCGCGACCGGCGGTTCTGGCCCGGAATCAACACGCCTGGCCGGGCGCTGTTGTGCTGCCGCGTTGGCAGGCAGGGCATGCAACCGAGTTGACCCCCATTCAGCCGCAGATGGCTTTTTCGGCCCTGGCCTTCAACGCCTTCAACTACGCAACCCTGGGCTCTGCAGGCTTCAAAGCCGCGGTGGCCGTGGCTGGCGCCTGCCCGACCTGGCAGCTGATCTACAGCGACCTGGACGACGCGTTGGCCCGGCTGGCGCTCGAGTGGCCCGCCGTGGTTGAGCAAGGTCGCCAGCGGCATCTGCATGCGCGGGCGGCCGCAGCCGCGGCTGCGTCATGAGCGCGCCGGGCCGTTCCCCCCTGCTCAACGGGCGGCGCACAGCGCAAAGGGCTGCCCTGTGAAGCAGCCCGATACGGTGCCGCCCAACCTGCGCTGGCTGAGCGCGCTGCGTGAACCGCAGGTCACGCTGGACTGGTCACTGCCGCAGTGGGAGCGCGTGGTGCGTTTGGCGCGCCGCTTGCGCCTTTTGGGGCGCCTGGCCGAAAGCGTCGAAGCAGCTGGTTTGTCTGCGCAGGTCCCAGAGCCCGTTGCGCGCCATCTGGCCAGCGAAATGCAGTACTCCTGCTGGCGAACGGGACACCTGTTGTGGGCCTTGCAGCGGCTGCCACAGCAGCTGGGGGCGGTGGACTATCCGCTGGTCCTGCTCAAGGGCGCGGCTTACATCGGCCAGGACCTGGCCATCGCCACCGGGCGCCTGCCTTCCGACGTGGACATCCTGGTTCCACGGCAGCACATCGCCGATGCGCAAGCTCGCTTGGTGGCCGCAGGCTGGGCTGAGACCGAACTGGACGAGCACGACCGCCAGTACTACCACCAGTGGAGCCACGAAGTGCCGCCCATGCGCCACGCGTTGCACGGCTTGGAGCTGGACCTGCACCACAACATCCTGCCGCCGATCGGGCACGCGGTGGTGGACGCCTCTCTGCTGCTGGACCGGCTGCAGGACTCGCGCTGGCCCGAATGGAAGGTGCTGCACCCGCAAGACCAGGTGCTGCACAGTGCTGCCCACTTGTTCGGCGACTCCGAAGTCAGGGACCGCGTGCGCGATCTGGTGGATCTGGACAGCCTGCTGCGCAACTTCAGTACCCAAGCCGACTTCTGGAGCGGTCTGCCCGACCGCGCCGAGCGCTTGGGCCTGACCGAGCCGCTGGCGCTGGCCTGCCATTTTGCGCAGGCTTGGCTGCAGACACCGATTCCGCTGGCGGTGCAGCAGCGACTGACGGCGCGCGGGCCAGGGCCGGTTCGTCGGGCCTGGTTGCTGCCTTTGCTCGGCACCGTCTTGATGCCGACCGAGCCCGACGACGGCCGTTCCTGGCGTCAAGGTGCAGCCGCGCAAATCTTCCTCATCCGCTATCACTACCGGCGCATGCCGCTGCGCATCCTGCTGCCGCACCTGTGGCACAAGTTGCGGGCACAGAAGGCCGCTGAGGCCGATCCAACCGCCGCGGCGCAGGCGGGCGACAAGGCCTGACGCCGCTGCGCGAACCGCAGCCCACTTCCCGGCTACGACTTCCGGCTACGATTTGCACCTGCCTACGAAGGACCCTATGCAAATCGTCTGCCTCGATCTGGAAGGTGTGTTGGTCCCCGAGATTTGGATCGCCTTTTCGCAGCGCACCGGCATCGCCGAATTCAGCCGCACCACGCGCGATGAACCCGACTACGAAAAGCTCATGCGTTACCGCCTGGGCCTGCTGCGTCAACATGGTTTGAAGTTGGCGGACATTCAAAACGTGATCGCGGGCATGGCACCCATGGACGGGGCCAAGGCGTTTTTGGACGACTTGCGCAGCCGCTTCCAGGTCATCATCCTGTCGGACACCTTTTATGAGTTTGCCGATCCGTTGATGCAGCAACTGGGCCGCCCGACCCTGTTCTGCCACCGTTTGGTGGTGGACGCCGACGGCTTTGTGGCCGACTACAAGCTGCGCCAACCGAACCAGAAGTTCCACGCGGTCCAGGCCCTCCAGAGCCTGAACTACCAGGTCATCGCGGCAGGTGACTCCTACAACGACACCGGCATGCTGGGTGCCGCCGATGCGGGTTTTTTCATTCACCCGCCCGCGGGCATCGTGACCCAGTTTCCGCAGTTTGCCGTGCACCACAGTTATGCCGAACTCAAGACCAGCATTGACCGAGCCGCGCTGCGGCTGGCGCAGGCTGCTTGAGTGGCCCGCAGGGGCCTGGTGCCCACCCGCGTGCCTGCCTCAGAGGGATAGCGCCGGACACCTGCACCGGCCAACATCGCTGAACTGTTGCCAACCAACCGAATGGGACGAGCGTCATGTGGAGCCTGAAAGTCGTGAGAGGCAGCGAGCTGGCTGAAAAGCCGATTGCCGAGTGGCGATTGCCGCAGCCCCTGCACAGCGTCACCATCGGTCGCGACCCGGCCAGCGACTGGATGATGGCCGACCGCATGGTGGCCATTTCGGCCCGGCATTGCGAGATCGTCGACAGCCCGATGGGCCCGGTGTTGAGCGATCTGTCCACCAACGGGACCTTTGTCAACGGCGCCACCTCGCGGCTGCTGGGTCCGCACTGGCTGCGCGACGGTGACCGCCTGGAACTGGGTCCGTTCGAGGTCTTGGTTTCGGGCCCCCCTATGCCGCCCCGGCCAGCGCGCGCGCTGTCACCGCCCGCCACCGTGACGGCAACGCCGCGCAGTGCGGGTGTCCATGCCACGGCGCCACAACGCGGCGGCGATCCGGCCGCCATGCTGGCTGGCGGCAGCAACGGCGAACAGCAGGGATTGACCGAAATCCTGCTCGCTGCGCCGCCTTCGGTGGACTCGGGGCTGGACTTGACGCGCATCCGGGCCGTGCCCGCTGCGCCCCGAGTGCCTGCTGCGGGCGCAGCCCCACCTGCCGTGGCCCCAGCCGCCGCTGCGGCGCAGCCGGGCTCGAAGCCGCCAAGCCCTGCCGCAGCCCCCACCTTGCCAGCAGCAGCCGCCGCTCTGAGCCAGGCGCTCGCTCGGGGTTTGGGTGTGCCGGTGTCGGCACTCGAAGGCCAGGACCTGCTGCAGTTGGTGGAACAACTGGCGGTGGCTGCGCGAGCTGCGCATGCTGCGTTGGGGTCTGTTTCTGCGAACATGAGTCCCGCCAAGCCACCCAACTGAGTGGCGCCAACCTCGCGTTGGCGCTGCCCCGGGCAATGCCAACGAAGGAGAGACAGATGAGCGACTTCTTCAGCTACCAGGCCAAATCAGCGGCTTCAGCCGCGACTGCAGCAGATCCGCCTCAGGCCATCTTGGGCAGCTTGGCGGGTGACGACTGGGAGCACCTGATTCGATTTGCCGCGCGCCGCCGGTTTGCCGCGGGTGCCACCTTGTTTCGCGCGACCGAGTCTGACCGGGCTTTGCACCTCATCGCCAGCGGCGAGGTCGAGGTCACCGGGCCGGGTACAGCCCGCGTGGTGCGTGGAGAGGGCGAGGTTCTGGGGCTGTTGAGTTTTCTGGACGGCGAACCCAGCGCCGTGACGGCCACCGTCACGGCGGCGGGGCCGGCCGAGCTGTTGCGCCTCACACCCGAAGCCTTGTTGCAGCTCAGCGCATGGCAGCCGCGTGTGGCGCTGGCTTTGATGCGCGACCTGGGCGCCGACGTGGCCGCACGGCTGCGTCGCCATCAAGCTGCGGATTGAACGGCCTGTGCGACGCATACCCATTCACCTTTTGGCTATCGGCACCCCCCAGCCAACGCTGCCCGACCCGCAGGTCGCGACACAGTTCTTCCGCAATTACACACAGCGTGAAACGCGCCTGCCCCTGTGGCTGTGGTGGGCGATGCGCGTGGCCACGCTGGCGACCCTGCTGGTGCTGATGGCGCTTTTGTGGGCAGCGCCCGAGTGGGGTGCGAGGTTGCTCTGGGGCTTGGCCATCCCGGTGTTGCCGGCCTTGCTGGTGGTGGCCCCCGGTCTGTGGCGTCAGGTCTGTCCGATGGCCACGGTCAACCAGCTGCCCAGGCTGCTGGGTTTCACCCGCGGGCGGGACTTGCCGGCAGCGCTCAAGCGCTGGGCCTTTGCGATCAGCGTGGCCTTTTTTGTCACCGCGGTGGCCTTGCGTGCGCCCTGGCTCAACCACAGCCCTGAGGTCGTCGGCATGGGCCTGGCGCTGGTGCTGCTGGTGGCCTTTGCGGGTGGTGTGCTGTTCAAGGGCCGCAGTGGCTGGTGCGGCACCTTCTGCCCTCTGGCGCCGATTCAAAGAACCTACGGCCAGGCCCCGCTGGTGGTGGTCCGCAACGGCTATTGCGAGCCCTGCGTGGGTTGTCAAAAGAGCTGTTATGACTTCAACCCCAGGGCGGCTGTCTTCAGCGACATCTACGACGAAGACCCGCGACACGCAGCCCAGCGGCGGCTTTTCATGGGCCTGCTGCCGGGCCTGATCCTGGGCTACTTCGTCCAGGGCCCGGCCCCGGCCTACGGAAATGGCCTGTACCTGTTGATCCTGCTGCTGGCCTGCTGCGCGTCGGCTGGTCTGTACGGGCTGGCCGTCGCTTTTGCCCCGGCCAATCCTTACCGCGTGGCACTGGTGTTTGGCGCCCTGGCCTTGTCCTGCTTTTATTGGTTTGCCGGGCCGCTGATCGTCACCACTTTGGCGTGGCTGATGGGTGGCGAGCCGCTGGCGTGGCTGTCACGGGCTGCCCAGGCCGCTGGCCTGGTGCTGGCGCTGCTGTTGATGGCCAGCGGCCTGTATGCCGAGCGCCGCTACCGCGCCACCCAGGCTGCTGGCCCCGCCACCGGGGCGCCGCCAGGCCCTGTTGCCGGGGACGGTGCGCGTTCACTCAAGCAGCGTCTGGTGGGCAGCGCCGGAGCGGAGGTCACGGACCGTCAGTCGGGCATCACTTTTCAAGTGGCGGCCGACGCCACCTTGCTCGAGGCCATCGAAGGTGCAGGTCTGCCCATCAACTATGGCTGCAGAGCTGGCGTCTGCGGCGCCGACGCGGTGGCGATTTGCGCAGGCACCGAGCACCTGTCACCACCCGGAGACGACGAGTTGGCCACGCTGCGCCGGCTGGGCCTGGAAGGTCGAGCTCGGCTGGCCTGCATGTGCAACGTCAGCGGCCCGGTCTTGATCGATCGTGACGCTCACAGTGCGCCCGCGCCAGTCGTCACCCACCCGGTCCACACACCCGCTGTCGACCCCGCGCCGGCCTTGGGCGTTGAACGTGTGGTCATCGTGGGCAACGGGGTCGCTGGCATGGGTGTGGCCGAAGCCCTTCGGCGGCAAAGTGCGAGTGTCCAGATCGACGTGGTGACCAGCGGGCCCTTCGCCTTCTACAACCGCATGGGCATTGCTCGTTTGGTTCATGGCGATGCCGGGCTGGAGGGCCTTTTGCTGGTGCCGCCGGATTGGCCGGAACGTCATCGGGTGCAGGTCCATCGTGGCGTGGTGGCCAAGCGCATCGATGCCCAGGTCAAGCGCCTTCATCTGGCCGACGGCCGCGAATTGGCATACGACAAACTGGTGCTGGCCACGGGGGCGCGCTCAACGCCACCTGACGCGGCCTTCATGAATCATCGCAATGCCTTCATGTTGCGCACGGCCGAAGACGCGCAAGCGATCCGCTACCACGTGGGCCGCGCCAAGGCCAAGCGCGCTGTGGTGTTGGGCGGAGGTGTCCTGGGTGTGGAGGCGGCCGATGCCTTGCACCATCTGGGGCTGAAGGTGACGCTGTTGCAGCGGGCCGATCGCCTGATGAACGCCCAACTGGACGCCGAAGGCGGTGCGCGTTTGAAGCGCTACCTGGAAGGCATCGGGATTCAGGTCGTCACCAGTGCCTCGGCACAGGGCTTTGAAGGGCGCCCGATGTTGCAGGCGGCGGTGCTGGCCCATGGCCCCAAGGCCAAGGCCGATATCTTCGTGGCCGCGTTGGGCATCCAGGCCAACACCCACCTGGCGGCACAAGCAGGGCTGACCTTGGGCGCCAACGGCGTGAAGGTGGACCGCCACATGCGAACCTCGGACCCCGACATCTTTGCCGTGGGCGATGTGGCCGAACTCAAGGGCACGCCGCGTGGTCTTTGGCCGATCGGCGCGGCGCACGCGACCACCGCCGCGGCCACCATCCTGGGACAGACGCTCGACTACGCGACACCCCGCATCGTTTTGCAGCTCAAGTGTGATGGCATCGACCTGCGCAGCCAGGGTGAAGTGGTGGCCCAGGAAGGTGATGAAGACTTTCATGCCCGTGAGGATGATCCTGCATGGTGGCGTTTGGTGGCGCGCCATGGGCAGTTGATCGGCGGTCTTTATGTGGGTCCCCCAGGCACGGCCAAGGCCTTCACCAAGCTGCTGCAAAGGCCGGTTGACCTGGGCCCGCTGCGTGACGGCTTGCGGGCCGGCCGGCTGGACGACCTGAAAGCCCTGACCTGATTCATGGCCAGGCGCCATCAGTGGCCCTGGCCAAGCGTGAAAAGCTAGCCACAGCCCAGGTCGCTTGGGTCAGCGGTCATGGATCGCTGCATGCCAAAATCCAAAGCAACTGCCATGCTGGCTCTTGGACGCCCTCCATCAGCGGGTCACGGCGCTCCCACATCCCGTTCACCCTTTGCTCTTCTCTTGTGATCGCACCGGCCCAGCACGAAGGGGCCGGTCTCGCTTCAAGAGGCGCACCATCCCCACATGAAAATCCTGCTCACCGGCGCCGCCGGCTTCATCGGCATGACCACCACCTTGCGTCTTTTGGCGCGCGGCGACCATGTGGTGGGCCTGGACAACCTGAACGACTATTACGACGTTCAGCTCAAGCGCGACCGCCTGGCCAGACTGACATCGCACCCCCATTTCCGCTTCGTCCAGCTCGACGTGGCCGACCGGCCGGGCATGGAAAGTCTCTTTGCCCAGGAACGGTTTGAGCGTGTCATTCACCTCGCGGCCCAGGCGGGTGTGCGCTACTCGCTGCAAAACCCGCACGCCTACGTCGACAGCAACATCGTGGGCTTCATGAACGTGCTCGAAGGGTGCAGGCACTCGAAGGTGCAGCACCTGGTTTACGCGTCCAGCTCCAGTGTCTATGGCGGCAACACCAAGATGCCGTTTTCTGAACACGACAGCGTCGACCACCCGGTCAGCATGTACGCCGCGACCAAGAAGGCCAACGAGCTGATGGCCCACACCTACAGCCACTTGTTTGGCTTGCCCACAACCGGCTTGCGCTTCTTCACGGTTTATGGCCCCTGGGGTCGCCCTGACATGGCGCTGTTCCTGTTTACCAAAGCCATCCTGGAAGGCAGGCCCATCGACGTGTTCAACCACGGCCAGATGCGGCGTGACTTCACCTTTGTCGATGACATTGTTGAAGGGGTTATTCGTGTGATGGACCGCACCGCCGAGCCCGACCCAGCCTACCTGTCCGATACCCCCGACCCCGGCACCAGCAGTGCTCCC
>JANMHH010000264.1:0-19450 GCA_031375065.1 Rubrivivax sp. | reverse complement strand
TGACCGAAACCGCCAAAGCCCTGCACACCTCGCAGCCGGGCATCAGCAAAGCCATTCTGGAGCTGGAAGAAGAGCTCGGCGTGGACATCTTTGCCCGCCATGGCAAGCGGCTCAAGCGCGTCACCGAGCCTGGTCAACTGGTGCTGAAATCCATCGATCTGATCATGCGCGAGGTGGCCAACCTCAAGCGCATTGGCGAAGAGTATTCCAAGCAAGAGGCGGGCACGCTGTCGATTGCCACCACGCACACCCAGGCTCGCTATTTCCTGCCTGAGCCGGTGGCCAGCTTGCGTGCGCGTTACCCGCGGGTGCAGGTGGTGTTGCACCAGGGCATGCCCGATCAGGTGGCCCAGATGCTGCTGGATGACGTGGCCGAAATTGGCGTGGCCACCGAAGCACTGACCGCGCACCCCGACCTGGTTTCGATGCCTTGCTACGAGTGGCAGCATGTGATGGTGGTGCCCAGCGATCACGCGCTGGCTTTGATTGAACGGCCGACGCTGGAGCAGCTGGCTGCTCACACCCTGGTGCTGTATCACCCCACGGTCACCGGCCGCACCCGCATCGACCAGGCCTTTGCCCGCGCCCGCCTGAAAACCACGGTGGCGCTCGAGGCGATCGACTCCGACGTCATCAAGACTTACGTCCGGCTGGGGCTGGGCGTGGGCATCGTCACCGAACTGGCGATGCAGGTTGAGCCCCCCGAAGCGGGTTTGGTATGGAAGCCTCTGGGTCACCTTTTCGGGGCCAACACCACGCGCGTCGCTTTCAAGCGCGGCGCCTACCTGCGCCAGTTTGTGGTGGCCTTTGCCGAACTGCTTTCGCCTCGCCTGTCGGCCTCGCTCATCGAGCGGGCCATGGGTGGCCAAGGCTCCGACTATCAACTTTGAACCGCCTGATCACGCTGCCCGCCATGAATGCCCCTGCCGCCCTTACCACCGACTACAGCACCGCCTACACCACACCCACCCTGCGCAGCCGACTGCCAGCGGTCGGAACCACCATCTTCACGGTGATGTCGGCACTGGCCCAAGAGCATTCGGCGGTCAACCTGGGCCAAGGCTTCCCTGACTTCGACTGCGACCCCACCTTGCTCAAGCAGGTGGGCGACGCGATGCAAGAAGGCCTGAACCAATATCCGCCGATGGCTGGCGTGCCCCAGCTCCGCCAAGCCGTCTCGGACAAGGTCTTGGCGCTCTACGGCCGCCGCTACGACCCCGTTTCAGAAATCACCGTCACCGCTGGGGCCACGCAAGCCATCCTGACCGCCGTGCTGGCCTGCGTTCAGCCGGGCGATGAAGTGGTGGTGCTCGAGCCTTGTTACGACAGCTACGGGCCGAACATCGTGCTGGCCGGCGGCACCGTGGTCCGCGTGCCTTTGACGCCCGGCACCTTCAGGCCCGATTTCGATCGCATTGCCGCGGCACTGACACCGCGGACGCGCCTGATGATCATCAACAGCCCGCACAACCCCAGCGCCACGGTCTGGACCGCTGCAGAGATGCAGCAACTGGCCGATTTGCTGGAGCCGACCCAAGTCATCCTGATCTCGGACGAGGTCTACGAACACATGGTCTTCGACGGCCAACCGCATGTCAGCGCGGCTTCGCTGCCGGCGCTGGCCGCCCGCAGTTTTGTGGTCAGTAGCTTTGGCAAGACCTACCACGTCACGGGATGGAAAGTCGGCACGGTGGTGGCACCGGCTGCGCTGATGAGCGAGTTCCGCAAGGTTCACCAGTTCAATGTCTTCACCGTCAATACACCGGTGCAACATGGCTTGGCCCGCTTCATGGACAACCCGGCGCCCTACCGCGACCTGCCGGCTTTCTATCAACGCAAGCGCGATCTCTTTCGCGACGGCTTGGCGCAGACCCGGCTGCGCGCGCTGCCCAGTCAAGGCAGCTACTTTCAGCTGGTGGACTACAGCAGCATCAGCGCTTTGCCCGAGACCGAGTTCTGCCAGTGGTTGACGCGTGAGATCGGCGTGGCGGCGATTCCGCTGTCGGTCTTCTACGACGCGGGTTACGAGCAAAAACTGGCTCGCCTGTGCTTTGCAAAGCAGGACGCCACCTTGCTGGCAGCCTTGCAGCGGCTGCGCCGGATTTGAAGCTTCAGCCCTGACGCGGACCGCGAGCCGCCGGCCCCGGCAGGTGCGGCTTGTCGTCCAGCAGGTCAAAGATGCTGGTGGGGCGCTCCATCGACGACACGTCAAAGTCCACTGGCGCTGTCGGTCGGTCGTCCGGGACCTGGGTGTCGCGAAACGCATCGCGTTCCAAACCCAGATAGGGTGACGGCGCGGTGCTGCTGAAATCGCCGCCATCGGCCATCGGTATCAACAGGTCCACGCTGGAGGTGCCTGCCGAGGCCCGGTCCAGCAGGTCACGGGCCAGCGAATACAAGAACAACACTTCGCGGTAGGCCGGCAAGTCGAACAGTTCGCCGCGCGACTTGCGGAACAGCAGGGCTTCCAATTCGGCCATGGCATCCAAGGGGCGCGGCCAGACCTGCTGCAAGCGGGGTATGACACCGGCGTAGTCGTCCAGCGAACGACCCTCGCCCAGGTCAACACCCCATTCAGGCGCGTAGGCGTTGAAGCGATGGTTGAAGCGGGTGCGCATGCGCTCATAAGCCTCACGCTGATTCAGCCGATGGTGAATCTCCAGCAACTTCAGGTAGGGCAAGGGGCTGCCACCGCCGGTGCTGCGCAGGTGTTCCACCAGCAAGTCGACAGCGGCTTCGTCCTGGCCCAGCACCACGAAGAACTCGGCTTGTTGCTCCAGATCGATCAGTTCTTCGATCGAGACATCACGCGGCGCATCTTCCTGCGAGCTGGCCAACGGCGGCATCGGCTCGGTCTTCTGCATCGCCGGCTCGGGCTCGGTGTCCAGAGTTTGCGTCTCGGGGCTGAGCGTGGAATCGGGTGGCGGCCAAGCCACCGGTGGCGCCGGTGGCGGCCAAGCCGGCGCCGCCCGCGCGCCTCCCCTCACCGCCGCCCCAGCGGAGGGCGTGGCCTGCCGGGGTGTCGAAGTGATGAATGGAACCGGAGCGGTCGGATGCCGACTGGGGATGATTTCAGTGATCGGACTGGCGGGCGGCGCCACCGCCTCGCGCCAACCACTTTGCTGGTGGCTTTGGGCCTTGCCCAATCGCCAAGCCAACCAAGCCGCAAGCCCTGCCAGGAGCGCCGCCATGGCCGCCAGGGGCATGACCCAATTGCCTGCGCTTTCGTTTTCCACCAAGCGCTGTTTGAACTGAGCGGCCAAGTCACGGCTGCTCTTGGCGTCGCTGCGCAACTGTTCAACGGTGCGTTCGAGCACGCCGATTCTTTCTGCCGAAGCCGAAGCCGCCGCAGCCGCTACCTGCGCCGCACTGGCCGCTTGGGCCACCGCCTGCATGGCAGCTTCCACAGCCGTTGCGGTTGGCGCCGGCGGCTCGATGAAATCCAACTGCAGGCGCGCGTTGGGGGCACCGGACGGTGCCGGCTTGCCGGCTTGAACCTGCGTCGGCTTTTGCGCTTGCCGAGCGGCCAAGGCCGCGCGGCGCTCAGCTCGGCGCTGAGCGCGGCGCTGGGCTGCTTGCGGATCCAACGGCGCGGCCCGGGCTACCGGACGGCGCTCAGCCGCGCCTGGGCCGGACGCGCCAGCCGAGGTGCTCGAATCGGTGTTGGCTGCTCTGGGCGACCCCGACCCCGGGACAGGCACGGTGGTGCTGACAGGCAGCGCAGCAGGCTCCGCTGCAGGCGCGGGGTTGGCGGCAAAGGCCGGCGCCAGCGAAGGCGCGGTTGTGCTGGGCGGATCGGCCAGGACCACATACTGGCGACTGATCCGGGTGGTGCACCCAACGGCCAACAAAATCTCGATCACCGGCTCATCGATGCTGCCGGTGGTCATCACGCGAACACGGGCCGTATCAGGACCGGTACTCTGCACCTGGGTGCGCACCGCGCTGGGTGGAAGGCGTCGGTCGCCGGTGCGGACTTCCGCTGCCACGCACTCTGGCCCCAGCGTCTCGCCTGCTTCCAGTCGCACCTGAACTGGAAAGTCCAGTGGCTGACCCAACACGGCCGAAGACCCGCCTGCACCCAGACCGGCGGCCCAGGCAGTCGCTGCCGCAACGGCCGTGATGCTTCCAATCGTCAACGACAGCCAGGGCTGTTTTGTGTGCATGAGGTACGCGGTGCGTCAGTGCCCAACCTCGAACGACTCTAGCAGAAGAGTCATCAAGCGAAGCCCGACCAAGCGCCGGGAAAGCCGCCGTTTCGCCCGGCAGATCGGACACCCGGACCAGACGTGCAAAAGCACCGATTCGAAGGCCCCTGTCCGGGCCGCTGGAGGGCTTGACCGACGCGCTGCCACGGCAACCCGGTCAACCCACACCCCCAACACCGGGTTCGCGGCCGGCGCTTGAACCGAGCGCTGGCTGCCACCCATGAATCGAGCCAGCAGCGCTGCTCAACAGCGAGCGCGTGGGCCCAAACCAGCGGCAGTAGACAATGCCCGTGCCGCGAACTTGTCGCGCCAGAGACAAGCCATGAACACGCCCATTCTTACAATCGACGAGCGTCACAACATCGAGTCAGGCTCGTGGTTCAGCAAGCTGTCGACCAAGCTGCAAAGTGCCATTCTGTCCCGCTCGGTGGTGCGGCGATTGGTCGATGGCGACCCCCTGGCCACTCGCGGATCAGCCGCCGAAGAATGGTGTGGCGTGGCGCGCGGCGCCGTGCGGGTCAGTTCGGTGTCGCTTTCGGGCAAGCAGGTCACGCTGACCTACGTCGAGCCCGGAACCTGGTTTGGCGACATCTCTTTGTTCGACGGCTTGCCGCGAACCCACGATGCCGACGCGCATGGCCAGACCACGCTGCTGGTCGTTCGCAAGCCCGATTTCAAGGAGTTGCTGAACCAGCACAACGAGCTCTACGACGCGCTGTTGCGCCTGAATTGCCGCCGACTGCGCCTGATGTTCGACCAGTTCGAAGACCTCAACACCCGACCCCTGCAGGCCCGGTTGGCGAAACAGATTTTGCTTCTGGCGCGCAGCTACGGCATCGCACAGGGCGAGGAAATTCGCATTGGCCTGGCCTTGGCCCAGGAAGACCTGGCGCAGCTTTTGGGCGCATCACGCCAACGGGTCAATCAGGAGCTCAAGGGCTTCGAGCGCGATGGTGCCGTGCGTGTCGAGCCCACACGCCTTGTCGTGCTGTCGCGCGACAAGTTGTTGGCCATCTCTGAACGCTAGAACCCGGTACCTCATCCACCATGGAACAATTCACCGGCACCCGCCCCGTCTCTGCCAGCCACGCCTTCGATGTTGCAGCGCTGGAGGCCTTTTTGGCGCACCAGTTGCCAGGCTTCGCTGGCCCACTCCAGATCGAGCAGTTCAAGGGCGGTCAGTCCAACCCGACCTACAAGCTGCTGACGCCGCAGTGCGCCTACGTGATGCGGACCAAGCCGGGGCCGGCCGCGAAGTTGCTGCCTTCGGCGCACGCGGTGGACCGTGAATTCAGGGTCATGCAGGCACTGGCACAGACCGACGTGCCGGTGGCCAAGATGCATGTTCTGTGCGAAGACGAATCGGTCATCGGCCGTGCGTTCTACGTCATGGAATTCATGGACGGCCGCGTGCTGTGGGACCAGTCCTTGCCGGGCCTGAACCCAGCAGAACGCGGCGCCATCTACGACGAATTGAACCGCGTCATGGCTGCACTGCACAAGGTCGACGTTCAGTCCGTGGGCCTGGGCAGCTTCGGAAAACCAGGCAACTACTTCGAGCGTCAGATCGGGCGCTGGAGCAAACAATACCTGGCCTCTCAAACCGAGACCATCAGCGAGATGGACCGCCTGATCGATTGGTTGCCGGCAAACCTGCCTGCCACGGCGCTGGACAGTTCGCAGGTGTCGGTGGTGCACGGCGACTACCGGTTGGACAACGTGGTCTTCCATCCGACCGAGGCTCGGATCATCGCCGTGCTGGACTGGGAGCTCTCGACACTGGGGCACCCCTTGGCCGATTTCAGCTACCACTGCATGGCCTGGCACATTCCACCGGGCACCTTCAGGGGCATCGGTGGCCTTGACCATGTCGCCTTGGGCATCCCCACCGAGCAAGAGTACGTGCGCCGCTACTGCCAAAGAACGCAGCGCCATGACCCCAAGGCCTTGGCCGAAGACTGGAGCTTCTACCTGGCCTACAACCTCTTTCGGTTGGCGTCCATCACCCAGGGCATTGCAAAGCGGGTTGTGGACGGCACGGCAGCCAGCGCCCAGGCCAGGGCCACCGGCGCATCGACACGCCCCTTGGCTGAAATGGCATGGAAGTTTGCGCTGCAAGCGCACTGATCTTCGCCCCACCCCAGCAACCGTTCAAACGAAAGCACGACCATGGACTTCAGTTATTCACCGCGCACCCAGGCGCTGCAAGCGCAACTTCACGCCTTCATGCGCGAACATGTGTACCCGGCCGAAGCGCGTTACTTCGCCGAGATCGAGGCCAACACGCAAGCGGGCAAACGCTGGACCCCGCTGCAGGTCATCGAGGAACTCAAACCCAAGGCGCGAGCAGCAGGTTTGTGGAATCTGTTCCTGCCGCCGCATGCTGAGGGCGCAGGTGCCAAGGTCGACGCCGAATTCAACTTCGGCTTGAGCAACCAGGACTACGCGCCATTGGCCGAAATCATGGGCGCGGTGCCCTGGAGCAGTGAAGTCTTCAACTGCTCTGCGCCCGACACCGGCAACATGGAGGTCTTTGCCCGTTACGGCACAGAAGAGCACAAAGCACGTTGGCTGGCCCCCTTGCTGGACGGCAAGATCCGCAGCGCCTTTGCGATGACCGAGCCTGCAGTGGCGTCGTCTGACGCCACGAACATCCAGGCCGACATCCGCCGCGACGGCGACGAATACGTGATCAACGGCCGCAAGTGGTGGACCAGCGGTGCCGGTGACCCGCGTTGTGCGGTCTACATCTTCATGGGCAAGACCGACGCGCAAGCACCGAAGCACTCGCAGCAGTCGATGATCGTCGTGCCGGCCGATGCCCCTGGCATCACCATCGAGCGGGCGCTGTCGGTGTTTGGTTACGACGACGCACCACACGGCCACATGGAGGTCGACTTCAAGGACGTGCGCGTTCCTGCCAGCGCCATCCTGTTGGGCGAAGGCCGCGGCTTTGAGATCGCGCAGGGTCGCCTGGGGCCGGGCCGCATTCACCATTGCATGCGCTTGGTGGGCATCGCCGAACGGGCCCTGAAGCTGATGTGTGAGCGCGCCGTGAGCCGTACGGCCTTTGGCAAGACCATCGCCCAGCAGACCGTCACGCAAGAGCGCATTGCAGAGGCCCGTTGCCTGATCGACCAGGCCCGTCTGCTGACCTTGAAAGCCGCCTGGATGATGGACCTGGCGGGCAACAAGAGCGCCAAAGCCGAGATTGCGATGATCAAGGTGGTGGCACCCAACATGGCCTGCCAGGTCATCGACTGGGCCATGCAGGTCCACGGCGGCGCTGGCATGAGCCAGGACTTTCCGCTGGCTTATTTCTACACCCTGTCCCGCACCCTGCGCTTTGCGGACGGCCCCGACGAGGTACACCGCAACGCGATCGCCAAGATCGAGTTGGGCAAGGTGGCCACCAGCGGGCGCTGAAGCGCGCGCCTAGCGGTCGCGCTCGTCACCTGGCAGGGCGCTGCTGGACCAGGCGCTGCCCTGGGTGCTGGGAGGCTCACTGCCCTTGACTTCGCCTGCCACCCGCAACGCCTCGCGCATCGCTGTTTCGAACAGGCGCAACCAAGCCTGCAAAGGGGCCAGCTCGGCCGTGGGCATGGGCGTGCGCAGCATCAGGCGGCCCCGACCGATCATCAGCACCACGGGCGCACCGGGGTCGACTTTCAGCGCTGCCAGCGACTGGGAGACCGGCCCCTGCAGCCAATGAAGCAACCAGGTCTTGCCGCTAGCCACCGCCACATAACGTTCGCGCAGTTCAGGCATTTCGGCGCCGGGCAGCTTGGGAAACATCACCAGCCAGCGCATCTCGGGCGGTGTCTGGTTGTCGATGCGGGTTTGCACGCCTTCCACGTACTGGTCAAAGACGTCCTTCTCCATCTTCTCCTGCAGCATGCGGTTCATGACCACCAGCTGCAGGTCCGACGCCAGGCCCAACTCCGAACGGATGCGCAACTCCTGCCCGTGGATGTAGGGTCGCTGTGAAGGGCCCCATTCCAGGCGCCAGGCGGTGCCGCCCTGGTGCCCATCGATCACAAAGCCCTCTTCTTGCACCGCGCGGAAGCTGTACTGACGTGAACTCGCCCATGGCGTGATGGCATCCCAGTCGGCGCCCGGGCCACCGGACCCACCGGCCCCCGTGAACAAACGCTTCAAGCCATCCAGCATGGTTTGGTGTCCAATGAACCAACAGCGCCACCATGGGGCTTGCTGCCGAAGGAGAGTGATGATGATCGAAGTGTATTCGTGGGCCACACCGAATGGACACAAGGTTCACATCATGCTCGAGGAGTGTGGCCTGCCCTACCGGGTGCAGGCGGTCAACATCGGCACTGGCGAGCAGTTCAAGCGTGACTTTCTGACCATCAGCCCAAACAACAAAATCCCGGCCATCGTCGACCCCGAAGGCCCTGACGGGAAGCCCATCTCGCTTTTCGAGTCCGGTGCCATCCTGCTTTACCTGGCAGCCAAGACCGGGCGCTTCTTGCCGCAGGATGTGCGCGCCAAGTATGAGGTGCTGCAGTGGCTGATGTTCCAGATGGGCGGCGTCGGCCCGATGTTGGGCCAGGCGCACCACTTCCGCCTGTACGCGCCAGAAAAAATCCCCTACGCCATCGACCGCTACACCAGCGAAGCCCAGCGCCTGTACGGTGTTCTGAATCGGCAGCTGGCCAAGCACAAGTACGTTGCCGGTGCGCAGTACAGCATTGCCGACATCGCCATTTTTCCCTGGATACGCAGTTGGAAGAACCAGGGCATCAACTGGGACGACTTCCCGCACCTGCGTGGCTGGTTCGATGAAATCTCTGCCAGGCCGGCGGTGATGCGCGGCGTCGAGGTGCTGGCTGCGTTGCGCAAGCCCTTGGTGGACGAACAAGCGCGCGAAGCGCTCTTTGGCGCCTCTCAGTACAAGAAGCACTGAGATCGGGCCGACCTAGAATCGTTCTTTGTGAGCTGCCCGTAGCTCAACTGGATAGAGCACCAGCCTTCTAAGCTGGGGGTCGCAGGTTCGAGTCCTGCCGGGCAGGCCAAGCGTGATCAGCGAACAACGCCATCGCGCGTGGCCCAGAAAGCCAAACGGGTTAGCTTCTTGCGAAAGCTAACCCGTAGATTCAATTGGTCGGGGCGGCGGGATTCGAACTCGCGACCCTCTGGTCCCAAACCAGATGCGCTACCAGGCTGCGCTACGCCCCGAAGCACCCATTCTAACCTGACGATTTGCAGGCTCTGCGCGGCCCGGGTGCATCAGAGCAAAGACCGGCTGGCCAGCACCACACCATCGGCATCGGCGTAGAGCCAATCGCCAGGACCGACCCAAACGCCCTGCACCTGCACCCGCACATCGGTTTGGCCGAGTTGACGCTTCACGGTGGGCATCGGCACGGGGGCCAGCGCCAGGATGCCAACGTCGGTTGCCGCCAACTCGGCCAGGTCGCGCACGCAGCCATCCACCAGCACGCCCGCCCAGCCGTTGCGCTGCGCAGCAGCGGCCAGGTTTCCGCCCACCAGGGCTTTGCGCAGACTGCCACCGCCGTCCACCACCAACACGCGGCCGTGGCCGGGTGAGTCGAGCGCCGCCTTGACCGAAGAGTTGTCCTCAAAACACTTCACGGTGCTGACCGGCCCACTGAAGGCCACACGACCACCGAAGCTGCGAAAGACGGGCGGCAGCACGGTCACGACGCCGTCGTCCTTGTGGGCGTCGCAGAGGTCGCAGGTGGAAAACAGGGTGCTCATGGGGTGGTGTCCGTGCTGCGCGGCAGCATCACTTGGTGCTCACGCACCGATTTCAGGATGATCGAAGTGGAGGTCTCTGCCAGCAGGCAGATCTGCGACACCACGGCGTCCAGATGCGCCACGTCGACCACGGCAATTTCAAACAACCAGCTGTCTTCACCGGTGATGTTCCAGGCGTTGACGATCTCCGGCATCTGGCCAACCAGGTTGGCCATGCGGTTGTAATCGGCGCGACCGGCCCGAACGATGGCCCGGATCCCGTAACCCAGGGCGGCCAGGTTGATGGTGGCGCGGTAACCGGTGATGACGCCACTGCCTTCCAGCTTGCGCAAGCGCTCGGCCACCGCGGGCTGGCTCAGGTGCACCCGGCGGCCCAGTTCAGCCACCGAGATGCGCGCGTCGAGCTGCATTTCCGCCAGGATCCGGGTGTCGTGGGCATCGAGCAAGGGCGGAGTTTTCATTCGAAGGACTCTGCCGCTCTTTTCCGTCATTTGCAAGACAGGACTGCGGGGCAAGCTGCAAAGATCTATGGAAAGTCGCCGTCGACCTATTTAGCATCTGCCAATGACCAGCCCTTCCACCGCCGTGCCCGGGCCACCCAGCGCCGCCCTCAGCTCGCCGCGCCTACCGCCCTTGATCCTGGCCTGTCTGGCTGCGACCTGGTTGATCTGGGGTTCCACCTATCTGGCCATCAAGTGGGCCTTGGTGAGCTTTCCGCCCTTCTACCAAATGGGCACGCGCTTCCTGGTGGCCGGCGCCCTGCTGGCGGCCTGGTTGACATGGCGCGGCTCGCGTTGGCCCGACCGAAGGGAGTGGATCAACGCCACCATCCTGGGCTCATTGATGCTGGGCGTGGCCTACGGACTGACGGCGGTTGCCGAGTTGTCGGTCAGCTCCGGGCTGGTGGTGGTTTTCATCGCCATCGGGCCGGCCCTGCAAGCGGCGATGGAACTTCCCTATGGCGTCAGGCCCACCAAGCTGGAAAGCGCAGGCATCACGCTGGGCCTGGCGGGTGTGCTGTGGCTGGCCTCGGGCCAGAGCTTTTCAGCCGCACCGATGGGCCTGGCCGCCGTGATGACGGCATCGGTGGCCTGGAAGCTGGGCAGCGTCTGGAGTCAGCGCGGCCTGCCCCGCTGGCTGGGTGGGCGGGCGCTGGACCTGACGCCAGGCGCCATGGGCTTTGCCAGCCAGATGCTGGCCGGCGGCGTGGTGTTGATGCTGGCTTCGGCCCTGGCCGGCGAAAAACCCGGCTGGCCCATCGACCCCTTGGCCCTGGCCAGTTGGGTCTATCTGGTGTTGGCCGGGTCGCTGATCACCTTTTCAGCCTTCATGGTGCTGCTGCAACGCACGCCCACGGCCGTGTCGTCGAGCTACGCCTACGTCAACCCGATCATCGGCCTGATCCTGGGCGCCACGCTGGGCGGCGAAACCATGCAGCTGGGCGAGTGGCTGGCAGCGGGCCTGGTCACGGCGAGTGTGGTGCTGATGTTGATGGGCCGGCGTTGATGGGCTGACGTTGGCGGGCAGGCGCAGAACTCATGCTGGGGCGCCGCTGCAGCAACCCAGCATCAAGCCTGTTGCGATGACTTCCGAATCGCGCTCAGCGTGGTGCGGCTGGTGCTGACGTTGGCGTCGAGCTTCACATGCAGCAGGGTTGGCAGGTCAGCCTGGAGCGCGCGCTGCAACGCAGGTTCGATGGCATCCGTAGCGTCGATGCGTTCGGCCCGCCAGCCGTAAGCGCGGGCCAAGGCTGCAAAGTCGGGGTTGAACAGATCGCTGCCGCTGACCCGGTGCGGGTAGTGCTTTTCCTGGTGCATGCGGATGGTGCCGTAGGTGCCGTTGTCCACCACCACGCAGATCAGCTTCTTGGCGCCGTAGCCCGTCGCCGTGGCCAGCTCTTGGCCATTCATCAAGAAGTCGCCGTCGCCAGCGATGTTGACCACCCAGCGATCGGGCTGCAACAGGGCTGCGCCCACCGCGGCCGGCAAGCCGTAGCCCATCGCACCCGAGCTGGGCGCCAGCTGCGTGCGCCCGTGGTGCTGCAAGCCGGGGTGGCTGCAGTAGCGGTGCAGCCAGCCGCTGAAGTTGCCGGCGCCGTTGGTGTAGACCGTGCTCTCGGGCAGCAGCTTTTGCAGCCCCTTGATCAGCACCGCCATGTCCATCGGTTCGACCACCGGGGCCACCAGGTTGGCGTCGTAATCGGCGCGCGCCGCAGCCGCCTGGCCCGCCCAAGTGACCTGGGTCGGCGCAGCCAAGGCCTCCAGCGCCTTGGCCGCGCAGGCCATCGACGATTGCAGCATCAGGTCGGCGGCATAGACCCGACCCAGTTCTTCAGCGCCCGCATGGATGTGGACCAGCTTTTGCGACGAACGCGGTGCCTGCAGCAAGGTGTAGCCGTGGGTGGTCATCTCGCCCAGGCGCACCCCCAGTGCGATGACCAGGTCGGCGTCACGCACCCGGGCGGCCAAGTGGGGGTTGGTGCCGATGCCCACCTCACCCGCGTACTGCGGGTGCCGGTTGTCAAAAGTGTCTTGAAAGCGCCAGGCGCAGGCCACCGGCAGCTGCCAGTTTTCAGCAAAGCGCTGCAAGGCGTTGGCCGCTTCGGCGTCCCATCCCGAACCACCGGCCAGCACGATGGGGCGCTGGGCCGCCATCAGCATGGCCCGCAGGTCGCGCAGGCCCCCCGGCGCAGGCCAGGCCCGCACGGGCTCGACACGCGGCAACACGGGCGCGGCCGTCAGCGTGGTCAACATGTCTTCGGGCAGGGCCAGCACCACCGGCCCGGGCCGCCCTTGCATCGCGGTGTGAAAGGCACGCGCCACGTACTCGGGCAGGCGGTCGGCGCTTTGAACCTCGGCCACCCACTTTGCCAGGCCCAACGTGCCGGGGCTGAACATCTGGCGGTAGTCGATTTCCTGGAAGGCCTCGCGATCGCGCTGGTCGCTGGCCACCTGGCCGATGAACAGCACCATCGGCGTGCTGTCTTGAAACGCGGTGTGCACACCGATGCTGGCGTTGGTGGCGCCGGGCCCGCGCGTCACAAAGCACACCCCGGGCCGGCCGGTGAGCTTGCCTTGCGCTTCGGCCATGAAGGCGGCGCCACCCTCCTGGCGACAGGCGATGAAGCGAATCTGCCCGGCGTGTTCGTAAAAACCGTCGAGCACCGCCAGGTAGCTTTCACCGGGCACGCCAAAACAGGTGTCGATGCCTTGAGCGATCAGGGCCTGGACCAGCGCATGCCCGGCGGGCCGGGCAACGACAGGTGTGGAGGTGGGGGTCGAATTCATGGCAAGACTGTAGCCGGTGGAGCCGCCACTGAAGTCGCCGTTGAAGTCGCCAGTCAAGCCGCCGGGTCCGCTGTGAGGTCAGGCGACCACGCGCTACGATGTGCTCCATGCAATCGCCTCACGCAGCCGCTGGACGCTGCCGTGTCCCGCATCCCACCACTCGCAGGATTGACCGATGGACCAGGTCCTCTTTGACTACACACGCCAAGATGGCGCGGGTGCCAGTTGCACGGCACAGGCCTGGGCCAAGGTGCCGTTGGCCCTGAGCCCGGCTGAAAAGGTGCGTGCCCGTGATCGTGCGGCCGCCCTGCTCAAGTCCCAAGGCGCGGTTCTGGTGGCGCACTACTACGTCGACGGTGACATCCAGGATCTGGCCTTGGCCACGGGCGGCATCGTCGCCGACTCGCTGGAAATGGCACGCTTCGGTCGCGATCACCCCGCGCAGACCCTGGTGGTGGCGGGTGTTCGTTTCATGGGTGAATCGGCCAAGATCCTGTCACCCGACAAACGTGTGCTGATGCCCGACCTGGACGCCACCTGCAGCCTGGACCTGGGCTGCCCGCCCGAACCCTTTGCTGCATTTTGTGACGCCCACCCCGATCGCGAGGTGGTGGTCTACGCCAACACCAGCGCCGCCGTGAAGGCCCGGGCCGACTGGATGGTGACCAGTTCATGCGCGTTGGCCATCGTCAACCACATCAAGGACCAGGGCCGCAAGGTGCTGTGGGCGCCCGACCGCCACCTGGGCCGCTACATCCAGGAGCAAACCGGGGCCGACATGCTGCTGTGGAACGGCGCCTGCATCGTGCACGACGAATTCAAGGGCCTGGAGCTTGACCTGCTGCGCCGCCAGCACCCGGGTGCGCTGGTGCTGGTGCACCCCGAGTCACCGAAAAGCGTGGTGGAACAGGCCGACGTGGTGGGCAGCACCACGCAGCTGCTCAATGCGGTGGTCAAGGGCACGGCGCCGGCCTACATCGTGGCCACCGACAACGGCATCCTGCACCGCATGCGCCAGCTGGCGCCCGGCAAGGTGCTGCTGGAAGCCCCGACGGCGGGCAGCAGCGCCACGTGCAAGAGCTGCGCGCACTGCCCCTGGATGGCCATGAACGCATTGCAAGGCGTGGTCGGCTGCTTGGAAAACGGCAGCGGCGAAATCCAGGTGGCCGAACCCGTGCGCAGCAAGGCCTTGGGCTGCATCGAGCGCATGCTCGACTTTGTGCAGCGCAACCCGGCCAGCGTGGCGCAACCCCAGCGCGGTTTTGTCAAGAACGTGGGTGCTGCCTGAATTGGGCAGCCCCGGGCCTTCAGGCCCGGACCGATTTGGGCCTTCAGGCCGCAGCAGGGTTTGCCGATAAGAGGGGATGCCTCACGCCAGAGGCAAAGGGCCATGGCATGAGCGCTGATTTCACTTCCGTGCGCAACCACAACGAACGTGCCGTGTACGACGCCGTGCAACGCCAGGCCGACCGTTACCCTGGCCTCGCGCACCAGCCGGAACTGCTGGCCGACGTGGCCTGCGTGGCCTTGAACCGCCTGCCGCCGCGCTACATCCGCCACGAAGTCGACTTCGTCTTCTACCTCAGTGACCGCGAGCGCGGCGACAGCGAACGGCAACTGCAGGAGTCGGTGGAGTACGCCTTTGGCTTTGTGCAGGCCCGCACGGCCATGCGAGCCCGCGGCTGATCGCCGATTCGGGCCCTGCAAAGGCCGGCTGGCCTGCGCCCGGTCCCGCACGCCGTCCCTGGGCAGCTACCGCTTGCCGGCCCCGCTCTTGGCCGGCCGCGTCAACACCGTCGGGAAGCTGACCGGCAAGGGATGTGGGAAATCACGGCTGTAATGCAGGCCACGGCTTTCGTGCCGGCGCAGCGCCGAACGCACGATGAGCTCGGCACAGACCACCAGGTTGCGCAGCTCCAGCAGGTCGCGGTTGACGCGAAAGTTGGCGTAGTAATCGTGCGTTTCGCTGCGCAGCAGCTTGATGCGGTGCAAGGCCCGCTCCAGGCGCTTGGTGGTTCGCACGATGCCGACGTAGTTCCACATCAGCAGCCGCAACTCGTCCCAGTTGTGGGCAATCACCACCTGCTCGTCGGCGTCCTCCACCTGGCTTTCGTCCCAGGCTGGCAACGGCACGGCGGGCGGCAAGGCCTGCGCTTCGATGGCCAGGGCGCAACTGCGCCCCAGCACCACGCATTCCAGCAGTGAATTGCTGGCCAGGCGGTTGGCTCCGTGCAAGCCGGTGTAGGTGGTTTCGCCCACCGCAAACAAGCCTGGCAGGTCGGTGCGGCCGTCCAGGTCGGTGACCACGCCGCCGCAGGTGTAATGGGCCGCAGGCACCACCGGGATGGGCTGCAACGCGATGTTGATGCCCAGTTGCAGGCAGCGCGCATGCACGGTGGGAAAGTGCGCCTTCAAAAACGCTTCACCCAGGTGGCGGGCGTCCAGCCAGACATGGTCCAGGCCATGCTTTTTCATCTCGAAGTCGATCGCGCGGGCCACGATGTCGCGCGGTGCCAGTTCCAACCGCTCGTCGTGCGCTGCCATGAAGCGTTGCCCGCCCGGATCGCCAGGCCCCAGGCTGGGCAGCGTCAGGTAAGCGCCCTCGCCACGCAGCGCTTCGGTGATCAGGAAGCTGCGCTCCTGCGGGTGGTACAGGCAGGTCGGGTGAAACTGGATGAATTCCATGTTGCCGACGCGGCAACCAGCGCGCCAGGCCATCGCGATGCCGTCACCGGTGGCGGTGTCGGGGTTGCTGGTGTAGCGGTAGACCTTGCCCACGCCACCGGTGGCCAGCACCACCGCGTCGGCGGCCAAGGTTTCCACCCGCCCGCTGTCCATGTCCAGCGCGTAGACGCCATAACAACGCGGCGACTCCTCGCGTTTGAGCAAGCGTGAGGTGATCACGTCAACCGCCACCCAGCGTTCGCGCAAGGTGATGTTGGGGTGGGCTTGGGCGCGCTCCAACAGGGCGTCGTGAATGGCTTTGCCGGTGGCGTCGGCGGCGTGCGCGATGCGGCGCACCGCGTGGCCACCCTCGCGTGTGAGGTGCAGGCCCAACGGCCCATCCGGGTCTTCGGAGAAGTGCACCCCGGCGTCAACCAGCCATTGCACCGCTTGGGCACTGTGTTGCGCGATGTACCGAGCGGTGTGTTCGTCGACGATGCCGGCACCGGCTTCCTGGGTGTCGCGCACATGCGACTCCACGCTGTCGTCACTGCCCAGCACACCGACGATGCCACCCTGGGCCCAGGCGGTGGCGCTCTCTGACAACGAACGTTTGGCCAGCACGACCACCGGCCGCTGCGCGGCCAGTTGCAGTGCCACCGTCAAGCCACCCAAGCCGGCGCCGATAACCACAACAGGTTGAAGGGCGCTGGGTGCTGCGGGACGGGTGCTCATGAAGGCGTTGCAATCTTTGTGTCTGAATGCAGGGATCGTAGTCGGAATTCCTCCACCCAGCTGAGGTCGGCCAGGTGCGCAACCAGCCGCTGCGCCCTATGATCGTCTGCATAAGCAAGGAGAGGAAACCCATGACCCGTGGACAGCAAGACATCCCCTGGCCGGAAACCGCCCGCATACCGAGTCGAGAAGACTTGAATGCCCCCAGCACGCAGATCGTCGGCGACCGCGACGCCTACCTGGGACAGGGGCGGCACGATGTCGGCCGGCGCATTGCTGACGACCAGGTTGAGCTGTTTGTGGCCACCGACGTGGCCCCTGCGCTGCAACAGGAATTCACGCTGCACGCGCCCGAGTTCATCACGCTGCACGACGTCGGCACCAGCGCGTCACTGCGCTTGCTGGCCAGCCTGGCGGGCGCCGCCGGTGCACGGGTGCAGCGCCTGTCGGTGCGCCGGCAAGGCCAGGGGGTTGCATTGGCGGTGATTCAGTTCATCGAAGTGCCGCTGGCCGACGGCGCCCTGGTGCGGGTCTACTCCACCGACGTCAACGCCGACGGCGCAGCGCGGGCCCAGATTGCGCGCGTGCTGCTGGCCCACAGCAAGCTGGGCGTGTTGATGGTGGGCGAACTGCCGCCACACGCCATTTCGGCGCAGTTGGCGCCGCTGCATGAAGCGCTGGCGCGCGGCCCTTGGCCCAACCGCGACCTGCTGATGGTGCCCCTGGGCTCGAGCATCGCGATGGCGGCCCAGGCGGCGCAGTTGGCGCACCAGACGCCGGTGGCCGTGCACGTGACACCGCACGCGGCCAAGCCCAAACACGTCTGGACCTTCGTGGGCGGCGCGTGGAACCGGCTGCACGGTGCAGCCAACGGCGAGCGAGCGCTGCAGACCGAGTTGTCGCGCGCGGTGCCCAAGCCCAAGGTGCCCAGCACCGAAGCCACCACCGAGCCGATGCCGCTGGACTCCATCACGCCAACCAGAAGGGCCCCCGCCGCAGAGCCAGCCCAGCAGACCATGCCGATGCCGATGCCGGTCCCCGGCGGCACGCAATGGCAGCTTTACGTCGACCGCTGCGCCTTGATCAAGGGCACCCTCAGCGCGTGCATTTTCGACACCCATTCGATGCAGGTCATGGCCCATGCCGGCGGGCTGCCGGCCGCCGACCGGTTGGCCCAGCAAGGCGCAGCGCTGCTGTCGGACATGAACGACGCGTCGCGCGCGCTCGGGCTGGGTCCGGCACGGGCAGAAGCCGGCATCAGCACGACCAGCCACCACCTGTTGTTGCGACCGGTGCCGGGCCACCCGGGCGTGGCCTTGCACATGGTGTTGCAGGCCAGCGCCAGCAACCTGACGCTGGCGCGCATGCAGCTCGAGCGCGTGCAAGCCCCCGACTGAGAGGCGCAGGGCTCCCGCCCTGCAGCCCCTTCAGTGCACGACCCGCGAGAAGCTGAACTCGCCGTCGGTGAGGTCCACCGGGATCACGTCCCTGGGGCCGAACCGGCCCTGCAGGATCAACTTGCTCACCGGGTTTTCAATGCGCTGCTGAATCGCGCGCTTGAGCGGGCGCGCACCAAACACCGGATCAAAACCCACCTTGGCCAATTCGCTCAGCGCGGCCGGTGACACTTCAAGCTTCATCTCCAGTTTTTCCAGCCGCGACTCGAGCAGCTTGAGCTGGATGCGGGCGATGTTCTCGATGTGCTGGCGGTCCAGCGCATGGAAGACCACGGTCTCGTCGATGCGGTTCAGGAACTCCGGGCGGAAGTGCTGTTTGACCTCGGCCCACACGGCCGCACGGATGTCGGCCGTTGGTTTGCCCGCCATCTGCATGATCATCTGCGAACCCAGGTTGCTGGTCATCACGATGACGGTGTTCTTGAAGTCCACCGTGCGGCCCTGGCCGTCGGTCAGGCGCCCGTCGTCCAGCACTTGCAAGAGCACGTTGAAAACGTCGGGGTGGGCTTTTTCCACCTCGTCCAGCAACAGCACGCTGTAGGGCTTGCGGCGCACCGCCTCGGTCAGCGTGCCGCCTTCGTCGTAGCCCACATAACCCGGCGGCGCGCCGATCAAGCGGCTGACGCTGTGCTTTTCCATGAACTCGCTCATGTCGACGCGGATCATGTGGTCTTCACTGTCGAACAAGAAGCCGGCCAGCGCCTTGCACAGCTCGGTCTTGCCCACACCGGTGGGGCCCAGGAACAGGAAACTGCCGAGCGGCCGATTGGGGTCGCTCAAGCCGGCGCGGCTGCGCCGGATGGCGTCGGCCACCACGGTGATGGCTTCGTCCTGGCCCACCACGCGGTCGTGCAGCTTGGTTTCCATCTGCAAGAGCTTGTCGCGTTCGCCCTGCATCAGCTTGCTGACCGGGATGCCGGTGGCACGCGAAACGACTTCGGCAATCTCCTCGGCGCCGACCATGGTGCGCAAGAGCTGCGGCCGACCGCTACCCTTTTTGCCACTCTTGTCGACTTCCTTGGCCTGCGCGTCCTTCAGGCGTTTTTCCAGTTCGGGCAGCTTGCCGTACTGCAACTCGGCCACCGCGTTGAAGTCGCCTTTGCGCTTGAGCTCGTCGATGCTCTGACGCATGCGGTCGATCTCTTCCTTGACATGCGCCGAGCCCTGGGCGGTGGCCTTTTCAGACTTCCAGATCTCTTCCAGATCGGCGGCTTCGAGCTGCAGCTTGTCGATCTCTTCTTCGATCAAGGCCATGCGCTTGATCGAGGCTTCGTCCTTTTCCTTGCGCACCGCTTCGCGCTCGATCTTCAGCTGGATCAACCGGCGGTCGAGCTTGTCCATCGCTTCGGGCTTGGAGTCG
>JANMHH010000211.1:0-2405 GCA_031375065.1 Rubrivivax sp. | reverse complement strand
ACCTGGTGGTCGGCGGCGAAGGCCTGGTACAGCGCCTGGATGTTGACCGGCTGGTCGTCGACCACCAGCAAGCGCGGGCGGCGCCCGGTGCTGGCCGCCGGGAGGGTCGGGGTCATGGCTCAAACTCCTGCAGGAGTTGTTCGCAGTGTCGCAACGCAGGGTCAAACTCCAGCCCGGCAACCGCCGCATCGAGCGCGCGCAGACGCTCGCCCAGGGCGCCGGCAAACTGCAGGTGCAGACCGCTGCAGGCTTCCATGGCGCCCATGTCGGAGTTGCGCAGCAACTCGGCCAACTGCCGCAGGCCCTGGCGCAAGGCCGGTCGGTCGATCTCGGCGTTGGCCGTGGCGGCCAGCGGCAGATCGACGGGCCGCAGCGCCAGCAGCAAGGCCTGCAGGCCGGGGCCGGCGGCCTCGATGGCGGCACTGGCAGCCGCCAGCGCCTGCTGCACAGTGGCCGGCCCGCCATCGGCCAGCAGGGCGCTTTCACCGCGCGCAGCGGCGGCCGCCAGTGCGTCTGCGCCCAGCGTGGCTGCCACGCCCTTGACGGTGTGCAGAGCGCGGGCTGCCGCTGCGCGGTCGGCCACTTGGGCCAGGCTTTGCAGTTCGGCCGGCGTTCGGGCCAGATCGTCGACGAAGCGTTGCAGCATCCGGCGGTAGACCTCGGCCTTGCCGCCCAGCCGCGCGACCGCCGCGTCGATCTGCACGCCGGCCTGGGTTGCAGCTGCGCGCACGGCCACGGGCAGGCCTTGGGCTGCACCGGCCTGGGCAGGGCTGGCTACCACGGCCGCTGCCGCGCTGCGCCCGGCCTGGCGCAGCAGCACCTGCACCAGACGATCCAGGTCGAACGGCTTGCCGACATGCTCGTTCATGCCGGCCGCCAGGCAGGCCTCGCGGTCGGAGGCCATGGCGTTGGCGGTCATGGCCACGACCGGCAGCGTCAGGAGCGCCAGGTCCTCGCGGATCATCCGTGTGGCGGTGAAGCCGTCCATCACCGGCATCTGCAGGTCCATCAGCACCACGTCGAAAGGCGGGTCGGCGGCCGCCACGGCTTCGACCGCCTCCTTGCCGTTGTTGGCAATGTGAACGCTGGCGCCTTCGTATTCCAGCAGCTCTCGCGCGACCTGTTGGTTGTTGAGGTTGTCCTCGGCCACCAGCAGCCGTAGGCCGGCCAGGCGCTGTGCGCTGGGTGCGCTGGCGGTGCGCGCGGGGGCTGCAAGTCCCTGGCCCAGCCCGGCGTCGGGTATGGCGTCAAACCGCATCGACGGTGTCACCGGCTTGACCAGGAAACCGTCCAGCAGCGCCTGGTCGGCCGGGCTGCGTTGGGCCAGCATCTCGCGCCCGTGGGCGGTGACCATGACGATGACCGGCGTCTTGCCGCCCAAGCCCAGCGCGCGGATGCGCTGGCTGGTGGCCCAGCCGTCCAGCCCCGGCATCTGCCAGTCCACGAAGACCGCGTCGAACAGCGTGCCCTGCGCCGCTTGCGCCTGCAGCAGCGCCAGCGCGGCTTCGCCGCTGTCGGCCAGGCTGAGCGTCCAGCCGAGCGAGTCGCCCATGCGCTGCAGCACGTCGCGTGCGGTGGGGTTGTCGTCCACCATCAGCGCGCGCAGCGGCGCCTTGGGCGCCGGCACGGGCGCAACGGTTTCGACGGCTGCTGCGCGGTCGCGCAAGGCCTCGCCAACCACCGGCAGCGTGATGGTGAAGTGGAATCGGCTGCCCTGGCCGAGGGCGCTGGCCAGCCGCAGTTCGCCGCCCATCAGCGCCACCATGCGCTGGCTGATGGCCACGCCCAGGCCGGTGCCGCCGAAGCGCCGCGTCGTCGAGGCTTCGGCCTGCGTGAAGCCGCTGAAGATGCGGGCGTGGTTCTCGGGCGCGATGCCGATGCCGGTGTCGCGCACCGCGATCTCCATCGTCACGCCGGTCTCGCCCTCCTCCAGCACGCGGATCGACAGCACCACTTCGCCGCGGGCGGTGAACTTGATGGCGTTGCCGGTCAGGTTGGTCAGCACCTGATGCAGGCGCATGGCGTCGCCCACCACCTGGCGCGGCAGGCGGGCATCGATGTCGAACAGCACCTCCACGGGCTTGGCGCCGACGTTGGCCGAGACGATGACCGACAGGTCGCGCAGCAGCTGATCGATGCGGAAGGGGTGCGCGTCCAGCGTCATCTTGCCGGCCTCGACCTTGGAGAAGTCCAGGATGTCGTTGAGCAGACCCAGCAGCGAGCGGGCCGCGCCCTCGGTCTTGACGGCGTAGTCGGCCTGGCGTGCGCTCAGCTCGGTCTTGCGCAGCAAGGCCAGCATGCCCAGGATGGCATTCATCGGCGTGCGGATCTCGTGGCTCATGTTGGCCAGGAACTGGCTCTTGGCCTTCGACGCCGCCTCGGCCTGTTCGGTGGCGTTGATCAGG
>JANMHH010000158.1:0-2197 GCA_031375065.1 Rubrivivax sp. | reverse complement strand
GGCGAAGGCTTCAAGGTGGCCATGCGCACGCTGGACGTGTTTCGCACCAGCGTGGCCGCCGCGGCGCTGGGCTTTGCCCGCCGCGCGATGGAAGAAGGCCTGGCCCGCGCCAAGAGCCGCCCGATGTTTGGTGGCCACCTGGCCGACTTTCAGCTGACGCAAGCCAAGCTGGCGCAGATGGCGCTGACCATCGACAGCGCGGCCTTGCTGGTTTACCGCGCCGCTTGGGAACGCGACCAGGGCAAAAACGTCACCCGCCAGGCCGCAATGGCCAAGCTGGCCGCCACCGAAGGCGCGCAGCATGTCATCGATGCGGCTGTGCAGCTGTTTGGCGGCCTGGGTGTGGTCAGCGGCGCGCCAGTGGAGCGCCTGTACCGCGAAATCCGCAGCCTGCGCATCTACGAAGGCGCCACCGAGGTGCAGCAACTCATCATCGGCCGCGACCTGATCAAGGAAATGCCATGAGGGCGCCGGGCCGCTCCCAAGCACCCATACCGAAGCGCGCAGCGCGCAGGAAGTCCCCATGAACAAGACCGTTTTGCAACCTGCCCACTGGGCCCGCCCCAAGGGTTATGCCAACGGCGTGGCGGCCACGGGCCAGCAGATTTTTGTCGCCGGCATGATCGGCTGGGACGCCCAGTGCCAATTCCACACCGACGACCTGGTCGGCCAGGTGCGCCAGGCACTGCAAAATGTGGTGGATGTGCTGGCTGCCGCCGGCGCGCAGCCGGCCCACATCACCCGCATGACCTGGTACCTGACCGACAAACGTGAATACCTGGCCCGCGGCCGCGAGATCGGCGCTGTATTTCGCGAGCTGATCGGCGACTTCGGCATCGCGATGACCGCCGTGCAGGTGGTGGCGTTGATCGAAGACCGTGCACAGGTCGAGATCGAGGTCACCGCTGTTGTGCCCACCTAAGCATTCCATCTTCACATTCAAGAAAGAAGCATCCTCATGGCCACCAAGGCAAGTTTTCACTGGGACGACCCGCTGCTGCTCAATTCGCAGCTCACCGACGACGAGCGCCAGGTGCGCGAGGCCGCGCAGGCCTACTGCCAGGACAAGCTGGCACCGCGTGTGCTGCAGGCCTTTCGCAACGAAAAAACCGACGCCGCCATCTTTCGCGAAATGGGCGAGCTGGGCCTGCTGGGCGCCACCATCCCCGAAGCCTATGGCGGCGCCGGACTGAACTACGTCTGCTACGGCCTGGTGGCGCGTGAGGTCGAACGGGTGGACAGCGGCTACCGCAGCATGATGAGCGTGCAGAGCTCGCTGGTGATGTTGCCGATCAACGTTTTTGGCACCGAGGCGCAAAGGCAGAAGTACCTGCCCAAGCTGGCGCGTGGTGAATGGATCGGCTGCTTTGGCCTGACCGAGCCCAACCACGGCAGCGACCCCGGCAGCATGGTCACGCGCGCCAAGGCCGTGCCTGGTGGCTACAGCATCAGCGGCAGCAAGATGTGGATCAGCAACAGCCCCATCGCCGACGTGTTTGTGGTCTGGGCCAAGGACGACGCCGGCGCCATCCGCGGCTTCATCCTGGACAAGGGCATGAAGGGCCTGAGCGCCCCAGCCATTCACGGCAAGGTGGGCCTGCGCGCCAGCATCACCGGTGAGATCGTGATGGACGGCGTGTTCTGCCCTGAAGAAAACGCCTTCCCCGATGTGCGCGGCCTGAAGGGCCCCTTCACCTGCCTGGACAGCGCGCGCTACGGCATTTCCTGGGGCGCACTGGGCGCGGCCGAAGACTGCTGGCACCGCGCCCGCCAATACGTGCTGGACCGCCAGCAGTTTGGCAAGCCGCTGGCGGCCAACCAGCTGATCCAGAAAAAGCTGGCCGACATGCAGACCGAAATCACGCTCGGCCTGCAGGGCTGCCTGCGCCTGGGCCGCATGAAGGACGAGGGCACGGCCTCGGTCGAGATCACCAGCATCATGAAGCGCAACAGCTGCGGCAAGAGCCTGGACATCGCCCGCACCGCGCGCGACATGATGGGCGGCAACGGCATTTCGGATGAATATGGCGTGGCCCGCCACCTGGTCAACCTGGAAGTGGTCAACACCTATGAAGGCACGCACGACATCCATGCGCTGATCCTGGGTCGCGCGATGACGGGCATTGCGGCGTTCTGAAAGCCGCTGGTGGCGTCGGTGCGCCGCAAAGCCTGAGGCCGATCCGGCGATCAACCAGGG
>JANMHH010000149.1:0-19870 GCA_031375065.1 Rubrivivax sp. | reverse complement strand
TTCGGCTCAGTGGGTTTGGTGTCACTCAAACGCGCGCTCACAACTCGCAGCCGCAAGGACAATTTGCGCGCCAACAAGGCCACGAGGCTGGCGGCCAGCTTTGGGTCGGCATCCATCATCTCGTCCATGCCCTCAGCACTTAGCACTGCCATTTCACATTCGCTCAGTGAGGTGCACGTCGAAAAGCGGATGCCGCTGTCCAAAAGGGACATTTCACCCAATATCTCGCCCGCCCGGGTCTCAGCCAGGCGAAGGCGTTCGCCCCAAGGCTGTACGCGATCGACGGCAATCGTGCCCGTCAAGAGCACGATCATGAAGTTGCCGTATTCATCCTGGCGTATGACATCGCGGTTGCTGGCAACATGGGCGAAGTCAAAAAACCGTGTCAGGCTGCCGATGGAAGCCTGATCCAACTGGTTCATGTATTTGTCGTTGGCCCAGACTTCCTGCAAAAGTCGGCCGCCCCGCTCTGAGTTGACGCGTTTGGCGTCGACCTCAACTGCACGCGCTTCCCACGGCACCAAAAGGGAGGGTTCCAGTCCCAAGCCGGCAAATGCGGTCGAAAACAGCAAGGACTCAGAAGCTTCCTCGCCGTTGTTTGATTCGGCATCGCGGACCTTGCGGCCAAATAGTCCAGTCATGTTTTGCTCCGTGAGGTGACACTTCGGTGCATAGCTTAATGTGATTGAGGTGAAGGTTTTCAGCCAGGGAAGTTATCTGGAATCTTGGCTTTGCCGCGCGCCTCCGCCGGGCTGATGATATTGCGTTTGACCAGATCGGTCAGATTTTGATCCAGTGTTTGCATGCCCACGCTGTTGCCGGTTTGAATACTTGAATACATCTGCGCGACTTTAGCCTCGCGTATCAAGTTACGGATGGCGCTGGTGCCCAGCATGATCTCGTGCGCCGCCACCCGGCCACTGCCGTCCTTGAGTTTGCACAGGGTCTGTGAAATGACCGCCACCAGCGACTCGGAGAGCATGGCGCGGACCATTTCTTTTTCGGCCGCCGGGAACACGTCCACCACGCGGTCAACGGTCTTGGCCGCGCTGCTGGTGTGCAGCGTGCCAAACACCAGGTGGCCCGTTTCAGACGCCGTCAGCGCCAGGCGGATGGTTTCCAGGTCGCGCAACTCGCCGACCAGGATCGCGTCCGGGTCTTCGCGCAGCGCCGAGCGCAAGGCGTTGTTGAAGCTGAGCGTGTGCGGGCCCACCTCACGCTGGTTGATCAGGCACTTTTTACTCTCGTGCACAAATTCGATCGGGTCTTCCACCGTCAGCACGTGGCCAAACTCGTTTTCATTGAGGTGGTTGACCATGGCCGCCAAGGTGGTGCTCTTGCCCGAGCCGGTGGGGCCGGTCACCAGCACCAGGCCGCGCGGGCGCAACGCCAGCTCGGCAAAGACCTTCGGCGTGCCCAGCTGCTCGAGCGTCAGGATCTTGCTGGGAATGGTTCGAAAGACGGCGCCAGCACCACGGTTCTGGTTGAAGGCGTTGACCCGAAAGCGCGCCAAGCCTTGGATCTCGAAGCTGAAGTCGCATTCCAGCGTGTCTTCGTAGTGCTTGCGCTGGGAGTCGTTCATGATGTCGTAGACCATGGCGTGCACTGCCTTGTGGTCGAGCGCTTCGACGTTGATGCGCCGCACGTCGCCGTGGACCCGGATCATCGGCGGCAGGCCCGCCGAAAGGTGCAGGTCGGAGGCCTTGTTCTTGACCGAAAAGGCCAACAGCTGGGTGATGTCCATGTGCAGATAGGGCCGGCCGGCGCCAGCGGGTGAAAATGCAGCGCGCTGTGAGCGCACGGGCTTCGAGGGATTATGGGCAGCATCGGAAGTAACCTGCAACAAGTGAAGCAGCGCATCGCCGCGGCCTGCAGCGATGCCGGCCGTCGTGCCAACATCGTCACGCAAGCGCCGGGTTTGGGCGGTGAGGCGGGCGTCACTTTGTTGGCGGTGAGCAAGACCCAGCCAGCCCAGGCCGTGCGCGACGCGCTGGCCCAGGGCCAGCACGCCTTTGGCGAAAACTACGTGCAAGAGGCGCTGGCCAAGATCGAAGCCTTGAGCGACCTGCGCAGCCAGCTGCAGTGGCACCTGATCGGACCGCTGCAAAGCAACAAGACGCGTCCGGTGGCCGAGTCCTTCGATTGGGTTCACTCGGTGGACCGGCTCAAGATCGCCCAGCGCCTGGCCGAGCAGCGGCCGCCGGGTCTGCCGGCTTTGCAGTTGTGCCTGCAGGTCAATGTCAGCGGTGAGGCCAGCAAGGGCGGAGTCGACCCGCAGGACGTGCTGGCCTTGGCCCAAGCGGTGGCCAGCTTGCCGAACGACCGTGTTCAGCTGCGGGGTCTGATGAGCATCCCGGAGCCCGTTGTCGACCCGCAAGCGCAGCGCAGGCCACACGCCCAGCTGCGCGAACTGCTGGCCTTGCTGTGCGCGCAAGGATTGCCGCTGGACACGCTGTCGATGGGCATGAGCGCCGACCTCGAGGCTGCGGTGGCCGAAGGCAGCACCATGGTCAGGGTGGGCACGGCCATTTTTGGGGCTCGGTGACGATCTGCAGTGGCGCCAGAGCTGTGGTTGATCAAGCCCGCGCGCGCCGCGCCACAAAGCCCAGGTTGCTGTTCAGCGCTGGCCAGGTCTTCAGCCGGGTCGGTGGCGGACGTGGCTGCTCAGGCCGCACCGCTGACTTGCGCTTTGGCGTGGTGATCGCCAAACTGCCAACCTGCAAGCGACTTCCGGAGATCTCCATGGCTCACCGTCCCAGCCGAACGCACCTTCTGGGCAGCGCGGTATTCACCGCTGTCTTGGCGGCCTGTGCCACGCCGGCCCCCACTCCGCAGGCCCTGCAGTTGGCCGGCAGTGCACAGACAACGGGCGCCTCCCCGGCCGCCGGCGAGCCTGAGGTCATCACCGGCAGCCGGATTCGGTCCAAAACCACCGACCGGCTGCTGAAGACCACCGACGCGGCCGGCGCCAGAGAGGCCGAGCGCAACCGGCCGCCCAGCGCGGGCCCGAAGTTCAACTGAGCGGGCCGCAATGCCGATCCAGCCGCGCTGGCTGGAAGCCTAGACCGGCAGCAAGCTGCTGTTCTTGACCTCTTCCATCACCGCGTAGGTGCGGGTTTCGCGCACGCCCGGCAGCGTCCAGATCACGCTGCCGATGAATTCGCGGTAGGCCGCCATGTCGGCCACGCGGGTCTTGAGCAGGTAGTCAAAACCGCCTGCCACCAGGTGCGCCTCCAGGATTTCCGGGCGCACCTGCACGGCGGCCTTGAAGGTGTCCATCACGTCGTGCACGGTGCGGTCGAGCAGGATTTCGACGAACACCAGCAGGCCCGCGCCCAGTTTCAGCGGGTTGAGTTTGGCCTCATAGCCCAGGATGTAGCCTTCGCGGTGCAGGCGCTTGACACGTTCGAGCACCGCGGTGGGTGACAGGTGCACCTCTTCGGCCAGCTTGAGGTTGCTGATGCGGCCATCGGCCTGCAGCACGCGCAGGATGCGGCGGTCGATCTTGTCGATGTCGCGGTCGCCGCGCGGGCTCTGGGGGTCTGCGGTGTTCATGGTGAATGATTCTCCGGCAGGCGGCGGTTTTTCCGAATCCGGTGTGGCCCTGACAGGCATAAGCTGCCGCTTTTGTCGACACGCCTCAGTCCCGACAAAGTCTCTCGACGCAAGCCCCTTCTAGGACCGCCATGAGCCCTGCCCGCCTGCCCTTCCCCTATCGCCCTGAAGCCGACGCTGTCGACGCCGCGCTGAGCGCGGTGCAAAGCAGCCTGGACTGGCCGGCCGTGCTGGCGACGGCCACGCCCTGGGTGCGCGCGGTGCGCGAGCAGCCGGCGCCCTTCTGGGCCATGGAAAGCCTGCTGCGCGAGTACCCGATCAGCAGTTCCGAAGGACTGGCGCTGATGCGCCTGGCCGAAGCCTTGCTGCGTGTGCCCGACGCTGAAACCGCCATCGCGCTGACCGCCGACCAGCTGGGGCGTGGCGAGTTTGACGGCAGCGGGGCCGAGGGCAGCCCGCACAAGATGCTGGCGCAGATCAGCGCCAGTGCCATCGCGCTGAGCAAGAAGTTCCTGCCCGAGAGCGACAACCCGCCGGGCTTGCTGCAGCGCCTGGGCTCGCGCACCGTGGTGGCGGCCACCGTGCGCGCCATCCAGCTGCTGGGCCGGCAGTTTGTGCTGGGCCGCACGATCGGTGAAGCCATGGTCGAGGCGGCCAGCCAGCGCAAGGCGATGGCCAACCTGCGCTTCAGTTACGACATGCTGGGCGAAGGCGCGCGCACCGAGCGCGACGCCGAGCGTTACCTGGCCAGCTACCGTAACGCCATCGCGGCCATCGCGGGGTCCAAGGTTGCAAGTTCACCGATGTCGGCCGACGGCATCAGCATCAAGCTCAGCGCCTTGTTCTCGCGTTATGAAGACGCCCAGCGTGAGCGGGTGTTTTCTGAGCTGTTGCCCCGCGTGCAAAGCCTGGTGGACCAGGCGGCGCGGGCCAACATCAACCTGACCATCGACGCTGAAGAGAGCGATCGGCTCGAGATTTCACTGGACCTCCTGGAGACCTTGGCTGCGTACATCGCGCAGCATCATCCTCAGTGGCAGGGCTTTGGCCTGGCGGTGCAGGCCTACCAAACCCGCGCGCTGGAGGTGGTGGACGAGGTGGCGCGCATCGCCAAACAACACAGCCTGCGTTTCATGGTGCGGCTGGTCAAGGGCGCTTACTGGGACGGTGAAATCAAACGCGCCCAGGAAGCCGGCTTGCCGGGCTACCCGGTGTTCACCCACAAGCACCACACCGACATCAGCTACCTGGCCTGCGCGGCCCGCCTGGTGCACCACCACGCTGTCATCTACCCGCAATTTGCAACCCACAACGCCGGCACCATTGCCGCCATCCTGCAGCTGACCCACAAGGCTGGCGCGGCCTTTGAGATGCAGCGCCTGCACGGCATGGGCGAAGGTGTTTACCGCGAAGTGCTGAAGGACGGCAGCGTGCCTTGCCGGGTCTATGCGCCGGTGGGCGAGCACCGCGACCTGTTGGCCTACCTGGTGCGCCGCCTGCTGGAAAACGGTGCCAACTCGTCCTTTGTGCACCAGCTGGCCGATGAGATGGTCAGCGCCGAAGCGCTGCTGGCTTCTCCATTGGCCGCAGCCGCTGCGCCGGCCTTACCTTTGCCCGTTGCGCTGTACGGTGCCGCCAGGGCCAACTCCACGGGGGCTGACCTGGCCTGCCTGGCGATGCGTGAACCCTTGGAAGCGGCGCTGGCCGCCACACAGGTGCCTGTGTTGGCGATGGCCGATGGTGCGCAAGTCGACGCCACCATGAACCGCCTTCATGCAGGATTCGACGCCTGGTCAGGCCGCTCGGTGGCCGAGCGCGCCGCACTGCTGCGCCGGGCCGGCGACTTGCTGGACGCACGTTTGCCCGAGTACTGTGGCTTGCTGGTTAGGGAGGCCCACAAGACGCTGGGCGACTGCATCGCCGAAGTGCGCGAAGCGGTGGACTTCTGCCGCTATTACGCCGACCAGGCCGAAGCCCGCCTGGCCGACCAGGCCCTGCCCGGCCCCACGGGTGAGAGCAACCTGCTGCGCCTGCACGGCCGAGGTGTGTTTGTCTGCATCAGCCCCTGGAACTTCCCGCTGGCCATCTTTGCTGGCCAGGTGGTGGCCGCGCTGGTGGCGGGCAACACGGTGGCCGCCAAGCCGGCCGAACAAACGCCCGCCGTGGCGCAACGTTTTGTGGCGCTGCTGCATGAAGTGGGCGTGCCTGCTGACGCCGTGGCACTGGTGCACGGTTTGGGCGAAACCGTGGGCGCGGCGCTGGTGGCGCACCCGCACACCGCGGGGGTGTGCTTCACCGGCAGCACCCCGGTGGCCCGCATCATCAACCGCACGCTGGCAGCCAAGGACGGCCCGATCGTGCCCTTGATTGCCGAGACCGGCGGCCTCAACGCCATGGTGGTGGACAGCACCGCCCTGCCCGAGCAGGTGATCGACGCCGTGGTGCAAAGCGCCTTTCGCAGCGCCGGCCAGCGCTGCAGCGCCTTGCGCTTGCTGTGCGTGCATGAAGGCATCGCCGACGGCGTGATCGAGATGCTGCGCGGTGCGCTGGCGGAGCTCAACGTGGGTGACCCGGCGCTGCTGGCCACCGACGTCGGCCCGGTCATCGACGACGAGGCCTTCACCGGCATCAGCGCCCACGTGCAGCGCCTGCGTGGCAGCGCCAAGCTGCTGGGTGAAACGCGGGTCACGACGTCGCGTTTTCCGCGCCTGGTGCCACCGGTGGCCTTTGAGCTGGCGCGCATCGCCGACCTGGAGCAGGAGATCTTTGGCCCGGTGCTGCACGTGGTGCGCTGGGGTGGCGACGTGATGGACGTGGTGCGCCAGATCAACGCGCTGGGCTACGGCCTGACGCTGGGCGTTCAGACGCGCATCGACAGCCGCGCGCAGCGGATCGCGGACGCGGCGCGCATCGGCAACGTTTACGTCAACCGCAACATGATTGGCGCCGTGGTGGGCGTGCAGCCCTTTGGTGGTGAGGGTCTGAGCGGCACTGGCCCCAAGGCCGGCGGCCCGCACTATCTGTATCGCTTCTGCGGCGAGCAGACCGTCACCATCAACACCGCGGCGGCGGGTGGCAATGCGGAATTGCTCGCGGGTCTGAGCTGACCGGCGCGGTTTAGCATGGGTTGAACCTTCGGAAGACCCACCATGCACCGCCGCAACTTCGTATCCGCACTGACCGCTGTTGTTGCGTCGCCTTGGGTCATGGCTCAAGGCACCTACCCCAGCAAGCCCATCAAGTTGATCGTGGGCTTTCCACCCGGGGGTGGCATCGACTTCACCGCCCGCACCATCCAGGCGGGCCTGGAAGCCGCGCTGGGGCAACCCGTGGTCATCGAGTACAAGGCCGGCGCCGGCGGTGTGATTGCCGCCACCGAACTCACCCGTGCAGCGCCTGACGGCTACACACTGCTGGTGGCCAACACCGGGCCGTTTGCCATTGCGCCCTACCTGCAAGCCAAAAAACCGTATGACCCGGTGGCGCAGTTCAGCTACGTGGGTCAGATCGCCGAGAGCGCCTACATCGCCGCCACCCGTGCCGACCACCCGGCCAAAGACTTGAAGCAGTTTGTCGAATGGGCCAAGGCCAGCGCTGGCAAAGCCAACTTTGCCAGTGGCGGCCAGGGCGCTTCCACCCACCTCAATGGCGAGTTGCTCAACAGCGTGGCCGGCATCGACCTGCTGCACGTGCCCTACAAAGGCAGTGCACCGGCCGTCACCGACCTGATTGGCGGCCAGACCCATTTGCTGATCGACGCCGGCACCGTGCTGCTGCCGCAAATCAAGGGTGGGCGGCTGAAGGCCTTGGCCGTGACCGGGCCGAGCCGCGACGCCAACCTGCCCGACGTGCCCACCGTGCGCGAACTGGGTTTGGCGGGCATGGAAGCGGTGGGCTTTCAGGGCTTGGTAGGCCCCGCAGGCATGCCCAAGGACGTGGTCGACCGCCTGTCAGTGGAGCTGCGCAAGGTTTTGGCCAGCGCCGACGTGAAGGCCAAGTTTGCGGGGGCGGGATCGGAGGTGCAGCCACGCAGCGCCGCTGACTTCGCTGGCTATGTCAAAGGTGAGGCCGAGCGCTGGTCGGCCCTGATCGCCAAACGCAACATCAAGCTGGACTGACGGGCTCAGCGGGTTCAGCGGGCTCACTGGGTACCGGGGCGCACGCCTCCCTAGCTTGTGGGCCGATCGGTCTTGACGAGCGGGTGGCTGCAGCGCAGCCTGGGCATCCCGCTGGGCATTGACCCGCAGCGCAGGAGACCCCATGGATTCTTCGAGCTACCGCCGCCTTCAACCGCACGCTCTGGCGCGTGCAAGCTGTGCTTGTGGCGGCGACGCGCCTTGCCGCGTGCCACCATCCCCGGGCCTGATGCAGAACCTGCTGCAGCGCTACCGCGACCTGATGGCCGACGGAAAGCTGCCCAAGGACACCACCTTCAAGCACTGGTTTGACTACTGGATTTCGTCGCGCCGGGGTCAAAGTTTTCGCGGCCTGGATGACGGGCGCATGGACGCCAAGGTCACCCGCGGCGCGCAGAAGATCAGCCGCCCGACCAAGAAGTTGGCCGGCGTGGTGCGGACCCTGGTCTTGCTGGTCGACTTCCCCGACAAACCGCACCTGCCCGAAAACAGCACCACGCGGTTCAGGAACATGTTGTTTGGCCTGGGCAACGAATTTGTCACCGGGTCCATGCGCGAGTACTTCCGTGACATCAGTGACTTCAAGGCGGGAACCGGCAACAAACCCATCCAGCATGGCATCGACGTGCAAGGCGCGGTTTTCGGCTGGTTTCGCATGCCCCAGCCCATCAGCTTTTATGCCGGGTCCGAACACGGCATGGGCGACACCTTCCCACGCAATTCACAGGGCTTGGCGCGGGACGCCATTGCCGCCGCCTTGGCCGCCGGTGTGGACTTCAAGCCCTATGACGCCCTGGGTGAAAAAGTGGTCACCGCCCTCTTCATCGTGCACGCCGGGCGCGGTGCCGAAGAGACCAGCGAGCGCTCCGACATCTGGAGCCACAAGTGGACGGTGCCGGGCAGCCCCGTGGTGGCGCCTGGCCTGTCGGTGTCGACTTACCTCACGGTGCCCGAGGACTGCAAGGTGGGGGTTTGCGCGCACGAGTGGGGCCATCTGGCGGCGCGCTGGGCCGACTACTACGACACCGGCGAAAGCGAAAACCTGACCAGCAACGGCTTGGGCGCCTACTGCCTGATGGCGTCTGGCAGCTGGGGCAACAACGGCACCACACCCGTGCTGCCCAATGCCATGCTGCGCATGTTCCACGGCTGGATCAAGCCGACGGTGGTCACCAAGACCACGCTCAACCTGGTGCTCAGCCCGGCCGCTGAAGGCGGCCAGTGCCTGGTCATCCAGAACCGCAAAACCATGACCGAGCAGCAGTACCTGGTGGTCGAATACCGGCGCCGCCAGTTCCAGGACAGCCACCTTACCGACGAAGGCATTGCCTGCTATGTGGTGGATGAGGCCGTCGAAGACGTCAACGACGAAACGTCGTTGGCCATCGAGCTGATCCAGGCCGATGGCAAGCGCGATCTGGCGGGCATCTTCGGGGCTGGCAACCCTGGCGATAGCGGCGACCTTTATCCCTTTGGTGCCAAGCGCAGCATCGGCAAGACCACCAAGCCGCCACTCAACCTGCCCAGCGGAAAGTGGTCGGGTGTCACGCTGAAAATCAAGGGCAAGCCGGGCGACGCCACGATGGCGGTGGACGTGACCTTCGGAACCTGAAGTCTGCGGCCGCCTTCCCGCGAGTGCCTCCAGGCGCACGCAGGCGCATGCAGACGCCTGGACCGAGGCCAGGGCCAGGCGCTGGATCAGTTCAGGTACATGCCCAGGTAGCGACGTCCGCGACTCACCGCTTCGGCATCGGGGCAAGCGTCAAACCAGTCGATCAGCTGTTTGCGCGCGCGTTCGCGGTCGGGCTTGCCTTCGGCCTTGTCGCGCAGCACCACCTCCAGCAGGTTGTCAAAGGCGGCGGCAAATTCGCCTTCAAAGACCTGCAGTGCGGCCAAGGCAAAGCGCGCTTCAAAGTCTTTGCCGTTGGCAGCGATGCGCGCGGCCAAGGCAGCGGAGTCGCCCGCCGGACGGTTGCCCAGAATTTGCAGCCGCTTGCGCAGTGAAGCATCGCGGTCGCCGCGCGCCTCCAGGGGCACGGCGTCGAGCAGCGCAGTCACCTCGGGCAGGGCCACACCGCGTGCCAGCCAGCGTTCGGCCAGGTCGGCCGTGGCATCGGGGTGGCCTGGCACCATGCCCAGCGCTTCTTGCAGCAAGGACTCGGCGGCTTCGGGTTCGGCCGCAGCGGCTTCAGCGCGGATCTCTTCCATCGGGTCGCCAGGCGGCTGCAGGTGCTTGTCCAGGAAAGCGCGGATCTGGCCTTCGGGCAGCGCACCGGTGAACTGGTCGACCGGTTTGCCGCCGATGAACAGCACCACCAGCGGAATGCTGCGAATGCGCAGCGCAGCCGAGATGTTGGGCGCTTCGTCGGTGTTGATCTTGGCCAGCTCGAACGCGCCGCCGTAGGCCTGCGTGATCTTCTCCAGCATCGGCCCCAGGCTCTTGCAGGGCCCGCACCAAGGCGCCCAGCAGTCCAGCAGCACCGGCACCTGCATCGAACGTTCCAGAACGCGGGTCTGGATGTCGGCCTCGGTGACGTCGTAGACCCAGTCCGATGCCCCGCCGGCTGGCAGGGTGGCGGCGGTGGGCGCGCTGGGGGCTGTGGCGTAGGCGGACTGACCGCCCAGACCACCGGCGTAGGGGTTGTGGGCAGCATAGGGATTGGTGGGTTTGTTCATTTCGCCATTGTGGCAACACTGTGAGGCGCTGGTTCAGGTCGGCCCCGATGGGGTCTGTGGCGGCAGCGGCAGACCCTGCTTGTAGACGAAAAAAAGCGACGGTCTCGAAAGACCGTCGCTTTGCTTTGGTGCCGCGCTGGGCGGCTGACCGTAGAGCTTACTTCTTGGGGGCGGTGACAGGAGCAGCAGCACCTTCACCAGCGGGGACCTTGTCGCCCTTTTTGTTGCCGGCAACGGTCTCGGCCTTCACGTCAGCGCGGGCCTTTTCCGACTTGCCGGGCTTGGCGACTGGCGTACCGGCTTCACCGGCGCCGGTCTTGTCGCCCTTTTTCTGGGCGCCAGCGGCTTCGGCCTTGACGGCCTTGCGGTCGACTTCCGACTTGGCAGCGGGCTTGGCAACGGGTGCGCCAGCTTCGCCAGCACCGACCTTGTCACCCTTTTTGTTGGCATCCACAGTCGCGGCCTTCACGTCAGCGCGGGCAGCGGGGGCGGCGGTCTGGGCCATGGCGCCTTGGGCGACCAGGGCGGACACGGCAGCGAACAGGACAGCGATGTTTTTGAAGTTCATGTGATTCTCCTAACAGTTTGGTTTTGCGGTCCGGAACAACGGATGTGCACTCTGAACCGCGCGTGACCGGATCAACGGTCTGGGGGTGGAATCAAAATTCAGACGCTTCGCAGCGCCTGGACGCCGGATCGTTCGAACCCACAGCAACCGATTCTAGATCGGCCTCTCCGGATGCAACGACCCTCCGTGCGGTTCAACGCGACCCGACGCGGTGGCGTTGACACACCAAAATCAGCCCCGCCGACAAAACGCCCAGACAGAACAGGGCGAATCAAGGCTGCCGACCTGCTCCCGTGCGCACGCCGGCGCGTTGCGGGAGCGCAACAGTCACTGGGTCAAACGCTGCTTGAGCTCGCGCAAGGCCGCCAAGGTGTTGCCCACATGGCGTGTCGGATCCAGGCTCAGGTAGCTGTAAGTCACTTTGCCAGCCGGTGAAATGACATAGGACACCCGGTTGGCGTAGTCGGCCCGGTGCTGCATGGTGGCGTCAAACGACCGGGCAATGGCCAGGGTCTCGTCGGAAGCCACCGCAAACTTGCCGTTGCAGGCTTGCACCGAAAAACGGGACAAGACGGTGATGTCGTCGCGCGAGACCCCCACCACCGTGGCGCCCAGGGCTTCAAATTCGGGTATGGCTTCGGCAAAGGCGTGAGCCTCGATCGAACAGCCTTCCGAGAAGGCGGCTGGAAAAAAATAAAGCACCACCGGCCCTTTGGCCAGCGCAGCCGACAGCGAAAACTGGAATGACTGGCCAGCCTTGGCCGCCAAGGTGGAAAAGTCGGGTGCCTTGTCGCCAACGTCCAGCGCCGCCTGAGCGTTCAAGGCCATCATGGCGCCTTTCAAGAGGCTCAAAAGCGCACGGCGTTGGTTGTTCATGAAATGCTCCAGCTTCCAAACCGACTCACCGGATGTTGCCATGGCCACAGCGGACTGCGCCATGATCAACCCCGAAGGCCGTGCAAGGCGTGTGCTGAATCAAGATTCATCTGGCGGCCCGCCGCTGCTTGCCTATTCCTGCGTGCTGGCTTTCCGCGCCGGCATCTTGCTGCCACCGTTCTGAGAGAACTGATGATGACAAGCGTTTCTCCGACCACTGTCGCAATGGCCTTGCCTGCCCTGCCTTTGCGCCTGCACAGCGCCTGGCTGCGCGCCGCTTGCGCCGGCCTGCTGGTCTTGCTGCTTCTGGCGCTGGGTGGCTGTGGCACGCTGCCACAGGTGGAGCGCGCCGCCAGACACACCGAGGCCATTGCCCTGTCGCCCGACACCACGCTGGGCCGCATTGCCAGCAGCTACCGCCCTGCGCCCGACCAGTCGGGCTTTCGGCTGATGCCGCTGGGCAAGTTTTCGCTGGACACCCGGGTGGAACTGGCGCGTCGCGCCCAAGTTTCACTGGACGTCCAGTACTACAACCTGGCCAACGACGAAAGCGGCCGCTGGCTGCTGCGTGCGCTGCGCGACGCGGCCGTGCGCGGTGTGCGCGTGCGGCTGTTGATCGACGACTTCTACACCAGCGACTCCGACGAACTGTTCCTGTCGTTGGCCGCCCACCCCAATGTCGAAGTGCGGCTGTTCAACCCCTTTTGCTGCGCGCGCTCGTCTGGGCAGTTGACCCGCTTCCTGGCGTCCTTCGGCGACATCAAGCGCGTCAACCACCGCATGCACAACAAGCTGTTTGTGGCCGACGGTGCAATGGCGGTGATAGGCGGGCGCAACGTGGCCAACGAGTACTTCCTGCGCAACACCATGGGGCAAAACTTCATTGACGTGGACGCCTTTGCCGTGGGCTGGGTCATGCAGCCGCTGCAGGGGCTGTTTGACCGCTACTGGAACGCCGACGCCGTCTACCCGCTGGAGGCCTTTGCACGCACATCGATGACGCCCGCCGAGCTGCGCCAAAAGTTTGAGCAGTGGACCGGGCCCGAGCTGACGCCACCGCCGCCGCCCTTGCCGCGCACCGACATCCTGGGCTACGGCCCCATCTCGGAAGACCTGGACAGCGGCCGCCTGGGCTTGATCTGGGCCGAGGCCTATGTCTTTGCCGACCACCCCGACAAACCCTTTGACGGCGAAACTGGTGGCGAACTGGAAGAAACCAGCGTCACCTACAACGTTTTTGAAGCGCTGCGCAAGGCGCAGAAGGAAGTCGTCATTTCTTCGCCTTACCTGGTGCCAGGCAAGGACGGCATGGCGCTCTTCACGGAGCTGCGTTCACGCGGCGTGGCCGTCACCGCGATGACCAATTCGCTGGGCGCAACGGACGAGCCTTTCGTGCACATCGGCTACACCGCCTACCGCGACTTGATGCTGGCGCTGGGCGTGGACCTTTACGAAATCAGCGGTTCACGCGTCAAGCGCAACGTGCGCGAAAATCTTTTTGGTAAATCCCTGGGGCGCTTGCACGCCAAGCTGGCGGTGGTGGACCGCAAGGTGCTGTTTGTGGGTTCGATGAACCTGGACCCGCGCTCGGCCACCATCAACACCGAACTGGGTGCGGTGATCAACAGCCCGCAACTGGCGCGCGAGATGCTGCGCATCATCGACATCGACCGGTTGCAAAGTGCCTACCGCTTGCGCCTGAGCGCCAACGGCGAATGGTGCGAATGGCTGGCCATTGAAGACGGCCAGGAAGTGGTGCTGACCGAAGAGCCCGACTCTTCGCTGTGGCTGCGCCTCAAGTTGATGCTGCTGCGCCCGCTGGTGCCCCTGGGCTTGTTGTAGAGGCGACAGACTGGCTGCAGAGCGGTCTGCTCAGTTGGGCGAAGTCTGCCGCATGGCTTTGAGCCTGGTCATCAACCACTCGTCACAGCGTTGGGGTGGCGCGTCCCCGCAGCGCATGGCATAGGCTTCTCCCGACATGCTGCTGCGCGTGGCGGCCTTGACGATGAAGTCTTCGGCCGAGCCCAGCATGTTGCGCGAGGCCATGTGCTCGTACTTTTTAAGCAAATGCGCTTGCGCGCGGTCTGCCGCGTAGGCTGTACCGCTGCGGATGAACTGGCAGCCCGAGCTGCCCACGGCCTGCAACAGACTGGTGATCTCGCGTTCCGCCTTGGGGGTGATTTGCGCGGCGGCCAACCCGGGCAGCAGGGCCAGCAACGTGGCAACGGCTTTTGCTGTGGCCCAGTTGCGCAGGACGGCGTGACGGCGTGACAAAAGCAGCGGCGCAGACATAGTCCATACATCCTATAGGCAAGCCCATGGGTCGCCTATGCCCAGTCGCCCTTACATCACGGATACAGACCCCGCTCTTCGCGTGCAATGAGGATTCGTTCGCAGGCCACGGCAAAAGTCGCGGTGCGCAGCGTGGTCTTGTGGCGGTCGGCGGTGTCCCAGATCTTTTTCAGCGCGTCGACCATGATCTTGTCCAGGCGCACGTTGATCTCGTCTTCGCTCCAGAAGAAGCTGCTGAAGTCCTGCACCCATTCAAAGTAGCTGACGGTCACGCCGCCCGCGTTGCAGATCACGTCGGGCACCACCAACACGCCACGGTCGCCCAAGATGTCGTCGGCTTCAGATACCGTGGGGCCGTTGGCGCCTTCCAGCACCAGCTTGGCCTTGATGCGGTGGGCGCGGGCGGCCGTGATCTGGCCTTCCAGTGCGGCCGGGATCAGGATGTCGCACTTGACGTCCCAGAAGGACTCGCCGTCCATCGCTTCAGCGCCCGGGAAGCCGCCTACACCTCCGCGGGTGCGCACATAGGCGGCCAAGTCGGCGATGTCGAACCCCTTGTCGTTGAAGATGGTCCCGGTGTGGTCTTGCGCCGCCACCACGATGCCACCGGCCTGCGCAAAGAGCTCGGCTGCGGATGAACCGACGTTGCCATAGCCCTGCACCGCCACGCGGGCGCCGTTCAGGTTCAGACCCAGTCGACGGGCCGCTTCACGGCCAGTGACAAACACGCCGCGGCCGGTGGCCTTCACACGCCCCAGGCTGCCGCCCAAGTGGATGGGCTTGCCGGTGACCACGCCGGTGGCGGTGGTGCCGGTGTTCATCGAATAGGTGTCCATCATCCAGGCCATGATCTGGCCGTTGGTGTTGACGTCGGGCGCGGGGATGTCGCGCTGCGGCCCGATGATGATGCCGATCTCGCTGGTGTAGCGGCGCGTCATGCGCTCCAGCTCCTTGATGCTGAGCAGCTTGGGGTCGACGCGGATGCCGCCCTTGGCGCCGCCATAGGGCAGGTTGACGGCGGCGCACTTCACCGTCATCCAGGCGCTCAGCGCCATCACTTCTTCCAGCGTGACGTCGGGGTGGTAGCGCACACCGCCCTTGCCGGGGCCGCGGCTCAGGTTGTGCTGCACGCGATAGCCCTCGAAATGGGCCACGTCGCCGTTGTCCATTTCGATCGGCACGTCGACGATCAGCGCGCGCTTGGGGCGCTTCAGGGTTTCCACCCACTTGGCCAGGTGGCCCAGGTAGGGAACCACGCGGTCGACCTGGCTGAGGTAGGTGCCCCACGGGCTGTTGGCGGTGGGGTGAACGAATGAAAGTGCTTCGGGCATGAGGGTGTCTCCAGGGTAGGGCCGGGTCGGCGGGCCGCGAGGGTGGGGACCGCCTGTGCGGTGTCGGCCTTGTGGGTCGACACCGGGCGGGCCGGTGTGGCTGTGGACTGTAGGGGCGGGGCCGCCGAATTTGTCACCAAGCGCCATGCAGGCTTTGCATGCGGGCTGAAGGCTTGTCACATGGGCTGGGCTGCTGGCCTAACCGCACCGTCCGGCCCCGGATGCCTTCCCGGTGCAGCTGCGCGCGACCTGAGGGCCCGGTGTCGGGCCGAGTTGTCAAATGGGGACGTGAAGGCTCAGCACCGGCCAGCCCTTCTGTGCGGCCGTGACGGCCAGCCGGACGTCGGGGTGCACAGCCACTGGATGCTTCACCGCTCCCAGCAAAGGCAGGTCGTTGCTGGAATCGCTGTAGGCCCAGGACTCGAAGTCACCCAGGTTCTGCCCCCGCGCGGCCAGCCAGGCGTGCAGCCGCGTGACTTTGCCTTCGCGCATGTTGGGCGTGCCTTGCACTTGGCCGGTGAAGTGGCCATCGGCTGTCAGCTCGCAGTCGGTGGCGATCAGGTGATCGATCTGCAGATCCCGCGCCGTCAGCTCGGTGATGAAGCGGTTGGTGGCGGTGGTCAGCACCACCAGTGCACCGTCGGCCTGGCGCTGGCGCACCAAGGCGCGCGCGGCCGGCCCGATGCGCGGTGCCACCACGTCGCGCAAGAAGGCCTCGCGCCAGGGCTGCCATGACGCCGTGGTGCGGCCGCGCAGGGTGGAGATGTAGAACTCGCTGAAGGCCTGCGTGCTGACGGTGCCGGCCTGGTAGTCGCGTTCCATCGCGGCATTGCGCTGGGCAAAACTGGTGCGGTCGAGCAGGCCCTGGTCGATCAAAAAGTCGCACCACAGCACGTCGCTGTCGCCGTTGAGCAGCGTGTGGTCCAGGTCAAACAGGGCCAGCTGATTCAAGGGGCCTGCTTCAAAGTGCGTTCTGGATGGGCCCGGCTCAAGGCTGAAGCTGAGGCCGAGGTTGCGGCTGACTTCACGGCTGAGGTCATGGCTGGCGCAAGTGCCAGGCCTTGGGCCGGGTGAAGGTCTGGATGCCATGGGTGGACAACGTCAAACCCAGGCCTGAGTCGCCGTGGCCCGACCAGGGCAGGCGCGGGCTGACCCGGTCGCAGCAGTTCCAGTACACGCTGCCGGCATTCACCCGCGCCAGCAGCGCGCGCGCTGCCGCCTCATCCGCAGTGAAGACACCAGCAGTCAGGCCGTAGCGGGTGTCGTTCATCAGGCTCACGGCTTCTTCGTCCCCACTGACCTTTTGAATGCCGATCACGGGACCAAAGCTTTCTTCGCGCATCAGCTCCATGCGGTGATCGACTTCCGTCAAAACGGTGGGCTCGAACCAGTTGCCCGGCCCCGGGCGGCGCTGGCCGCCGGTGCAGAGCGTGGCGCCCTTGGCCACGGCGTCGGCCACCTGGGCTTCCAACACGGCCAGTTGCGGTGCGCGGGTGATGGCGCCGATATAGGTGTCGACGGCCTGCGGGTTACCCAGCTTGAAGGTGGCCACCGTGGCCAGGAAGTGCCGCACAAATTCGTCGTGGACACTGGCGTGCACGTAGATGCGCTCCACCGAACAACAGCTCTGCCCATTGTTGTACATGGCCCCGTCGGCCAGGCTTTCGGCGGCGGCCTTGACGTTGGCATCGGCGCGCACATAGGTGGGGTCCTTGCCGCCGAGCTCCAGTTGCAGCTTGACCAGGCGCGGCGCCAGCGTCACGGCGATGCGTTGCCCGGTGGCGTGGCTGCCGGTGAAAAACAGGCCGTCGATGCGTTGCTCCAGCAGCGCCGCACCCACTGCGCCGCCGCCCACCAGGCACTGCAGGGCCGCCGCGGGCACGCCGGCCGCGTGCAGCAGCCGGGTGATGTTCCGGCCGCTGAGCGTGGCGTGTTCGCTGGGCTTGTAGAGCACCACGTTGCCGGTCAGCAGCGCCGGCACGATGACGTTGCAGCCCACAAAGTAAGGGTAGTTCCAAGCCGAGGTGTTGGCCACCACGCCCAGGGGCACGTGGCTGATTTGTTCGTGCATGCCGCCGCCATCAAAAACATGCTCGTCGGCCACGGCGCGCTCGGCTTGCTCCACGAAGAAGTCAATGCGGCCCAACAGGCCGTTGATCTCGTTCTTGGCTTGCGAGACCGGCTTGCCCATCTCTTGTGTCAGCGTCAAGGCCAAGGTGTCGAGCTCGGCCACCAGGCCGGCGCGAAAGCGCTGGATGATGGCCAGCTTGTCTGCCATGGGCACGGCGGCCCAAGCTGGTTGCGCGGCGCGAGCGGCCTGGGCCTTGGTGGCGACGCTGCCAGCGTCATCGGCCGTCAATGAGGTGATGAGTTGCCCGGTGGCCGGGTTGTGGATGTCCAGCGTGGTCATGGTTCAGCTCAGGTTCTTGTTCACATCGCCTGCAAGAACAGGCGTTCGTAGTCGGCTTGCGAAGCCGGGCGCGGGTTGGTCTGGTTGGTGAAGTCGATGTGCGCCAGGTGGGTCAGGCGAGGCAGGTGCTCGGCCGTCACGCCCCGGCTGGCCAGGCCGCCAGTGATGCCGATCTGCTGCTTCAGCTGGCGCAGCCATGCGATCAACGCAAAGCCGCCGCCCGGCACCCCGGCCGCATGGGCCAGCTCGTCGAACTTGCGCGGCACCGCTTCGAAGTTCCAGGCCAGCACGGTGTCGATCATCAAGGCGTTGGCCAGGCCGTGGTGCATGTCGTTGACTGCGCCCAGCGCATGCGCACAGGCGTGCACGCCGCCCAGGTCTTTCTGAAAGGCGATGGCGCCCATCATGCTGCTCATCATCATGTCGCTGCGGGCCTGCAGGTTGCCGGGTTCGGCCACCGCGGTGGCCAGCGCGCGCGCGCCCACGCGCAGGCCTTCCAGCGCAATGCCGTCGCACAGCGGGTGGTAGGCCGGCGACAGGTAACTTTCGATGTTGTGGGTGAGCGCGTCCATGCCGGTGGCGGCGGTGATGGCCGATGGCAGCGCCAGCGTGAGTTCGGGGTCGGCAAAAACGGCCTTGGCCAGGATCTTGGCGCTGAACACCGTGCGCTTGATGTGGGTGTCGTTCTCGGAGACCACGGCGCTGCGCCCCACTTCGCTGCCGGTGCCGGACGTGGTGGGCAGCGCCACGTAGTAGGGCGGCTCATGGACGATGGGCCGCACCTGCGGGTGGTCCCACACGTACTGCAGCACGTCGCCTTCGTGCACAGCCATCACGCCCACCACCTTGGACACGTCGAGCGCCGCGCCGCCGCCAAAGCCGATCACCGCGTCGGCACCATGGGCCTTGAACGCCGCTGCGCCGGCCATCACCTGCGCACAGGTGGGGTTGCCAAAGACGCCGTCAAACACGCCGACGTTCAGGCCCGCCGGATCCGACAGCAACGACTTGAACTCGGCCATCACCGGCAGCGCGGCCAAGGCGCGGTCGGTGACGATCAGCGGGCGCTTGATGCCCATGTCCAGCAGATGCGCCGCCACCAGCTTGCGCGCACCGGCGCCAAAGTGGATGGGGGTGGGAAAGGCGAAGCGGGTGATGGCGTTGCTCATGGTGCGGCCCGGGGGACAGTGGGTGGTGGTGTGCGGCTGCAAGGGTAGCGCATGGTGCGGGTGGCGGTGGCCGCGTCGGCAACGCGGGCCTGGCGTCAGGCTCAGTGGCTGGCATCATGGGGCTGTGCCGCCAGCGGCAAGTCCCGCCGAGTCTGGCTGCCAAGAGGACCGGCGCAACGCGCCCGTCAACCCATTTCCGGAGACCCACCATGTTGACCTTTCGCCTGCCCTTGCTGATGCTGGTCATCGCCATGGAGGCCACCCCAGCGCAGGCACAAACCAGCCCCGCACCCGCAGCCCGCGCCTTTGACCTGCAAGGCCACCGCGGCGCGCGCGGCCTGGCGCCCGAGAACACGCTGCCGTCTTTCCAGAAGGCCCTGGACCTGGGCGTGGACACGCTGGAATGCGACATGGCCGTCACCCGCGACGGCGTGGTGGTGATCTACCACGACCTCTGGCTCAACCCCGACATCACGCGGGGACCGGACGGCCAGTGGCTTGAAAAACGCGGGCCCGCCATTTCGGAACTGACCTTCGCCGAGCTGCAGCGCTACGACGTGGGCCGAATCAAGCCCGGCACCGAATACGCCAAGAGCTTTCCCGACCAGCAGCCGGTCGACGGCACCCGCATTCCGCGCCTGGCCGACCTGTTTGATCTGGTGCGCAAATCGGGCAACACGCAGGTGGGGTTTGATTGCGAAACCAAGTTGTCGCCACTGGAACCCGCCGCCACGCTGCCGCCCGAAGAATTTGCCCGCCGGGTCATCGCCGAGATCAGAAAAGGCGGCATGCAGACCCGCACCATGATCCAGTCGTTCGACTGGCGCACCTTGCAGTTGGTGCAGAAAGAAGCGCCG
>JANMHH010000135.1:0-2957 GCA_031375065.1 Rubrivivax sp. | reverse complement strand
GACGCCGACAACCGCGAGGCCTTTGGCGCTGCAGGCCCCGGTGCGGTGCCACCGCGTGCGCACTTCAAGCCCGACGCCGTGACGCGCGAAGTGATCGACCTCGTCAACACCCGCTTTGTTGCCCACCCGGGTCGGCTGGACAGCTTTGCCTGGCCGGTGACGCGTGCGCAGGCGCTGCAATCGTTGCAATCCTTCATCCAAGAGCGCCTGCCTTTGTTTGGGCGGTTTCAGGACGCGATGTGGCCGGGCGACCCGTGGCTGTACCACGCGCATTTGTCGGCAGCGCTGAACCTGAAGTTGCTCAACCCGCGCGAGGTGGTGGCCGCGGCCGAAGCCGCACACCGCAGCGGGCACGCGCCACTGGCCAGTGTGGAAGGTTTCATCCGGCAGATCCTGGGCTGGCGCGAGTACGTGCGCGGCGTCTACTGGACCCAGATGCCCTACTACCTGGAACGCAACGCGCTCGACGCGCAGCAGGACCTGCCAGCCTGGTTCTGGACCGGCGACACCGACATGGCCTGCCTGCGCGACGCGCTGACGCAGACGCTGGAGCATGGTTATGCCAACCACATTCAGCGTTTGATGGTGACGGGCCTGTACACCTTGATGCTGGGTGTGCAGCCCCAGCAGGTGCACGGCTGGTACCTGGCGGCCTACGTCGATGCGGTTGAATGGGTCGAGCTGCCCAACAGCCTGGGCATGAGCCAGTATGCCGACGGCGGCGTGATGGGCAGCAAACCCTACATCGCCACCGGCAAGTACATCCAGCGCATGAGCCCGCACTGCAAGGGCTGCCGCTACGACCCCGCGCAGCGCAGTGGCGACAACGCCTGCCCGTTCACCACGCTGTACTGGGACTTTCTGATGCGCCACGAAAAGATGCTGGCCAAGAACCCGCGCATGGCGCTGCAGGTGAAAAACGTGGTTCGCTTGACGGACGTGCAGAAGCTGGCCGTGCAAGAACGTGCCGCCGCCATTCGCTGCGGCCAGGTGGGCGCACAAACCCAGGGTCAGCTCCATGCATGACGCTTTTGCCCCCACGTTGGCGGCGGCCCAGGCCCGCATCGCCGCGGTGCAGCCGGCCGCCTATGCCCGCACCCGCAACGCGCTGGGTGGCGCAGTCAGCCGCTTGTCGCCCTACATCACGCACGGCTTTGTTTCGCTGAGCGACGTGCTCGCGGGCGTGAACGGCCGGCACCCGCTCGACATGCAGCACAAGTTTGTCTTTGAGCTGGGCTGGCGGGCCTATTTCCGCCATGTCTGGCAGCACCAAGGTGACCGCATCCTGTATTCGCTGCGCGACGGCCCGCTGCCCGACAACGTCTACGCCACAGAGCTGCCGGCCGACATTCGCCAGGCTTGCACGGGCGTGCCGGTGATCGACCAGGCGGTGCGCACGCTCTACGCCACCGGCATGTTGCACAACCACGCCCGCATGTGGCTGGCCAGCTACGTGGTGCACGTGCGCAAGGTGCATTGGCGGGCCGGCGCCGACTGGTTGCTTGGGCACCTGCTCGACGGCGACCTGGCCAGCAACCACCTCAGCTGGCAGTGGGTGGCGGGTACGGGCAGCAGCAAACCCTACCTCTTCAATGCCGACAACGTGGCGCGTTATGCACCCGCGCCCTGGCACAGCCCCGGCAGCGTGGTCGACCAGTCCTACGAAGCCCTCGACGAGCTGGCGCGCCAGCTGCCGCGCTCAGCCCGGCCCGGGCGAACAGCGCCTTTTGAAGGTCCACCCACGCCCGAGCCGGTGTTGCTGACCGGGCCACCGGCTGACTGGGACTTCGTGGCGCCGCAGGCCGGCGCGGCGGCCGGACGCGACGTGTGGCTGGTTCACCCCTGGAACCTGGGGGCGCTGCCTGAAACCTTGGCGGCAGACACGTTGGTGGTGGCCGTCCTGGCCGCGGACTTCCACAGCTGCTGGCCGTGGAGCGCGCAGCGTTGGCAGTTTGTGTGCAGCCGCATGGCTGAGCTGGCCAGCCAGCGCTGGCACGGTGACGCGGCCACCATCGCCCGGGCCTTGCAAGGCGCGCGCAGCGTGCGCAGCATCGGCGAGCCGCACTTGGACCCCTGGTTGACGCAGTGGGCGCAGTGCGACGCCGCACCGGCCTTGTTTGCGCAGGTCGAGCGGCCCTGCGGTTCTTTTTCGCAATGGTGGAACCGGGTCTCACGCGGCCTGGATTCGGCGGACGAGCTGCTGGCCACGCAAAGAGCGCCTGCGTGGTGAGCCCAGCCATGCAAGATGCTGTCAAACCAGGGTCAGAGCCGATGTCCACGATCACGTCAGCGCCAAGCTCAGAGTCAACGGCAGGGCAAACGCCAGACCGAACGTCCGAGCAAACACCCGAGCAAACGCCCGAGCAAACGTCCGACCAAGCGCCAGCGCCTCTGCTGACCGTGCTGTACGACGGCGCATGCCCGCTGTGCCGCCGCGAAATCGGCGTCTACCGCGGCCTGCAACCCTTGCGGCCCGACGCACCGGTGTGTTTTGCCGATGTCAGCGACACCACTTTGGCGCTGCCACCCGGCACCACGCGCGCACAGCTGCTGGCGCGCTTTCACGTGCGCGGCCGCAACGGCGAACTGCTCAGCGGTGCGCAGGCGTTTTTGGCCCTGTGGGCCGCACTGCCCGGCTGGCGCTGGTTGGCACGGCTTGGTCAGCTGCCGGGTGCGGCCTGGCTGATGGAGCGCCTGTACCGACTCTTCCTGCGCTGGCGGCCGGCGCTGCAGCGTTGGGCCTTGCGGCTGGATCCGCCTGCGCCGCGTCCACCGCAACCGCAAACCAAAGCGCAAGACAGCGCGCCGCGTTGACCTGTTGCCCTTCAATCCTGGAAAACACGACATGACAGCCATCGCCCTCATCACCGGTGCCAGCGGCGGCATCGGCCGCGCCTTGGCGCGCCAATTGCACGCCCAGGGCTATCGCGTCGCCGCCGTGGGGCGCGACGCCGACC
>JANMHH010000108.1:0-1669 GCA_031375065.1 Rubrivivax sp. | reverse complement strand
CGCATCGGCCGCAGGACGCTGGGTCCGAAGCTGTTGCGCGACCTGCCGGTGGTGCTGCTGGTCTACGACCTGCTGGAACTGCAGGGGCGTGACCTGCGCACGCTGGCGCAGTCCGAGCGCCGGCCGCTGCTCGACGCGCTGCTGGATGACGCCCAACACCCGTCGCTGGTCGCCAGCCCATTGCTGCAGGGCGACAGCTGGCAAGACCTGGCCCGCCAGCGCGAAGCCGCGCGTTCGATGGGTGTCGAAGGTTTGATGCTCAAACAGCGCGCCGCGCATTACGGCGTGGGCCGCACCAAGGCGGTGGGCGTGTGGTGGAAGTGGAAGATCGACCCGCTTTCGATCGACGCGGTGCTGATCTACGCGCAGCGCGGCCACGGCCGTCGCGCCAGCCTGTACAGCGACTACACCTTTGCGGTGTGGGATGCACCGCCGCAAGACGAAGGGCGCAAGCTGGTGCCTTTTGCCAAGGCCTATTCGGGCCTGACCGACGCCGAGATGGCGCGGGTGGACGCGGTGGTGCGCAAGACCACCCTCGAGAGCTTCGGCCCGGTGCGCAGCGTTCGGCCGACGCTGGTGTTTGAGTTGGGCTTCGAGGGCATCGCGCGCAGCCCGCGCCACAAGAGCGGCATAGCGGTGCGCTTTCCGCGCATGCTGCGCTGGCGCGAAGACAAGCCGGTCGAAGAGGCTGACACCTTGCAGACACTGGCCGAGCTGTTGCCGTTGTGAAGCGCGCGCTGGGGGACTGGTTTGCGGCCCGCGGCTGGAAGCCGCTGAAGTTTCAGCGCCAGGTCTGGAAGGCGATGGGCGAGGGCCGCTCGGGCCTGCTCCACGCCACCACCGGCGCCGGCAAGACCTATGCGGTCTGGCTGGGTGCGCTGCAGGCCTTTGCGCCGAAGGCCCTGGCCAACAAGCCACCGCGGCTCACCGTGCTGTGGCTGACCCCGATGCGCGCGCTGGCAGCAGACACGCTGCGCTCGCTGCAAGCACCGCTGGACGTCTTGCAGCCCGGCTGGAGCTCGGGCTCGCGCAGCGGTGACACCGGCTCGGCCGAGCGCACGGCTCAGAACAAGCGCTTGCCCACGGTGCTGGTGACCACGCCCGAAAGCCTGTCGTTGCTGTTGGCGCGCGCCGATGCCAGCGAGGTGCTGGGCAGCCTGCGCCTGGTGGTGGTGGACGAATGGCACGAGCTGCTGGGTAACAAGCGCGGCGTGCAGGTGCAGCTGGCGCTGGCCCGGCTGCGGCGCTGGAACGCGGGTCTGTGCGTCTGGGGCATGTCGGCCACGCTGGGCAATCTGCAGGAGGCGATGGACACGCTGTTGGGTGGCGAGGGTGGCGAGGGCGGTGAAGGCGTGCTGGTGCAAGGCGAGGTGCCCAAAAAGTTGCTCGTCGATTCGCTGCTGCCCGGTCGCGCCGAGCGCTTTCCTTGGGGAGGCCACCTGGGCCTGACCATGCTGCCGCAGGTGATTGAAGAAATCGCCGCCAGCAGCACCACGCTGGTCTTCACCAACACGCGTTCGCAAGCGGAGATCTGGTACCAGGCGATGCTGCAGGCGCGGCCGGACTGGGCAGGGCTGATCGCGCTGCACCACGGCTCGCTGGACCGTGAGGTGCGCGAATGGGTCGAGCTAAGTCTGAAGAGTGGGTCGCTCAAAGCGGTGGTGTGCAC
>JANMHH010000094.1:0-1665 GCA_031375065.1 Rubrivivax sp. | reverse complement strand
CAAGCTGTTGGCGCGCGGCGAAAACGTCGACACGGTGTTGCAGGCCCTGGCCCAGGGTTTGTCGCACAAGATGATGCACGGCACCTTGCGTGCCTTGCACGAAGCCCAGGGCGAGCAACGCGAGCAGGTCAACGCCACGGCCGCGCGGCTGTGGCTGCGGCGACCCCAGGAATGCCTGATCGCTGAGGCGGCACAAACCTTGCGCTGCGCGGGTGCGGACGACACCCTGGACCCGACGCCGCTGCTGCACGAGCCACAGCGGGCCTGAACCGGCGGCGGCTGAGTCAGGCTGCCGCGGGTTGAGGCGAGGCAGGAGATGCGCCCTGCGCCAGTGGCAGCAGCCGCTCCATGCGCAATCGGCCTGCCTGTTCGTCCATCGAACGTGCCAACAACAGCATCAGTGCATGCACGGTGTTGATGTGCGGCGTGGGAATGCCCGCCAGGCGGCCCAGTTCCACCACGGAGCCCAGCAGCGCGTCGATTTCGGGCGCGCGGCCTGCCTCCACGTCTTGCAGCATGGAGGTCTTGTGTTTGCCAACCTTCTCTGCACCCGCAATGCGCTTTTCCAGCGACACGCGGAACTGGATGCCAAGCTGGCCGGCCACGTCTTGCGCCTCACGCATCATGGAAGCAGCCAGTTCACGCGTGGCCGGAAACTGACAGATGTCCACCAGCGTGGAATGGGACAGCGCGCTGATCGGATTGAAGGTGAGGTTGCCCCACAACTTGAGCCAGATCTCGGCGCGTATGTCGTCGAGCACGGGGGCCTTGAAGCCAGCGCGCACAAAGGCCTCGGAGATGCGGCTGGCGCGTTGGCTCAGCGTGCCGTCCAGCTCGCCCAGCGGGAAGCGGTCGCCTTCCACGTGCTTGACCAAGCCCGGCGCGGTAAGCTCAGAGGCCGGATAGACCACGCAGCCCAACACCTGCCGCACCGGAATGCCGGCCAGCAGCGCACCGCTGGGGTCGACGCTGCGCACAACGGTGCCGGCATGCTGACCGCCGTGTTCGTGAAAGTACCAGAACGGGATGCCGTTTTGCATCGGGACGATGACGGTGTCCGGGCCCACCAGGTGGTGCAACTCGGGCAGCACAGCCTCGACCTGGTGCGCCTTCATGGCCAGCACCACCATGTCTTGCACGCCGGCTTCGGCGTAGTCATTGGTGGCCTTCACGTTGCGCGCCACAAGCCGCTCGCCGTCGTGCATCACCAGGGTCATGCCCTGGCTGCGAATGGCCTGCAGGTTGGCGCCGCGCACCAGGAAGGTCACGTCTTCGCCGGCCAGCGCCAGTTTGGCGCCGACCATGCCGCCGATGGCGCCGGCGCCGATGATGGCAATCTTCATGCTTACGTCTCGCAGACAAGGGTGGGAGTTGACACACGCCGTGGCGTGGGCCGGTCAGCGCGGCAGCACGGATTGTGCCCACCGCGCCATGATCCTGCCGCGCCGACAAGCGCGGCCGACAGGGCGCAGGGGCCTAGAAGCCGACCTGACCCGCGCAGGACTCAGAGCTGTTGAAGCGCGAGTCGGTCGCTGTGGTGGGCTCGGCCCCATGCGCCCGATCACGGCGCTGGTTGGCGGCGAGGTTGGCGTCTGTCAGGAACCCGGCGTCATAGGCCCGCAGCAGGTGGGTTTGCTCGGTCTGGTGGTGGCCTAGCTCGCGCTC
>JANMHH010000036.1:0-12275 GCA_031375065.1 Rubrivivax sp. | reverse complement strand
TCGACGTGCCAGGGGCCGCCGTGATGGTGTCGCCCTGGGGGCAGAACTCGGCGTTGGGCAGGATGCGGATGACAGGCATGGGGCGTGGGGTCTCGGTCAGACGTCTTCGATGCGGCGGCCGGCCAAAGCCTGGCGGATGCCCTGGTTCATGCGGGCGGCGGCAAAGGCTTCGGTGCCATCGGCCAGTGCCTTGACCGCGGCTTCCACGGTGCTGGCATCGCTGCCGTTGGCGGCAGATTCCACCTGCAACATCAAGGCCTGCAAATCGCTTTGCTCTGCGGCGCTGAGCAGCGCGCTGTCTTGCGCCAGCGCGGCGCGCGTGGCCTGCACCATGCGCTCGGCTTCAACCTGCGCTTCTCGCAGCGAGCGCGCGGCCATGTCGACCTCCGCGTGGGCAAAGCCGTCTTTCAGCATCTGCGCGATCTGGTCGTCGGCCAGCCCGTAGCTGGGCTTGACGACCACCGAGGCTTCGACGCCCGAGCCCAGCTCGCGTGCCGACACGCTGAGCAAGCCGTCGGCGTCAACCTGAAAGCTGACCCGGATGCGCGCCGCGCCGGCGGCCATGGGCGGGATGCCGCGCAGCTCAAAACGCGCCAGCGAGCGGCAGTCGCTCACCAGATCACGTTCACCTTGCACCACGTGAATGGCCATCGCCGTTTGGCCGTCCTTGAAAGTCGTGAAGTCCTGAGCCTGGGCCACCGGGATGGTGGTGTTGCGTTCGATCACGCGTTCGACCAGGCCCCCCATGGTCTCCAGGCCCAGGCTGAGCGCGATCACGTCCAGCAGCAGCAACTCGCCGTCTTTGGCGTTGCCGGCCAGCGCGTTGGCCTGGATGGCGGCGCCAATGGCCACCACCTCGTCGGGGTTGACGTTGGTCAGCACCGGCCTGCCGAAGAGTTCGCTCACCAGGTGGCGCACCAGCGGCATGCGCGTGCTGCCGCCCACCATCACCACACCCTGCACCTCGTCGCGGCCCAGCTTGGCGTCGCGCAGGACCTTGCGCACAGCGGCCAAGGTCTGGTCAATGAGCGGCCGGCTCAGGGCTTCAAGCTGGCTGCGGCTGACCGTGACACGGGCCGGACCTGACGCCAGCTCGGCAGTCCAGTCCACTTGCTCTTGGCCGCTGAGGGCTTCTTTGGCCGCGCGGGCTGCCACCAAGGCGGCCCGCTTGTCGTGTGCGGTGCTGGCTTGCACACCGTGCTGCAGCAAGGCCCAGTCGGCCAGGGCCTGGTCGATGTCGTCGCCACCCAGGGCCGCGTCGCCGCCAGTGCCCACTACTTCAAACACGCCCTGGGTCAGGCGCAGCAGGCTGATGTCAAAGGTGCCACCGCCCAGGTCGTAGACCGCGTAGAGGCCTTCGCTGGCGTTGTCCAGCCCGTAGGCCACCGCAGCGGCGGTGGGCTCGCTGATCAGCCGCAGCACGTTCAGGCCGGCCAGCTGGGCGGCGTCCTTGGTGGCTTGGCGCTGGGCATCGTCGAAGTAGGCCGGCACGGTGACGACCACGCCGAACAGATCGTCGTCGAAGGTGTCTTCGGCGCGTTGGCGCAGGCTGGCCAGGATTTCGGCCGACACCTCGACCGGCGTCTTGTCGCCGTCGCGTGTGCTCAAGCCCACCATGCCGGGCAGGTCGACAAAGCGGTAGGGCAATTTGGCGCGGCCGGCGATGTCGGTCAGCTTGCGGCCCATCAAACGCTTGACCGAGACCACCGTGTTCTCGGGGTCTTCGGCCTGCGCGGCGTGGGCGTCAAAGCCAATGGCGCGGCGGCCGCCCGGCAGGTAACGCACCGCCGAAGGCAACAAGACACGGCCTTGGCTGTCGGGCAGGCACTCGGCCACGCCATGGCGCACGGCGGCGACCAGCGAATGGGTGGTGCCCAGGTCAATGCCCACCGCGATGCGCCGCTGATGCGGGTCGGGGGCCTGTCCGGGTTCAGAGATTTGCAGCAGTGCCATGGTGCTTCAGCGGTGCTTGTCGAGTTGGTCCAAACGGCGGTCGATGTCCTGGCGGAAACGGGCCACGAACATCAAGGCGCGCACCTGGGCTGCTGCAGCGGCGGTGTCGCTTGCGGTGTCGAGTTGGGTGATCAAGGTGTCTTGCAGGTCGCGCTCCAGGGCTGCCACGCGGTCGTCCAAAGCCTGCACGGCGCCGGCGGTGTTGGCTTCTTCCAGGGCCTCGCGCCATTCCATCTGTTGCATCAGAAAGGCCGCGGGCATGGCCGTGTTGCGCTCGGCATCCACCGGCACACCGCGCAGCTGGCACAGGTAGGCGGCGCGGGTCAGCGGGTCCTTCAGACGCTGGTAGGCCTCGTTCACGCGCACCGCCCATTGCATGGCCAGACGCTGGGCGGCAGCCCCTTCAGCGGCAAAACGGTCGGGGTGCACACGCGCCTGCAGGTCGCGCCGGCGGGCGTCCAGATCGGCGCGGTCCAGCTTTTGCCGCGGGGCCAGGCCCAACAGCGTGAAGTCGTCGTCGGCCAGGTTCATAGCGCTTTGCTGTAGTAGACCGACAGGCCGTTGTCGGGGTACTGACCAAAAACGCCACGCGGCAGGTAGCCGCAGCGTTCGTACAGGCGCACGGCTTCTTGCTGTTCAGGGCCGGTCTCCAGCAGCGCCAGCCGATAGCCTTCGCTGCGCAGCGTGTCTTCCAGGGCCTGCAGAACACGGGCCCCAATGCGCTCGCCTCGGCGCGCCGGATCAACGAACATGCGCTTGATTTCTCCGTAGGGCGCACCACCCGTGGCGGCTTCGCCCTGCATGCGGCGAAAGGCGCCAGTGCCTACGATCTGCTCGCCGTCGCGGGCCACAAAGAAGCTGACCTCGGGTGCCAGCAGCGCCTGCACGTCCATGATGAAGTTGGCTTCTGGCGGGTACAGCGCCGCCAGGTAGCGGTCCAGCGAGGCCAGCAGTTCCACCACCTGCGGCTGGTCAGGGCGTTCTGGAGCGATGGTGATGCGGTCAGGCATGGCGCTTGAAACAACTGAGCGCGGTCACAAGGACCGCGCCCAGGGGTTGGAAAGGGAGGCTGGCTTCTTGGGGTACTTAGACGCGGAAGGACTCACCACAACCGCAGCGGTCTTTCTCACGCGGGTTGTAGAACTTGAAGCCCTCATTGAGGCCCTCGCGCACGAAGTCCAGTTCGGTGCCGTCCAGGTAAGGCAGGCTCTTGGGGTCGATCAGCACCTTCACACCGTGGTCTTCGAAGATCACGTCTTCGGGCGCGATGTCGTCGGCGTATTCCAGCTTGTAGGCCAGACCCGAGCAGCCGGTGGTCTTGACGCCCAAGCGCACACCCACGCCCTTGCCGCGACGGCCCAGGTAGCGTGTGACGTGCCGCGCGGCGGCTTCAGTCAAGGTGACAGCCATGGGCCAGCCTCAAACCGCTTGCACGGGTGTGGTCCGGGGCGTGGTCGCTCCGTGCTTGGCCTTGTAGTCCTCGACGGCAGCCTTGATGGCGTCTTCGGCCAGGATCGAGCAATGGATCTTCACAGGCGGCAGCGCCAATTCCTGTGCGATGTGGGTGTTCTTGATGGTCATCGCTTCGTCCAGCGACTTGCCTTTGACCCACTCGGTGACCAAGGAGCTGGACGCAATGGCCGAGCCGCAGCCATACGTCTTGAAGCGTGCGTCCTCGATCAGGCCGGTTTGTGGGTTGACCTTGATCTGCAGTTTCATCACGTCGCCGCAGGCAGGCGCGCCCACCATGCCGGTGCCGACGCTGTCGTCGCCCTTGTCGAACGAACCGACGTTGCGGGGGTTCTCGTAGTGTTCAACCACTTTTTCGCTGTAAGCCATGGGGTACTCCGATCGGTGTCTGGGTGAAAAGAATCAGTGAGCGGACCACTGGATGGTGCTGATGTCGACCCCATCCTTGAACATTTCCCACAACGGGGAAAGTTCTCGCAGCTTGGCCACCCGGTCTTGCAAGGTAGCGACCGCGTAGTCGATTTCTTCCACGGTGGTGAAGCGGCCAATGGTCATGCGCAGACTGGAGTGCGCCAACTCGTCGCTGCGGCCCAAAGCGCGCAACACGTAGCTGGGCTCCAGGCTGGCGCTGGTGCAGGCCGAGCCCGACGACACCGCAATGCCCTTGACGCCCATGATCAGCGACTCGCCTTCGACGAAGTTGAAGCTGGCGTTCAGGTTGTGCGGCACGCGCTGTTTCAGGTCACCGTTGATGAAAACCTGTTCGATGGTGGAGATGCCGTCCAGCAGCCGCTTTTGCAGCATGTGGATGCGTTCGAGTTCGCTGCCCATCTCGGCCTGGGCAATAGCAAAGGCGGTGCCCATGCCCACACACTGGTGGGTAGGCAGCGTGCCGCTGCGCATGCCCCGCTCGTGGCCGCCACCGTGCATCTGGGCCTCCAGCCGCACGCGCGGTTTGCGTCGCACGTAGAGCGCGCCCATGCCCTTGGGGCCGTAGGTCTTGTGGGCGGACATGCTGAACAGGTCGATCGGCAGCGAATTCATGTCGATGGCGATCTTGCCCGTGGCCTGCGCGCCATCGACGTGAAACACGATGCCGCGTTCACGGCACAGGTTGCCGATCGTCACCGCGTCCTGGATGACGCCGATCTCGTTGTTGACCAGCAGCACCGAGACCAGGATGGTGTCCTTGCGCAGCGCGTCCTTGAATCTGTCCAGGTCCAACAGGCCGTTTTCCTGCACGTCCAGGTAGGTCACCTCGAAGCCCTGGCGCTCCAGCTCGCGCATGGTGTCCAGCGTGGCCTTGTGCTCGGTTTTCAGCGTGATGAGGTGCTTGCCGCGGCTGCTGTAGAAGTGCGCCGCACCCTTGATGGCCAGGTTGATGGACTCGGTGGCGCCACTGGTCCAGACGATTTCGCGCGGGTCGGCGTTGATCAGCGCGGCGACTTGGCCACGCGACTTCTCGACCACCGCTTCGGCTTCCCAGCCCCAGGCGTGGCTGCGGCTGGCGGGGTTGCCGAAGTGCTCGCGCAACCAGGGAATCATGGCGTCGACCACGCGCGGGTCGCAGGGCGTGGTGGAACCGTAGTCCAGGTAGATCGGAAAGTGCGGTGTCATGGGCTCGTGCCTTGAACGGGCTGTGGAAAGGGGCTGGGTCTGCTGGCCTGGCCATCGGCTCGGCGGGGGACAGACGGCGGTGCTGTGGGTGGGGTCTGCAAGCCCTTCGCGGGCCTGCTCGGTCAGTTCACTTGCTGAAGGCGTTGCCCAGCGCAAAAACGGAATTCGGCGCGGTGATCTTGATCGGCTTGACCACCGGGATGTTGGAGATGGCACGCTTGACGGGCGCCTCTTCCAAGGAAACACCCCGGGCCAGTTGCTCGTCGACCAGCTTCTTCAAGGACACCGAGTCCAGGAACTCGATCATCTTGGTGTTCAGACCGGCCCACAGGTCGTGTGTCATGCACTTGCCGGTGTCTTCGCCACGGCAGCTTTCGCTGCCAGCGCAGCCGGTGGCATCGATGGGTTCGTCGACCGCCACGATGATGTCGGCCACGGTGATTTCAGATGCCGCCCGGCCCAGCGAGTACCCGCCGCCGGGGCCGCGGGTGCTTTCGACCAGCTCATGCCGGCGCAACTTGCCAAACAACTGCTCCAGGTAGGACAGCGAGATTTGTTGGCGTTGGCTGATGGCAGCCAGCGCCACCGGTCCGGCGTTGGAACGCAGGCCCAGGTCAATCATCGCGGTAACGGCAAATCGGCCTTTGGTGGTCAAGCGCATGGGGTTTCTCCAGCCGCCAGGGCGGCATCGTCGGTTCAAAAAACGGGTCGCCGGGCTCTTTTGTTGCGCCGCAGCAGCTGCTGCCGCTTTGAACCCGACCGAATCAGTCAACTATAACAGAAGTTGAGCGATTCGCTCGGGCATTGAGCCGGCCGGGACTCAGTCCAGCCGACGCCCGGCACGCAGCCGGTCCACCAGGCCGTCGCAGGCGTCTTCCACCAGGTCCAGCACGCGCCCAAAGCCGGCCGGCCCACCAAAGTAGGGGTCGGGCACTTCGGTCAAACCACGGGCTTGGCGGGCCAGCGGCATCAACAGTGCGCAGCGCGCGGTGGCGCCTTCGGGCCGGCGCTTGTGCAGCCAGTCCAGGTGGGTTTGGTCCATCGCCAGCAACCAATCGAAGCGCGTGAAATCTTCGGGGCGCAGTGGCCGGGCCTGCAGCTGGGCGATGTCGTAACCGCGCTGGGCCGCGGCCCGGACGGCGCGAGGATCGGGCGCCTCAGCCGTGGGATAGCCCTGGGTGCCCGCGGAGTCCACCCGCACCTGGGCCTGCAAGCCGGCCTGCTGCAGCTTGGCTCGCAGCACGCCTTCGGCCGTGGGCGAACGACAGATGTTGCTGGTGCAGACCATCAGGATGCGGGTGGTGACCGCGCTGTCGTCGGCCGACGGTTCACCCCATCTGAGCCACTGCCTGAGCTTGCCGATCATCGGCCGCCGACCTCACGCACCGGGCGAGCGGCCATGGTCGGCAGCAGCACGGGCGACTGTGGTTGAACCAGCGGCACCACATCGGCGACGCTGGCGCCAAAGGCCTGCTCGCGCAGCAAGGCCAGCTGGTCGCGCACGCGGGCGGCTTTTTCGAACTCCAGGTTTCGGGCGTGTTCCAACATCTGTTTTTCCAGCAGTTTGATGCGCTTGCTCAGGTCCTTTTCGCTCAGACCTTCCACTTCAGCGGCGGCCTGGGCGTTGGCGAGGTCGTCCTTGGCCGCCTTGTCCGACATCACGCCATCGATCATGTCGCGCACACGTTTGTTGATGGACTTGGGCGTGATGCCCATGGCCAGGTTGTGCGCCACCTGCTTGGTGCGGCGGCGCTCGGTCTCGCCCATCGCGGCCTTCATCGAGTCGGTGATTTTTTCGGCGTAGTGAATAGCGCGCCCGTTGAGGTTGCGCGCGGCGCGGCCGATGGTCTGGATCAACGACCGCTCCGAGCGCAGAAAGCCTTCCTTGTCGGCGTCCAGGATGGCCACCAGGCTGACCTCGGGCAGGTCCAGGCCCTCGCGCAACAGGTTGATGCCCACCAGCACGTCAAAGGTACCCAGGCGCAGGTCGCGCAGGATCTCGACCCGCTCGACGGTGTCGACGTCGCTGTGCAGGTAGCGCACCTTGACGCCGTTGTCCGACAGGTAGTCGGTCAGCTGTTCGGCCATGCGCTTGGTCAGCGTGGTGATCAACACACGTTCGTTGATCTGCACGCGCAGGCGGATTTCCTGCAGCACATCGTCGACCTGGCTGCTGGCGGGGCGCACTTCCACCTCGGGGTCGACCAGGCCCGTGGGGCGGACCAACTGCTCGACCACCGCGCCGGTGTGTTCCTTTTCCCAGTTGCCAGGGGTGGCTGAGACAAACACCGCCTGGCGCATCTTGCGTTCGAACTCTTCAAACTTCAGCGGCCGGTTGTCCAGTGCACTGGGCAGGCGAAACCCGTACTCCACCAGCGTGGTCTTGCGCGAGCGGTCGCCGTTGTACATGCCCCCAAACTGGCCGATCAGCACGTGGCTTTCGTCGAGGAACATCAAGGCATCGGCAGCCAGGTAGTCGACCAGGGTGGGTGGCGGGTCACCGGGCTGGGCGCCGCTGAGGTGGCGGGTGTAGTTTTCAATGCCCTTGCAATGGCCCACCTCTTGCAGCATCTCCAGGTCAAAGCGGGTGCGCTGCTCCAGGCGCTGCGCCTCGACCAGCTTGCCGTTCTTGACCAGTTCGTCGAGCCGGGTGCGCAGCTCGTCCTTGATCGTGGCAATCGCCTCGACCACCCGCTCTCGCGGGGTCACGTAGTGGCTGCTGGGGTAGACCGTGAAACGGGGGATCTTCTGCCGCACGCGCCCAGTCAAGGGGTCGAGCAACTGCAGGGTTTCGATTTCGTCGTCGAACAGCTCGATGCGCAAAGCCAGTTCGCTGTGCTCGGCCGGAAAAACGTCGATCGTGTCGCCCCGCACACGAAACGAGCCACGCCCAAACTCGATCTCGCTGCGCTTGTACTGCATGCGAATCAGCTGGGCGATGACGTCACGCTGGCTCAGCTTGTCGCCGACCCGCAGCGTCATCACCATCTTGTGGTAATCGCCGGGGTTGCCAATGCCGTAGATGGCGCTGACGCTGGCCACGATGATCACGTCGCGCCGCTCGAGCAGGCTCTTGGTGGCACTCAGGCGCATCTGCTCGATGTGCTCATTGATGGCGCTGTCCTTCTCGATGAACAGGTCGCGCTGCGGCACGTAGGCCTCGGGCTGGTAGTAGTCGTAGTAGCTGACGAAGTACTCGACTGCGTTGCGCGGGAAAAACTCGCGCATCTCGCTGTAAAGCTGCGCCGCCAGCGTCTTGTTGGGCGCAAAAACGATCGCAGGCCGGCCGGTGCGGGCGATGACGTTGGCCATCGTGAAGGTCTTGCCCGAACCGGTCACGCCCAGCAGGGTCTGGAAGGTCAAGCCGTCGTTGATGCCTTCGACCAACTCGTTGATGGCCGTGGGCTGGTCTCCAGCCGGCGGGTAGGGCTGGAACAGCTGGAAGGGCGAATTCGGAAACGACACAAATTCGCCAGCCAACGGTTCCTGGCCTTCATCGATCACTTCTGCCACCGTTGCGGTGTTCACGGTCATGCGGGGTCTTCCTGGGTCGGCCACTTAGAATCTGAGTGTCTTTGAGCGCTGGTTGGCGCCGCAGACAACCTCACAGATTACCGCAGCGCAGCGATCGGCGCACTGCACCGCCCCCGTGCCACCCCTTTCAGGCCCAAACGTCCATGTCCAGCCCACCCGCTTCCCTGTTCAACGCCGTCGAAATGGCACCGCGCGACCCGATCCTGGGTTTGAACGAACAATTCAATGCCGACGGCAACCCCAACAAGATCAACCTGGGCGTGGGCGTCTACTTTGACGACCAGGGCAAGTTGCCGGTGCTGCGCTGCGTGGCGGCAGCCGAACAGCAGTTGCTGGCTTCGCCCAAAGCCAAAGGCTATTTGCCGATCGACGGCATAGCGGCCTACGACAAGGCCGTTCAAGGCCTGGTTTTTGGAGCCGAACACCCGGCGGTCAGTGGCGGCCGAATTGCCACCGTACAGACCCTGGGCGGCACTGGGGGACTCAAGGTCGGAGCCGACTTTCTGAAGAAGCTGCAGCCCGGCGCCCAAGTCCTGATCAGCGACCCGAGCTGGGAAAACCACCGCGCACTGTTCACTCAGGCCGGTTTTGCGGTCGACACCTACCCTTACTACGACGCAGCCACACGCGGCATCCGCTTTGAAGCCATGCTGGCCGCACTGCAAGCGGCGCGCGCTGGCACCGTGGTGGTGCTGCACGCCTGCTGCCACAACCCAACCGGATGCGACCTCACGCCCACCCAGTGGGAACAGATCGCCACCGTTTGCAAGCAGCGCGATCTGATCCCCTTCCTGGACATGGCTTACCAAGGCTTTGGCAAAGGCATCGCGGAAGACGGCGCAGCCGTGCGCTTGTTTCTGACCCAGGCGATCTCGTTCTTTGTTTCGACATCGTTCTCAAAGAGCTTCTCGCTGTACGGCGAACGGGTGGGCGCGCTGAGTGTGGTTTGCCACAGCGCTGACGAGTGCAGTCGTGTGTTGTCGCAACTCAAGATCGTGATTCGCGCCAACTACAGCAACCCTCCCACCTTTGGCGCCCAGCTGGTGGCCACGGTGCTGACCACGCCCGCCCTGCGCGCGCAGTGGGAGGAAGAACTGGCCAGCATGCGCGACCGCATCAAGACCACCCGAGATCAACTGGTGGCGCGGTTGCGAGCGGCCGGCGTCCAAGGCGACCTGTCCTACATCACGACGCAGGTGGGCATGTTCAGCTATTCTGGGCTGTCGATGACCCAAATGCAGCGCTTGCGCAGCGAAGCGGGTGTTTACGGTTTGGACTCCGGCCGCATTTGCGTGGCGGCCATCAACAGCCGAAACATCGCGGCGGTGGTGGCGGCTTTGTCGCAGGTGATGTAAGGCCCAGCGTCGACCGGCGCTGCCGCAGACTGGCCAGCCAGCCAGCCCGCGATCGCCGCGATTGGGGTGCTCGCGTAGGTGTTTTTGCGGCCTATCCGGCCCCAAGGCTGAGCGAGCATTCGGCGTGAAGCGCCCAGATGTGGCATATTTGCTGCATTGCAGCAAATATGCCATCAACGTCAGCCCAACCGCTGCCCAGGGTGTGCAAGATGCAACACGGCCCAAAAGCCAAAGACCGGCGCCCCAACGGAGACCCCCATGCTGTACCAGATCTACGAGACCCAACGCGCCCTGATGGCTCCGTTCTCAGAATTCGCCAGCGCTTCGGCCAAGCTCTACGACCACCCCTTGTCGCCCTTTGCCCATGCGCCGATGGCACAGCGCGTATCGGCCGGGTTCGACTTGCTGCACCGCTTGGCCAAGGAATACGAAAAGCCGCCTTTTGACATCACCTCCGCCACGGTGGAAGGGGTCACCATTGCGGTGCAGGAACAGGTGGCCCTGACCAAACCGTTCTGCCGTCTGCTGCGTTTCAAGCGCTTCACCGACAACCCCAAGGCGCTGGACAGCATGAAAGGCCAGCCCACGGTGCTGGTCGTGGCGCCGCTGTCGGGTCACCATTCCACGCTGTTGCGTGACACCGTCAAGAGCCTGTTGCACGACCACAAGGTCTTCATCACCGACTGGACCGACGCCCGCATGGTGCCGCTCGACGCTGGCCCTTTCCACCTGGACGACTACGTCGAGTACGTGCAGGAGTTCATCCGCCACTGCGGGCCCCAGGTCCACGTGATCTCGGTCTGCCAACCCACGGTGCCGGTGCTGGCCGCGGTTTCCCTGATGGCCAGCCGGGGCGAAAAGACGCCCCTGACCATGACCATGATGGGCGGACCGATCGACGCCCGCAAAAGCCCGACCTCGGTCAACAACCTGGCCACCAACAAGAGCCACAGCTGGTTCGAGACCAACGTGATCTTCCGCGTGCCGCAAAACTTCCCCGGCGCCGGTCGGTCTGTGTACCCCGGCTTCTTGCAGCACACGGGCTTTGTGGCGATGAACCCCGACCGCCACATGAGCAGCCACTACGACTATTTTCTGGACTTGATTCGTGGCGACGACGACAGTGCCGATTCGCACCGCCAGTTCTACGACGAGTACAACGCGGTGCTCGACATGCCTGCCGAGTACTACCTGGACACCATCAAGACCGTGTTCCAGGACTTCGCCTTGGTCAACGGCACCTGGACCGTCAAGGGCGAATTGGTCAGGCCGCAGGACATTCGCACGACCGCCTTGCTGACGGTCGAAGGCGAACTGGACGACATTTCGGGCGCCGGACAAACCAAGGCCGCGCACGACCTGTGCACCGGTGTACCGCGCGACCGCGCTTTCCACTACGACGCCGAAGGTGCCGGCCACTACGGCATTTTTTCCGGCCGGCGCTGGCGCGACAAGGTCTACCCCGAAGTTCGGGCCTTCATCTCCAAGTTCGGTCAGGCCAACAGCAAGGCCGTCGTGGCCCCGGCGGCTGTGACCCAGGCCGTGGTGAAGTCACCGTCACGGAAAGCGACGCCGCAACGGACTGCAACGCAACTGGCCGCGACCCAGCGGGTCGCCGCGCAAGCGGCCGTCAAGCCAAAGGCGAAAGCCCAAGCCGCCAAGCCAAAAGCCACGCCAACATCAAAGGCGGCTTCAACCTCAGCAGCCAAAGGCCGCGCCCGATAATGCGGGGGTGACCTCACCCTCGCCCACCACCGCCGCGCTGGCCCAGCGGCTCAACGCCGCGCTGCCCCAGACCCAGTGCACCCGCTGCGGCTACCCGGATTGCCAGTCCTACGCGCAGGCCATGGCCGAGGGTTTGGCCGACCTCAACCGCTGCCCGCCCGGTGGTGCCGAAGGCATTGCGCGCCTGGCGGGTTTGCTCGGTCGGCCCGTCCTGCCTTTGGACACCGAACGTGGCCACGAGGGCCCGCGCGCCTTGGCTGTGATCGACGAGGCGTGGTGCATCGGCTGCACCCTGTGCATCAAGGCCTGCCCGGTCGATTGCATCGTTGGCGCCCCCAAACTGATGCACACCGTGATCGACGCGCTCTGCACAGGCTGCGAGTTGTGCGTTCCGGTCTGCCCCGTGGATTGCATCAGCATGCCCGCCGTCACGCCCGGCCGCAGTGGCTGGGCCGCCTGGAGCCAGCCGCAAGCCGACCTGGCGCAAGCCCGCTACGCTTTCCATCAGGTGCGGGTGGAGCGAGACCATCGCGAAAACAACGAACGCCTGGCCGCCAAGGCCCAGTCCAAGCTGGGCGACCTGGGACAGCACAGCCAGATCACCGACCCCGACACACTGGC
>JANMHH010000024.1:0-18261 GCA_031375065.1 Rubrivivax sp. | reverse complement strand
CTCGGTGCTGGGCTACTTTGGCCACATGTGGGAGCTCTACACGCTGTGGGTGCTGTTGCCGCTGGTGCTGGCCACACGGCTGGTCGACAGCGTGTTGGTGTCGTGGTGGTCCTTTGCTGCCGTGGGCGCCGGCGCGCTGGGTTGTGTCTGGGGCGGGCTGGCCGCGCAGCGGCACGGCAGCGCGGCGGTGGCGCGGCTGCAGTTGGCGCTGGGTGGCTGTTGTGGCCTGCTGGCGCCCTGGCTGCTGCAGGCACCGCTGCCGCTGTTTCTGGCCTGGCTGCTGCTGTGGGGCGTGACGGTGGCCGGTGACTCGCCCCAGTTCAGCGCACTGACCGCGGCCAACGCGCCGCCTGAAGCGGTGGGCAGCGTGCTCACGCTCAGCAACAGCATCGGCTTTGCGCTGTCGGTGCTGTCGATCGAGCTTTTTGTGCGCCTGGCGCAGAGCCTGCCGCTGGCCCAGCTCTTGCCCTGGCTGGCGCTCGGCCCGGCGCTCGGCCTGCTGGCCATGCGGCCCTTGCACCAGCGCCGTTAGCCGGCCCACTGCGGGCGTGAACCTTGCCCTGGCATGGTGCCAGGGCAGGGCTGGACAATGGTGTGGCCATGAGTCAGCGTTCCCCCACCCTCGCCACGTCAGACGCCATCCCTGCGCCCCCAGCGCGCTGGCGCCTGCGGCTGTTGGGTGCGGTGGAACTGCTGGACCACCAACAGCACCCGCAGCGCCTGCCCACCCGAGCGGCCACCTTGCTGCTGGCCCGCCTGGCCATGGCGCCCCAGCGCCAGCACCCGCGCGAAGAGCTGGTGGAACTGCTGTGGCCGGGGGTGGACAACGAGACCGGCCGCAACCGCCTGCGCCAGGCGCTGTCGGTGTTGCGCAGCCTGTTGGAGCCAAATCAGCCGCTGCCGGTGGATGCACCTGCGTCAACGGGCGCGGCAACAAGACCCGCGACAGCAGGCGGTCCGCCGCCCGCCGTGTTGCACGCCGACCGCCGCGCCGTCTGGTTGGCCAATCATGCGGTGGCCTGCGACGTGGCGGCGTTTGAGCAGGCGCAGGCCCAGGGCCGCAGCGACGAATGCCTGCGGCTTTATCAGGGCGAACTGCTGCCCGGCCACTTTGACGAATGGGTGCTCGAACAGCGCGCCCACCTGGCTGCGCGAGCCGAAGCCCTGGCCTTGCGCCAGCCTCCAGCCAACGCCACGCCGGGCCCGACGCCAGCCCCGCCTTCGCCTTCCGAAGCCCGGCTGCCACGCTACCTGACCCGCTTGATCGGGTTCGAAGCCGCCGGCGCCGCGCTGGCCGCGGCGGTGGCCCCGCAACGCCTGGTGGTGTTGCGCGGGCCCGGCGGTGCGGGCAAGACGCGGTTGGCAGTGGAAGTCGCGCGGGCCCTGGCCGAACGGGCGCAGGGCCAGATGGGCCAGGCGCTGCCCACCGCGGTGGCCTTTGACCTGGTGGCTTTTGTGCCCCTGGCTTCATGCAGCAACCGTCAGCAGATGCTGGACACCGTCTTGCATACGCTGCAGCAGGCCAGTGCCGCCGACGCCAACGCCGCCACGCAGCAGGTGGTGCGCAGCCTGGCCGGCCGGCGCGTGTTGTTGGTGCTGGACAACTTCGAGCAGCTGGTTGAAGCCGGCCGCCAGGACCTGGCGCGCTGGCTGTCCGACCTGCCCGACCTGCACCTGCTGGTCACCTCACGCCGGGTGCTGGGTCTGGACGGCGAGACCGAACAGGTGCTGCCCGCACTGCCACTGCCCCAGCCTGGCGCCAGCCTGGCCGAAGACGCGATGAACCCGGCGCTGGCGCTGTTTGTTGACCGTGCTCGGGCGGCCCGCGCCGACTTCCAGCTGGGCCCCAACAACCACGCCCAGGTGGCTGAACTGGTGCGCGCCTTGCACGGTTTGCCCCTGGCCATCGAACTGGCGGCGGCGCGCCTGCGCAGCCTGGGCCTGAACGACCTGCTGTCGATGCTGTTGGCCAGTACCGCCCACCCCTGTGGCCAGGCCTTGACGCTGCTGGTGCGCAGCGGCAACCGCGCACCCGACGACGCCCGCCATGCTTCCATGCTGCAGGTGCTGCAGTGGAGCTGGCAGCAGCTGTCGGGCGCCGAGCAAACCTTCCTGGCCGGCCTGGCCGCCTGCGAAGGCGGTGCTGCCCTGGCGCTGCTGTCGCACTTGTGCATGACCGGCGCAGCCGATCCCAGCCTTGCCCAAGCAGCGCTGCTGGCCGACGCGCTGGTGGCGGCGTCGGTGGCCTACACCAGCACCGACGCCCAAGGCAACCACCGTTTTGCCGTGTTCGAGCCGATGCGCGAGTTGGTGTTCATGCAGCTGGGCGCGCCCGGCGTGGCCATCTTGCGGGCGCGCCACAGCCAGGCCGTGGCCGCCTGGGCGGTCGAGCAGGGTGAGCGTGCGGCCTTGCCCGCCGTGCGCTCTGAATGGGCCAATCTGCTGCGCGCCCTGGCCACTGGCGCGCCACTGGCGCCGCCAGGCGCCGAACCCGTCGCTGACGCCAACGCCGAGACCCAGGCCAACGCCGAGCAAGCCATCAACACCGCGCTGTCTTTGCGCCAGGCGCTGGAAGACCTGCTGCTGCCGCCCAGCGCGCTGGACCACCTGCGCGCTGCCGCCAACGCCGCCCCGGCGCACCGCACCGGCTGGGTCCAGGCGCTGTTGGCGGTGCACAGCTTTGAAGGTGGCCAGCGCCAGGCGGCCGCCCAGCACGCCGCAGCAGCCCTGGCCGCACCCACCCCGGCGCCCGAACAAGCGCACGTCTTGCGCTGCGTGGCCCGGGTGCGCATGCGGCTGGGCGATGAGCTGGCCCCCGTGCTGGCGCTGGCCGACCAGGCCATCGCGCTGGCCCGCCAACACGGGCAGATGGTGGAACTGTGCTCGGCGCTGACCACGCACGGCGTCTTGCTGCTGCGCCGCGACCACGACCGCCAGGCCGACCTGCAGCGCGCGCAGCAACTGCTGGCCTTGTGGCGACAGCACGGCCCGCCCGAAAGGGTTGCCGCCGGTTTGCTGGGCGTGGCCTTGTCCTTGGGCTTCTTGCATCGCGTGCCCGAGCAACTGGTGCTGCTGGACGAAGCCCGCGCGCTGGCCACCCAGCGAGGCCAGCAGCGGCTGCTGGCCTTCACCACCAGCGTCACTGGCTATGCGCTGGCCGACCTGCGGCGTTATGCCGAATCGGCGGTCTGCTACCGCCAATGCCTGCAGATGACCTGGGACAGCGCCAGCTGGCGTGAATGGTTCTACGCCCTGTGGAACCTGCCTCGCACACTGGCCCACCTGCGCCAGCCTGAGCCCGCGGCGCAGCTGATGGGCTTTGCCCAGGCCTTTTACGCCCAACGCTTTGGCCAGCTGGGTGCGGAAGACCTGCCCGAAGCGCGCCGCACCCGGCGCCTGGTGGTGGCCCAAATGGGCGCTGAGCGCACCGCGCAGCTGTGGAACCAGGGTGCGCAGCTGCCCATGGCCGACGCGATGCGCCTGGCGCTGAACCAGGTGCCGCCGGCCTGAGACCAAGCCGGGCCACGGTCCAGGCCACCGATCGACCCCCCGCGAATGCATGTTCACCCCCCGAAACGCGGGGGGTTCGGACGACGCCAGAGCCCGCTGACCAAGCGCTGCGCTAATGGTTGACTAACGGTGGCTGGCCACAGTCGGTGCAAACGACCAACCCTGGAGTCACCCCATGCGCGCCCGTCACCCGAAGTTGAACCGCACCACCCTGGCCATGGCCGGTTTGCTGGCCAGCCTGGCCTCGGCGCCGGCCAGTGCGGCCAGCTGTACTTGGAACAGCACCAACGGGAATTGGAATGAGCTGGCCAAGTGGCTGGCTTGTGTCACGGGCAACGGCAATCCGGTGGGCGTGCCGGGCGCCGCAGACAGCGCCAGCATTGGCGCGGCAGGCGTGGTCACGGTCAACAGCGCACAAAGGGTCGGTGCTTTGGCCAATGCTGGCAACCTGATTGTGGACACCGGTAGCGGCACGTTGCGTGTCACGGGCGGCATCACGGGCAGTGGCACCACCACCATCCAGGGCGACGCCATCCTTGCCCTGGAAGGCACCCAAACCGTCGGGGGCAACGCCAACATCGTGTTCGGCACCAGCAACAACAACCGCTTGAACGTCGAGGGCACAAACGCCGTGGTCACGCTGGGCGCAGGCACCACCGTGCGTGGCCAGACAGGGGTCATCGGAGACGCCGTCTTTGTCGGCGGCAGCGGCAGAAGCGTCGTCAACCAGGGGCTGATCAGTTCCGATTCAGGCGGCACCATCACCATCCGCAGCCTGTCGAGCCTGAGCAACCAGAACATCCTGGAGGCCAACAATGCCGGCAGCCAGGTGCTGTTTCAGAACGACATCATCAACACCGGCGCCACCATCCGCGCCACCAACGGCGGTGTCATCCAGCAGCAAGGTGTGGCCGTCACCGGCGGCACCATCACCACCAGCGGCGGTGGCAGCTACCGCATGGCCAACAACGGCAACAACTTCCTCAACGGTCTGACCCTCAGCACCGGCAGCCTGATCGACTTGGCCGCCGCCACCAGCATCGCCCGGGTCACTGGCGGCATCACGATTGACGGCGCCATCAACCTCAACAACAACAGCATCCTGGCCTTCCAGGGCAACAACACCATTTCGGGCAGCGGTGCCATCGTGCTGGGCAACGTGGCAGGTAACCGCATTGCGCTGGACGGCACCGGTACCACCACACTCGCTGCGGGCACCACCATTCGCGGCCACAGCGGCAGCATCGGCGGTGCTGTCTTCTTGGGCGGCACACAGGCGCTGGTGAACAACGGCACCATCAGTGCCGACGTGGCTGGTGGCACCATCTCCATCGGCACGCATGCGGTCACCAACAACGGCACCTTGAGTGCGCTCAACGGCGGCACGCTGTCACTCAACAGCAACGTCGCGGGCGGTGCCTTGGGTCAGCTGGTGGCTGGCGCGGGCAGCACCGTGCTGCAAAACGGGATCACGATCTCCGGCATCGTCAACACCAGCGGCAGCGGTCGCTTCGCGGCGTCGAACAACGGCAACAACTTCCTCGATGGCGTCACGCTCAACGGCAACTTGGACCTGGCCACGGCCACCAGCATCGAGCGCGTGACTGCCGGTGGGCTGGTGCTCAATGGCACGATCAACATCAACAACAACAGCATCCTGGCCTTCACAGGCGACGGCGGGTTGTCGGGCAATGCCACCATCGTGCTGGGCAATACGGGCGGCAGCAACCGCATTACGCTCGACGGCACCGGCACCACGACCTTCGCTGCGGGCACCACGGTGCGTGGTGAGAACGGCACCATCGGTGGCGCGGTCTTTGTGGGCGGCACCCAGGCGCTGGTCAACAACGGCACCATCAGCGCCGACGTGGCTGGCGGCACCATCTCCATCGGCACGCATGCGGTCACCAACAACGGCACCTTGAGTGCGCTCAACGGCGGCACGCTGTCACTCAACAGCAACGTCGCGGGCGGTGCCTTCGGTCAGCTGGTGGCTGGCGCGGGCAGCACCGTGCTGCAAAACGGGATCACGATCTCCGGCATCGTCAACACCAGCGGCAGCGGTCGTTTCGCGGCGTCGAACAACGGCAACAACATCCTCGATGGCGTCACGCTCAACGGCAACCTGGACCTGGCCACGGCCACCAGCATCGAGCGCGTGACGGCCGGCGGGCTGGTGCTCAACGGCACCATCAACCTCAACAACAACAGCATCCTGGCCTTCACAGGCGACGGCGGGTTGTCCGGCAATGCCACCATCGTGCTGGGTAACACGGGCGGCAGCAACCGCATTGCGCTCGACGGCACTGGCACGACGACCTTCGCTACTGGCACCACGGTGCGTGGTGAGAACGGCACCATCGGTGGCGCGGTCTTTGTGGGCGGCACCCAGGCGCTGGTCAACAACGGCACCATCAGCGCCGACGTGGCTGGCGGCACCATCACCATCAGCACTCACCCGGTCACCAACAACGGCACGATGAGTGCACTCAATGGTGGGACGCTGGTGCTCAGCAGCAACGTCACAGGCAACCCAGGCGGTCAGATCGTGTCGGGTGCGGGCAGCACGGTGCTGCAAAACGGGGTCACGCTGTCGGGCACCATCAACACCAGCGGCAGCGGGCGCTTTGCGGCCACGAACAACGGCAATAACTTCCTGAGCGGCGTCACCCTCAACGGCAATCTGGACTTGGCCACGGCGACCAGCATCGAGCGTGTAACGGCAGGCGGTCTGGTGCTGAACGGTGCCATCAACCTCAACAGCAACAGCATCTTGTCCTTCCAAGGCACTGGCGGTCTCTCAGGTAACGGCACCATCGTGTTGGGCAACTCCGGTGGCAGCAACCGCGTTGCGCTGGATGGCGCTGGCACCACCACCTTTGCCGCAGGCACGACGGTGCGAGGCCACAGCGGCACCATCGGCGGCGCGGTCTTTTTGGGCGGCACCCACACCTTGGTGAACAACGGTACCTTCAACGCCGATGTGGCTGGCGGCACCATCACCGTCAGCGGTACGCCGTTGGTCAACAACGGCCTGGTGCGCGCCCAGGCCGGCACCATGAACGTCTCCACGGCGCTGACCGGCACCGGCACCCTGCAAGTGGATGCCACGGGTGCGATGAACCTGGCCGCCGGCGCCAAGTCGCAAGGCACGCTGGCTATGGGCGCCGCTGGCGCCGCGCTGAACCTGAACACCGGCAACCTGACCATCAGCAGCGACTACACCAACGTAGGCGCCGGCACGGGCAACAGTTTCAACCGCCGTGCGGGTGTCTCCGGCACCGGCCAGATCGTGGCCGGCGGTGATGTGTCGCAAGTCATCACGGGTGCGGCTGTGACCGGTGGCGCGACCACCAACGCCACGCTGACACTGGGCAACGTGCGCGTGGGTGCCAACACCTTCAACGTGCAGATCGGCAATGCCGGCACCACCGGCCCGACGCTGCGTGGCGCCATCCAGACCAACGTGGGCGGCGGCAACATCACCGATACACGCCTGTCAGGCACCGGCGTCACCGCCAGCAACTACAACGCCGGCGCGCCCGGTGGCAACAGCGGCAACCTGGGCGTGACCTTCACGGCGGCCAGCGCCGGCGCGCTGGCGCCTTTGACCGGCCAGGCCATCAACCTGCGCAGCAACTTCGACAACATCGCCGACCAGAAGCTCAACATCGTGCTGGCTGGTGGCGCTGCGGCCTACAACGCCGCCGTGGGCAGCACCACGCCCACCCCAGTGGTGCTGGCCAACCAGCGTGTGGGCGGCAGCCTGACGCAGGCGCTGACGGTGAACAACACCGCGGCTGCCGGCGCCTTCAGCGAAGACCTGCGCGCCACCTTTGGCACCAACACCGGCGCGGTGGCCAACAACGGCGGCAGCATCAACGCGCTGGTGTCCGGTGGCAGCAACGCCAGCGCCATGAACGTCAGCGTCAACACCGCCACGTCGGGTGCCAAGACCGGCAGCGTGACCATCAATTACGACACCACCGGCACGGTGGGGGGCGTCAGCAACGGCCTGGGCGTAGCCGGTGCCAACCCGGCACAGGTCATCAACGTCAGCGGCAACGTCTACCAGGCGGCGGCGGGCCAGTTGATCAGCGCACCGCTGAACTTTGGCACGGTGCAAGTGGGTCAGACCGTGACGCAGAACCTGGTGGTGCGCAACACCGCGACGGGCGCTGCTGGTTTTGTGGAAGACCTGCAGGCCAGCTTTGGTGCCAGCACTGGCACGGGCGCTGGCCTGATCAGCGGCAGCGGCAGCTTGAACGGCATCCTGGCCGGCACCAACAGCACGGCCGGCAACGGCGTGATGACGGTGGCGGTGAACACAGGTGCAGCCGGTGTGGTCAACGGCAACATCGCTGTCAACTACACCAGCGCTGGCACGGTGGCTGGCAACAGCAACGGCCTGGGCACCTTGGCCGTGGGCAGCGAAGCCTTCGGTGTGCAGGGCCAGATCAACACCGTAGCCAACGTCATCAACCAGGCCAGCCCGCTGGTCAACACACCCACCATCAACCTGGGCGCGGTGCGCGTGGGCGCCGCCGCACCCAGCGGCACGGTGAGCGTGAGCAACGTGGCCACGGCGGCGCCGCAGGCGGCGCTGAACGCGTCCATCGCGGCCACCAGCGGCCCCATCACCGCCAGCGGCAGCTTTGCGCTGCTCAACCCCGGTGGCACCAACAACAGCAGCCTGGTGGTGGGCCTGAACACCGGCACGGCGGGCAACTTCACGGGTGCCAATGCAGGCACGGCCACCATCAGCCTGGTGTCTGACGCCAACAACGTGGGCGGCTGCGGTGCCAACTGCCAGCTGAACCTGACGTCGCAGGTGGTCAACGTGGAAGGCAAGGTCTACACCGCTGCGGTGGGTTCGGCCAGCGGCACCAGCATCAACTTTGGCGTGGTGCGGGTGGGCGACACCGTGAGTGCGGCCAACATCACCATCAACAACACGGCGGCCACCACGGCGCTGAACGACACCTTGCGCGCCGACCTGTCGGGCTTGAGCGGCCCCATCAGCGGCAACGGCAACGTCAGCGGCATCGCGGCGCAGGGCAGCGGCCAATTGGCGGTGGGTTTGAACACCAGCACCGCAGGCATCTTCAGCCAGACCGGCAGCCTGGGCTTCACCAGCCAGAACGCCGACATGGCCGATGTGTCGGCGGGCGCTGCGGCCGGGCTGTCGGTGTTTGCACAGGTCAACAACCTGGCCAACGGCGACTTCGATCTGGACGCGGGCGCGGGCAACTTGTCGCAGACCGGCACCAGCTACGTGCTGGACCTGGGCACCATCGTGCTGGGCAGTTCGGTGTCGTCGTCGCTCAGCTTTGACAACGACGTTGGTGGACCCGCCGATGCGCTGTCAGGCAGCTTTGACCTGACAGGGGCAGACGACTTTGCCTTGAGCGGCTGGAACCCACTGGCCTTCCTGGGCGCTGGGCAAGCCGGTGGTGCGATGACCGTGAACTGGCTGGCTGGCGCGCTGGGCTTGTTCAGCGATACCATCGTCTTCAACGGCGTGGGTACCAACGCGTCTGACCCGCTGGGCCTGGCCCAGACGCGGCAGCTGGTCATCCGTGCCAACGTGATTCAAGGTGGCGGTGGCGGCAACGTGCCAGAGCCCGGCACCTTGGCCCTGCTGCTGAGCGCTGCAGCAGCCGCTGTGGTGAGCAAGCGCCGCGCCGCGGTGCGCAAGGGGGTGGTGCAGTGAACAAGCTTCAGTACTGGACCTTGACGGCGCTGGCGGGCATCTGCTTGGTATTGGCCAGCGCCAACGTGGCGCTGTCGTCCAGCAACCGCGGCCTGCAAGGCGACATCAACGTGCGCCAGCAGTACGTGCAGCAGTCGGTGCAGCTCGAGGGCCTGTACCGCGAAATCATCCGCGCTTTGGCTGAGCTGGGAGCGCGCAACAACGACCAGGACGTGCGTGCCATGCTGCAGCGGCACGGCATCAGCTACACCGTGAACCCACCCGCTGGCGCGGCACCCAGCGCACCCGCGCGCAAGTGAAACCATGGAAGCACCGATGAACACAAAGACTGTGGTTCCCATGCTGGCCGCTGCCGAGGGCGACGCCAAGTCCGAACGCCTGGCCCCCACTGCCCAGCGCCCGGTGCAGCACCGCACCGCCTTTGTGCCGGTGTTGCTGGGCACGCTGGCTTTGCTGCTCGGCCTGGGCTGGCAGAGCTACTTGCTGATGGCTGACCGCGACGCCCTGCAAACTGCCCACACGGGGCAGCAACAGACAGTGGACAACGCGGGCAAGCTGCGCACGTCGCTGGACACCTTGGCGGCCGATACCCAGCGCTTGGCCGACAGTGGCAACGCCAGCGCGGCCTTGCTGGTGACGGAACTGCGCAAGCGGGGCATCACCATCAATGCCAAAGCCGACGCTGCAGCGGTGCCAGCGGCCAAACCTTGACTTGAGCCCGGCGCAGCGCCCAGCCGCCTATCAGCCTCTTTGGCTGCGCGGCAGCTGAGTTTGACTGGTGGTGTTCAGGCCGATGCACCCGCACCGGCCAACCCAGACGACCTTCGCTCACTCAGCCGGCTGCCATCGCCTCGCGCGGAGGTCGGGGCGATCCAGCTGGCCCGCACCGGCCTAATGAACATGACGGCGAAAGCGCACCCCCGCCATGGCCATCAGGCCCAGCAGCACCAGCGCCATGGAAGGTGGCACCGGTATCGCCGATGAACTGAAGGTGGTGCGGCCCGTCAACGGGTCAAAGGCGAAGCCAGAGACGGTGAATTGAGCAGCGCTGGCGCTGAACAGCGCCGATGTGAACAGCGACCGGTAGTTGCTGCCCAGGTCGACCACGGCGCCGTTGGCGTCCACCTGCTTGAAGAAGGTGGTCAGATCAAACAGGCCCGCGTTGAGAAAATCGGTCGGGTTGGTGTCGCCCAGAAAAACAAAGTCAATCGTGGCCTGGCCCATGGTGACCTGACTGGGGTCGCCAAACACAATCTCGTCGTAGGCGAACTGGCCGCCGCCCAGGCTTTGCACTTCGAGTTCGATGCGCCCTGCGCTGCTGTCAAAGGCGCCGTTGATGGTCAGGCGCCCGGGTGAGTTGCCGGGGTTGATGGTGCCCAGGTTGGTAACGTTCGCGTTGATGACGCCCGAGCCGGCCAGCAAGCCCGTGGTGCCAATGATCAGGTTGGCCGCGTTGGCGGTGCCGTTGACCACCAGCGTGCCGATGCCGCCGGTGCTGGCAGTGCCGTTGTGGGCCACGCCGATCAGCGAAGTGGCCGACAGCGATGCACCGGTGCCCACGATGGCGGTGCCCACCGTGTTGCTGCCCGAGGCCAGCAGCACCTGCGCGCCAGCTCCGACAGCGGCCGCACTGGTTCCTGCGCCGGTCAGCGTCAAGGTGCCGACGCCGGCCTGGCTTGCGCTGGCGAGGCGGCCGATGCCGATCAGCGCATTGGCGCTGTTCACCGTCAGCGTCGAGCCGCCACTGAGGTTGACGGTGCCGTTTCCGCCTGGCGCGGTGCCGGAGCCACCGATGCTGGCGGTGGATCCGCTGGTGGAACTGATGCTGATGGTTGAGCCACCCGAGATGTTGGCCACCCCAGTGCCGCCTCCTCGGCCCACGCCCAAACCGGCACCGCCGCCAGCGCCCGGCCCACCGTTGACGGTGCCGTCGAGCACCATCTGGCCGCCGTTCATGTTCAACAGGCCAGTGCCCGATTCGGTGCCAATGAATACAACGCTGCTGCGCGTCTGGCCACCGCTCAGGATGTTCAAGGTGCCGGTGCCGCTGGCACCACGGCCCACCTGAATGAAGGCATCTGCCGCGCCGGTCATCAGCAGTTGCGAACCGGCGCCGCTGACGGAGACGGTACCGCTGGTTGCGGCGCCCGTGATGCTGCGGCCGACTTCGAAGTTGTTCAGGTCCCCGGGCAGGTAGCCGGAAGCGCCGGGGTTGGGCACCGACGTGTGCAGGCTGCTCACCTCGACCCGGCCGCCGTTGCTGATGGTCAGGGTGCCGGTGCCGCTGTCGCGGCCGATGCCAACGTAAGGGGCCATGCCGGTGCCGCTGCTGATCAGCAGCGTCGAGTTGGCGCCAGTGACGGTCATGGTGCCGGTCGAGCCGTTGAAAGTGCCGACATACATGCCGGTCTGGCCGTTGACGTTGGTCAGCGCAAAGGCCGTGGTGTCGATCTCCATGCGGCCACCATTGCTGATGGTCATGGTGCCGTTGCCGGCTGCACCGCCACCGCCGCGGCCCAAAGACAAGAAGGCGCCGCCGCCCAGTTGCGCCGTGGGGTCACTGTTGGTGGCCGAGTTGCGCCCACTCAGGCGCAGCAAGGAGCCGTTGCCGTTGATGCTGGCCGAGCCGGTGCCGCCGCCATTGCCCACCGTCAGGTACAGCAGGCCGGCTTCGGGGCCACTGCCGCTGACCACGCCGCCGTTGCTGACGGTCAGCGAGCCTGTCGTGCCATTGCCGCGACCGACATTCATGAAGCCGATGCCGTTGTTGGCCTCCAGACGCGACCCGGCGCCGTTGACGGTGAGGTTGCCCTGGGCGTTGCTGGTGGTGCTTCCAGCCGCTATCGCAGCGACGTTGATGCCCGAGAACTCGCCGGGCGACGCACTGCCGTCGAGTTTCACCACACCACCATTGCGCACGTCCAGGCTGCCCGAGGTGTTGACACCGGTGCCCAGCCGCAGCAGCGAGATACCACCCACTTGCGCGGCATTGCGCACCAGGTTCCAGACCGAGCCTATGCCGTCGACGACGACGTTGCCGGTGGAGGTTTCAGCGCCCGTGCGGCCCAGGCCGCCGCCGGGCTGGCCGATGGCCAAGAAGGAACTGCTCATCACCGCGCCAGCCTCGACGCGTGCGCTGGCCGTCGATGACGCCCCTGGGGTGCCAAAGTCCAGCGTGTCGCCCGAGGCGATGCGGAACACCGAGGCATTGCCCACCACCACGCCACCCAAGGTTGAAAAACTCGAGCCGTTGCCGTTGATCCTGAGATTGCCATCGCTGCCGGCAGCGTTGCTGATGAAGACGCGGCAGTTGCTTTGGCAGCCGGCGCTGCTGTCACCGTAAACAAACGAAGCACCGTTGAGCACCGAGATGGCACCGCGTGCGCTCTGGCCCAGGTCCAGATTGCCACCGCCAGCCCAGGTCACGTTCATGCTGGAGCCGGCGCCTGTCACCGTCAGCGTGCCGTCGCCTGCCGCGCTGCCCGTGCCCAGCCACAACTGGTCAGTTCTAAGGCTGCTGCCGCCGTCGACGCGCACCGATCCCGTGGCGCTGTTGCCAATGGCCAGCCCGCCCGCGACGATGCCGCTGCTGGGGTCGGGGTTCACCGCCCCCAAAGTGACGATGCCGGCAAACACCGGCATGGCCAGTGTGCCGAGCACGGCGGTCAGGGCTTGCGCCAACAGCGTTTGCTGGAGCCGAAGTTGGGCTGGCATGGTGATTTCCCCTTGTTGTTGACACTTTGCAACAAAGCTTGAACCGGCAGCCTGCCCTTGTCATCCACAAGCGGTGGGCGAACCCCCGGAGTGAGGGGAGGGTATTTACCCAGAAGCGGCATCGTGGCTGCTGCCGACATCAATTCCGCGCTGGGCGGTCGGAACAAGGCCGGTGGGCTGCGGGTCTGTGCTCAGGTGCCGCAAAAGGTCTGATAGACCGCCGTGACCTGCGCCGGCGCCGGTTCGGCGTAGCGAGCCAGCGAGGCGTCTTCGGTCCACGGCTGTTGAATGGCCGCCAACAGGCGCTTGAAGGGCAACAGGTCGCCCTGCGCGGAAGCGGCAGCCAAGGCTTCTTCCACGCGGTGGTTGCGCGCGATGATCCACGGGTTGACCGTGCGCATGCGCTGGGCGCGTGCCGCACCGGCGGCGGCTTCGGCGCCACCGTCTTCCAGCGCGCAACGCTCGGCCCAGCGCTGCAGCCAGGGGTTGACGCTGGCGGGCTGCGCAAACAGTGCGCGCAGCGGGTTGGCGTCGCCGTCAGCGGCGTCGCACAGGCAACGCCAGGCCAGCGTGAAATCGACCTCGTTGCTTTGCAGCAGGTCCAGCCAGTCGGCCACCAAGACGGTGTCGCCGGCGTCGTCGCCAGTGGACTGCAAGCCCAGCTTGGCGCGCTGGCCTCGCAGCAATGCGCTGGCGTAGAGAGCAGGGAATGCGTTGATGACTTCGGTGACCTGGGCTACCGCCTGCTGCATGGGCGCTTCGTCATCGCTATCCACCATCAGCGGCAACAGCGCTTCGGCCAGCCGGGCCAGGTTCCAGCGCGCGATGGGTGCCTGGTTGGCATAGGCGTAGCGGCCGCCCTTGTCGATGCTGCTGAACACGGTGGCCGGGTTGTAGGCTTCCATGAAGGCGCAGGGGCCGTAGTCGATGGTCTCGCCGCTGATCGTCATGTTGTCGGTGTTCATCACGCCGTGGATGAAACCCACGTTGATCCACTGTGCGATCAGCCGGGCCTGGCGCTCGGCCACGGCTTGCAACAAACCCAGGTAGCGACCTGGGGTACCGGCCAAAGCCGGGTCGTGGCGGGCGATCGCGTAGTCGGCCAACAACCGCAGCTTGTCCAACTCGCCGCGCGCCGCAAAGTATTGAAAGGTGCCGACCCGCAAGTGGCTGGCCGCCGCTCGCGTCAACACGGCACCTGGAAAAGCCCCTTCGCGGTAGACCGGTTCACCGGTGGCCACCACCGCTAGCGCGCGCGTAGTCGGAATGCCCAACGCGTGCATCGCTTCGCCAATCAGCACCTCGCGCAGCATCGGCCCCACGGCGGCTTTGCCATCGCCGCCGCGCGAGTAAGGTGTGCGACCGGAGCCCTTGAAGGCGATGTCGCGGCGCTGGCCCTGGGTGTCGATCACCTCGCCCAGCAGCAACGCACGCCCGTCGCCCAGCTGGGGCGAAAAGCCTCCGAACTGGTGGCCGGCGTAAACCTGGGCCAACGGCTCGGCGCCTTCGGGCAAGGCGTTGCCGCAAAAGAGCGCGGCTGCTTCGCCGGCGTCCAGCGCGGCGGCTTCCAGGCCCAGCTCCTGCGCCAGTTGCGGATTCAAGAACAGCAGCTGCGGCGCGGGCGCGTGCGCGGGCTTGACGGCGCTGTACAGACCGCTCAAGTCGCGTGCGTAGGAGTTGTCGAAGGCGAAGAAGCTCATGCTGCTGGGGTGGTTTTGCGGTCAGTGTCTCAGGGCCGGGCGGGCTGCGCATTCAAAGCCAAAGCCGCGCCGGGCCCGGCACGTTGAGCACTCACGCTGCCACTGCGCGACCTCATTGAAACGCCACCTCGGCAAAGCTGCGCAGCTTGCGGCTGTGCAGGCTGCCCGGACGCTCCTGGCGCAGCAGCTCCACCGCGCGCATGCCGATGCGCAGGTGCTGGTCTACCCGTTCGCGGTAAAAGTGGTTGGCCATGCCGGGCAGCTTGATTTCGCCGTGCAACGGCTTGTCGCTGACGCACAGCAAGGTACCGTAGGGCACGCGGAAGCGGAAACCGTTGGCGGCGATGGTGGCGCTCTCCATGTCCAGCGCCACCGCGCGGCTTTGGCTGAAACGGCGCTCGGGGCCGTTGGGCGGCAGCAGTTCCCAGTTGCGGTTGTCGGTGCTGGCCACGGTGCCGGTGCGCAGGATGCGCTTCAATTCATAACCCGACAGTTGCGTGACTTCGGCGACCGCCTGTTCCAGCGCCAGCTGCACCTCGGCCAAGGCCGGCACCGGCACCCACAGTGGCAGGTCTTCGTCCAGCACGTGGTCTTCGCGCATGTAGGCGTGGGCCAGCACGTAGTCGCCCAGCTGCTGGCTGTTGCGCAGGCCGGCGCAGTGGCCCAGCATCAGCCAGGCGTGCGGGCGCAGCACGGCCACATGGTCGGTGATGGTTTTGGCGTTGGCGGGGCCCACGCCGATGTTGATCATGGTGATGCCGCTGCTGTCAGGGCGCACCAGGTGGTAGGCCGGCATCTGTGGCAAGCGCGGTGGCTGCACACCCAGTTCGTCGCCGGCGCGTGCGGGCAGGCCGGCTCGGCGTGTGATCACGTTGCCGGGTTCGACAAAAGCTTCGTACTCGCAAGCCGGGTCGGCCATCAGCGCATGGCCCAGCTTGATGAACTCGTCGATGTAGAACTGGTAGTTGGTGAAGAGCACGAAGTTCTGGAAGTGCTCGGGCACGGTGCCGGTGTAGTGGCGCAGGCGGTGCAAGGAGTAGTCCATGCGCGGCGCGGTGAACAAGGCCAGCGGCTGCGGCTCGCCCGCGGCCGGCTCATAGGTGCCGTTGGCGATGCCGTCGTCCATGGCCGCCAGGTCGGGCAGGTCAAAGCGGTCGCGCATCAAGAGGCGACGCTCGGGCGGCATGCTGCCTTCCAGGTGGTCGTGCTCGGCCAGCGAAAAGTGCACGGGAATGGGCTGCGCGCTGGTGCCCACTTCAATGGCCACGCTGTGGTTGCGGCGCAGCAGGCGAAACTGCTCTTTCAGATAACTGGCAAAGAGGTCGGGCCGCGTGACGGTGGTCTCAAACGTGCCGGGCCCGGCGACAAAACCGTAGCTCAGCCGCGAATCGGCGCGGGCCACCGTGTCGGTGCGCACGCGCACGAACGGGTAGCAGGCTCGCACATGGTCTTGCAAGGGCGCGCCGCTGACAAACTGCCGCAGCGCGTCGCGCAGGTGCATCACGCTGCCGTCGTAGATCTCGCGCACTCGGGCGAGGGCGGCTTCGGGGTCTTCGAAGCGCTCGGGGGCGAAAAAGGTGGGGCTGATCATTTCCCATTCTAAGGGAGGCCCTGTGACAGCCGTCACCCGACGGGGTGACCGGTTTCAGCGGTCGGGCGCCGGCGTGGCGAAGGCGGTCAGCCCGGATCGAACGGCTTTTCTGGCGTGTGCCGCGTTGACGTGTCTGAGCTGGCCGCAGCGCGCTGGTCCGTCCGCAAGGCCGTGATCTCGTCATGCAGCAAGCCCAACCGGCGGTGCAGGTCGTGCAGGATCTCGCGCTCGATGCGCCGCTCTTCGGTTTCGATCCAGGTGGTGGCGATGGCCGCAGTGGCCAGCGTCAACACGCCCAGCCCCAGCAGCACCACAAAGACCGAGAAGATGCGCGACGCCATGGTGCTGGGCACGATGTCGCCATAGCCCACGGTGGCCGCCGTGGTGAAGGCCAGCCACAGTCCGTCTGCCAAGGTGGGCGTGCGCGGCTCCAGCCACCAAAAGCCCACGCCGCACAGCAGCAACACGCCCAGGGCAGCCACCATCAGGTAGACCGCGCCGCCTCGTGTCACCAGGTGGCGCAGGCGCCAGACCAAGGCCACCAATGTCAGAAAGGCGACGCTCAGCCGGAAGGCCAGCGCCAGTGGCGATGTGCTGCTGGGCGGCAGCGCGGCGGCCAGCGCCAGGCACACCACCAACGCCAAGTCCAGCACCCGCAGGCCCCGGAGCGGCCTTTGATGGATCGGCAGCAACTGGGTTTGCCACAGCGCCACCGCCATGATGAACGCCGCCAAGCCGTACAAGCTGGGTGCCCAGGTGGGCAGGCCGGGGTCGACGAGCTCGCCATAAAAGGCCGGAATGGTGGCCAGCAGCGCGCCCACCGTGGTCCAGCGCCAGACCCCCAGCCGGGTGTGGGCTTGGGCACGTGACGTCGAATCCAAGCTGCTGGAGCGATTCATGGCCGCATCCTGGGCCCCAGCGCGGTCAGCGGGCTTGATGCTCCTCAAGGGTCCGGCAGCTGACGGGGTGGCGTGCGGGCAGGGCCGCAGATGGCCCGCAGCCGCCCCCGGAGGGGCGGGATTTCAGAGGATGTAGCGCGACAGGTCTTCGTTGTGCGCCAGCTCGGCCAGCCGGGCGTCCACTGCAGCGGCATCCATCACCGCGGTTTGCCCGCTGCGGTTGGGGGCCTCGAAGCTGACTTCGTCGAGCAAGCGCTCCATCACCGTGGCCAGGCGGCGGGCACCGATGTTTTCGGTGCGCTCGTTGACTTCAAAGGCGATCTGGGCCAACCGGCGCACACCCTCAGCCGTGATCTGCAAGGTCAGGCCTTCGGTGGCCAGCAGCGCCTGGTACTGCTTGATCAGGCTGGCGTGGGTGCTGGTGAGAATGGCTTCGAAGTCGCCCACGCTCAGGGGGCTGAGTTCGACCCGGATCGGGAATCGTCCCTGCAGTTCCGGGATCAGGTCGCTGGGCTTGGCCAGGTGAAAAGCGCCGCTGGCAATGAACAGCATGTGGTCGGTCTTGACGGCGCCATATTTGGTGCTGACGGTGGTGCCTTCGACCAGTGGCAGCAGGTCGCGCTGCACACCTTGGCGGCTGACCTCGGGGCCGCCGTGTTCGTTGCGCGAAGCCACCTTGTCGATTTCGTCGATGAAGACGATGCCATTGCCCTCGGCATTGGCCAGCGCGGCGGCGCGTATCTCGTCTTCGTTGACCAGGCGCGCGGCTTCTTCGTCCACCAGCTTGGGCAGCGCTTGGCCGATCTTGACCTTGTGTGACTTGCGCTTGCCCTGGTTCATCTGGCTGAACAGGCCCTTGAGTTGTTCGGCCATTTCGTCCATGCCCGGCATGCCTTGTGGGCCCAGCACTTCCAGCGTGGGTTTGCTCTCGGCGAACTCTATCTCGATCTCTGTGTCGTTCAGCAGACCGTCGCGCAAGCGCTTCCTGAGCACCTGGCGCGCGGTGTTGTCGGCGGGCGGCGCATCGCTGCCAAAACCTATGCTGCCGGCGTTGCCGATGCTGCGTGGGGGTGGCACCAGCGCGTCCAGCACACGCTCTTCGGCCGCGTCTTCGGCAGCGGCACGTTTGCCGCG
>JANMHH010000020.1:0-23883 GCA_031375065.1 Rubrivivax sp. | reverse complement strand
TGCTGCAGCCAGCCGCCGCTGCCCAACTGCTGCACCAACTGCTTGCATTGGGCGTCGACGTCGTGGCCATGCACGTCGCGCACTTCGGTCTGGGCCCAGCTGTCCAGCGCCTGCGCAAAGGCGCGGTGCCGGGGCTCGAAGAAGGGCCAGTCCAGGTGGTCCAGCGGGTTCATCAGTTGCCCTCGAACACGGGCTTGCTCTTGGCTACAAAGGCGCGGTAGGCGCGGCCGAAGTCTTCGGTCAGCATGCACAGCGCCTGAGCCTGGGCTTCGCTTTCGATGGCAGCGTCGATGCCCATGTCCCACTCCTGGTGCAGCATGGTCTTGGTGATGCCGTTGGCAAAGGTGGGGCCGCTGGCGATGTCGCGCGCCAGTGCCAGGGCGGCTGCGGCCAGGTCTTCAGGTGCCACGAGGCTGTTGTAAAAACCCCAGCGCTCGGCCTCTTCGCCAGCCAGCGCGCGGCCGGTGTAGAGCCACTCGCTGGCGCGCCCTTGACCCACGATGCGCGGCAGCATGGCGCAAGCGCCCATGTCGCAGCCCGCCAGGCCCACGCGGTTGAAGAGGAATGCGGTCTTGCTGCGCGCCGTGCCCATGCGCAGGTCGCTGGCCATGGCCATGATGGCGCCGGCGCCGGCGCAGACGCCGTCCACGGCGGCGATGATGGGTTGCGGGCAGTGGCGCATGTTCTTGACCAGCTCGCCGGTCATGCGGGTGAACATCAGCAGTTCGGGCGCTTTCAGCTGGATCAGCGGGCCGATGATTTCGTGCACGTCACCGCCGCTGCAAAAATTGCCGCCCGCGCCTTGCACCACCACCACGTGCACGTCGCTGGCATGGCGCAGCGTGTGGAACAGGTCGCGCAGCTCGGCATAACTGGCAAAGGTCAGCGGGTTCTTGCGCTCGGGGCGGTTCAGTGTGACCACGCCCACGCCCTGGTCCACCGTCCACAAGAAGTGAATGGCTTGATGCGAGGCCAGTTGCACGCGGTTGCCGGCGGTCAGGGTGGGGTCGACGCGGTCGTTCATGGGTGCATGTCTCGTTTGTCGGTTTGATTTGTCGGTTTGATTTGGCGGTCTGGTGCAGTGGTCAAGTTCGGCGGTTCAGCGCAGCGGGTTCAAGTGGCCGTCTTGGCGCGTTGGAACAGGGCTTCCATTTGTGTCTTGCCGCTTTCGTACTGCACGGGCCAGGTGGTGCCGGTGAAGCCGATCTTGGCCGCCTCTTGCAGCGTCCACGCCGGGTTGGCCAGATGCGGCCGCGCCACCGCGCACAAATCGGCGCGGCCGGCGCTGATGATGCTGTTGACGTGGTCGGCTTCGCTGATGGCCCCCACCGCGATGGTGGCAATGCCGGCCTGGTTGCGGATGCGGTCGGCAAACGGCGTTTGGTACATGCGCCCGTAGGTGGGCTTCTGGTCGGCACTGACCTGGCCCGAACTGCAGTCGATCATGTCCGCACCGGCGGCCTTGAAGGCGCGGGCGATCAGCACCGCGTCGTCGGGTGTGATGCCACCTTCGGCCCAGTCGTGCGCCGAGATGCGCACCGAGATGGGCAAGTCGTTGGGCCAGACGGCGCGCACGGCGGCAAAGACTTCCAGCGGGTAGCGCAGGCGGTTGTCGAGTGAGCCACCGTATTCGTCACTGCGCCGGTTGGTCAGTGGCGAGATGAAGCTGGACAACAGGTAGCCGTGCGCACAGTGCAGCTCCAGCCAATCAAACCCCGCCTGCGCGGCCAGTTTGGCGCTGTGCACGAAGTCGGCCAGCACGCTGTCCATGTCGTCGCGGGTCATCGCACGCGGCACTGCGCCGTCTTTCAGATAAGGCAGGGCAGACGCGGCCAGCAGCGGCCAGTTGCCACTGGCCAGCGCGTGGTCGGCGCCGGTGCCCTGCCAAGGCGCGTTGGTGCTGCCTTTGGGGCCGGCGTGGCCGATCTGGATGGCGATCTTGGCGTCGCTGCCCTGGTGCACAAAGTCCACGATGCGCTTGAACGCATCGCGCTGGGCATCGTTCCACAGGCCCGGGCAGCCCGGGGTGATGCGGGCGTCGGCGCTGGTGCAGCTCATCTCCACCATCACCATGCCGGCACCGCCCAGCGCGCGCGCGCCCAGGTGCACCAGGTGATAGTCGCCCGGCACGCCATCCACACACGAGTACTGCGCCATCGGCGAGACGACCACGCGGTTTTTCAGCGTGATGCCGCGCAGTGTGTAGGGCGTGAACATCGGGGGCACCGGTGAGCGGGTCTTCAGGCCCGCCTGGTGGTCGAACCACTGCTCAAATCCGTCCAGCCAGGCCTTGTCGCGCAGGCGCAGGTTTTCATGGCTGATGCGCTGGCTGCGCGTCAGCATGCTGTACATGAACTGTTCGGGCTGCAGCTGGTCGCAATAGCGCTGGCCACACACTTCGAACCATTCCATCGCGTTCCAGGCCGCGTTTTGAATGCGCAGCACGTCAATCGCGCGCAGCGCCTGGTAAGCACCCAGCACCTGCGGAATGTGTTTGGCGGTGTCGCCCAGCAGCTTGAACTGGCGCGTCAGCTCGATGGCGTCTTCCAGCGCCAGCTTGGTGCCCGAGCCAATGGCAAAGTGGGCCGTGTGCACCGCGTCGCCCATCAAGACCACGTGGTTGTGGCCGTTGAAATGCCACCACTGTTCGCATTTCACGCGCTGGAAGTTCAACCAGGCGCTGCCGCGCAGGTGGCGCGCATTGCTGAGCAGCTTTTCGCCCTGCAGGTTGTTTGCAAAGAGCTTTTCGCAAAAGGCGATCGACTGGTCGGGGTCGGCCTGGTCCAGGCCGTGCGCCAGCCACACCGCTTCGGGGCACTCGACGATGAAGGTGCTGGTGCTGTCGTCGAACTTGTAGATGTGGGCTTGGAACCAGCCGTGCTCGGTCTTTTCGAACAAGAAGGTGAAGGGCTCGTAGACCTTCTTCGTGCCCAGCCAGATGAAGCGGTTGGGTCGGGTGACGATGTCGGGCTTGAAGACGTCGGCGTAGCGGCTGCGGATGCGCGAGTTGACGCCGTCGCTGGCGATCACCAGGTCGGCATCGGGGTAGTCGGCGTCGCTGTTGGCTTCGGTTTCAAAAACCAGCTTCACGTCCAGCGCCTCACAACGCGCTTGCAGGATGTTGAGCAGCCGCTTGCGGCCGATGCCTACAAAACCGTGGCCACCGCTCTTGATGGTGCGGCCCTTGATCTGCAGTTCGATGTCGTCCCAGTGCGCAAAGCTGGACTCGATGGTGTCGGCCGTCTCGCGGTCCCATTCGCGCATGTTGTCCATGGTGGCGTCAGAAAACACCACGCCCCAGCCAAAGGTGTCGTAGGGCTTGTTGCGCTCGACCACGGTGACGTCGTGCAGGGTGCCACGTTCGCGGCCTAGCTTTTTCATCAGCAGGCCGAAATACAGGCCAGCCGGCCCGCCACCGATGCAGACGATTTTCATGGCTGCATGGCGTGCTGAAAGCAAGGGGCCTGGGACATGGTGTGCACTCCGGGAAGAAGTAGATTCTGCAAGTATTTTCCAAGCCACTGGGCCGGTGCAGCCATGGCTCTTCGGTGACAAGGGCAAACCCCAGGCGCAGAATGCCCAGCATGAAAAGCGCCCCGTTGACCTTGTGGCTGCTTTGCCTGCTGTTGCTGACGGCATGCGCAGCGCCGGTTCTGCCGCCAGGCTCAGCCCAGGCCGAGGTGTTCAAGACCTGGGGTCAGCCCACCGCCATTTACACGCTGCCCGAAGCCGGCCGTCGCCTGGAATACGCCACCGGCCCCTGGGGCCGAACCACCTGGATGATCGACGTGGATGCCGCGGGCCGCGTGCTGCAGTCTCGCCAAGTCTTGAACGAAGCCGAGTTCTTCCAGCTGCAATCACAAACGGGTCTGACCCGCGAAGCGCTGCTGCGCTGGCTGGGCACCCCCGGCGAGCGCCGCGGCGCCCGCTTTGGCGGGCAGACCTGGTCGTGGCGCTACCCGACCAACGATTGCCTGTGGTTTCAGGTGTCGCTGGACGCAGACAACGTGGTGCAGGGCGCATCCTTTGGCATCGACCCCAGCTGCGATGCCCGCAGCGACGCGCGCGACTGATCCACAGGCCCCGGCCTCAACCCACCCGCCGCCAGTGCATGACCCAGTCGTGCAACCGGGGCAGTGCCCGGGGGGCAGACCGCGCCGCTCACATCGACCCACTGAAACCGTGGGTTTACCCCGCCAACCCGGCATGCTGGCGTCCTTCATGATCGTTTCCGCCGCCGCCCGGGCCGAACCCATCCGGCCGCAGCGTGCCCCCGCAGCCGCGTCGCGGGCTTCGTGATTCCGGGCTCCCTTCTTTTGACCTTCATCGCCATGACCCACACTTTGACGGCCCCTTTTCGTTCGCTGGTTGTTGTCGGCCTCAGCGCCTGGCTGCTGGGCGCCTGCGCGACCCACGGCACCCCCAGCGCCCCGAGCACTCCAAGCGCCCCAAGCACCGGCGTCGCTACGCCCGCCGCCCCGCCGCCGCCCGCCGCCGCAGCGGCGCGCCCCGCCGACGAAGCCCTGCGCACGCGCGCGCAGGCCGAACTGCCCGCCTTCCTGGAAACATTGAAGACGCTGGTCGGCATGGAGTCGGGCAGCCGCGACCTCGAAGGCCTGGGCAAGCTGGCCGATCACGTGGCCACCCGCTTGCGCACGGCGGGCATGCAGGTGGAGATCAGGCCCACCAAGGCGCCGGACTTCCATCCGCAGCTCAAGGGCGCGACGCTCGGGCCGATGGTCTACGCCACGCGCACCGGCAGCGGCAGCAAAAAGGTGCTGCTGATTGCGCACATGGACACCGTCTACACCAAGGGTATGGCCGCGAAGCAGCCCTTTCGCATCGACGGCGACCGCGCTTACGGGCTGGGCATTGCCGACGACAAACAGGGCGTGGCGCTGATCCTGCACCTGGTGGACATGCTGGCCCGCAGCGGCTTCAACGACTACGCCCAGCTGGGCGTGCTGATCAACGGCGACGAGGAAGTGGGCTCGCCCGGTTCCAACGTCTTCATCACGCAGAAGGGCAGCGAGTACGACGCCGTGCTGTCCTTCGAAGGCGGGGGCAGTGCGCAGACCAGCGGCGGCGACATGGTGCGGCTGGCGACGAGCAGCATCGCCATCGTCGAAATGAAGGTCACCGGCAAGGCCAGCCATGCCGGCGCTGCGCCGGACCTGGGGCGAAATGCGCTGTACGAGCTGTCGCACCAGATGCTGAAGAGTCGCGGTTTTGGCGACCCGGCCAAGGGCCTGCAGATCAACTGGACCGTGGCCAACGCGGGCGGATCGCGCAACGTCATTCCCGCCGAGGCGACCGCCATTGCCGACGTGCGCTCGCTCACCAACCAGGACCTGGACCTGATGGAAGCCGCGCTGAAGAAGTCCATCGAGGACAAGCTGATTCCGGACACCCGGATCGAGCTGAGTTTCTACCGCAGCCGCCCGGCCTTCGTCGCCAACGCCGCATCGCTGGCGCTGGCTCGGCACGCGGTGCAGGTGGCCGGCGAAGTCGGCCTGCCCTTGACCATCCGCGACCGCGCCACGGGCGGCGGCACCGATGCCGCCTTTGCCGGCCTGCGCCCGCGCGGTGGGGTGCTGGAGAGCTTTGGCCTGCGCGGCTTTGGCGCGCACTCAAACGACAACGAGTACATCCCCGTGTCCAACATCGTGCCACGCCTGTACCTGGCCACGCGCATGGTGATGGATGTGGGCCGTGGCATGGTGAGCTGGTAAAGCCGTTTGCTGAGTCGCTGGGGTGTCCCGGCCTCAGCCCTGCAGCGCTTGCGCCAGCAGCCGGTGAAAGTGGTGCGTGCCCTGCTCATGCTGGGGTGAGTAGCGGCCGGTGCTGTACAGGCGCGAACGAATGCCCTTTTGCACGCTGAGCACCACCGCTTCGTCTTCCAGTTCCACCGGGTCCAGCGCGCCGCCAGCACCTTGGCCCAGTTTGGACGCATCGGCCACAAAGCTGCGAAACAGCACGCGGGTTCGCGCCAGGCCCAGCGGTTGCACCACGTTGACCGACAAGCCCCAGGGGTAGACGTTGAACATCAGGTTGGGAAACAGCCACCAGTAATATGCCGCCACCCGCAACCCGTGGTCGCGGCTGCCGGGTGGTGGGTCAAAGGCCGCTTCGCCGTCGCGGGCCAAGGCCAGTTGCAGCACGCTGGCGCGACCCAACTCATAGCGGTAGTTGGCCATGTCCAGCGTCTGGTTCAGCGCCGGGTGCACAAAGGGGATGTGCAGGCCTTCCAGGTAGTTTTCGACGTACAGCGCCCAGTGCGCGTCAAACTCGAAACTGCGCGAGCGGCTCAGGTCGGCGGCCCATTGCTGCACCGGCAGCCAGGCCAGGCGCTCTTGCATGTCATCCAGCCAGTCGCCCAGCGGCAGGCGCGGCGCCAACGAAGCGAAGCCGTGTCCAGCCCAGACGCCCAGCGCCAACTCAGGCAGGTGGTCGCTGCTGGAAGGGAAATTTTGTGCGCCTTCAAAACCCGGCATGAAGCGCATCTGGCCGTTCAGCTCAAAACGGCGCGAGTGGTAGGCGCAGCGGATGTGTTCGGCTTTGCAGGGCCGGTCGACCAGGCGGTTGGCGCGGTGCGTGCAAACGTTAGACAGGCAGCGCAACGTGCCCGTGGCGTCGCGCGACAGCAGCACGGGCTCGTCCAGCAAGCCGGGCAGCAGGTCGTGCGGCGCCAACGTGCCGGCTTCGGCCACGTCGTCCAGACGCCCCAGCCAGTGCCAGGCGGTGGCAAAGACCTTTTCACGCGCTTGCGCATAGACGGCCGGGTCCAGGTAGAAGGCTTTGTCCAGCGTGCGCGCAACCGTGATGTCAGGGTCGATGGCAAAACGGTTTTCAGTCATGCCTGGCCTCTTTTGGGATGTGCAGCACGAAGCTGCCCTCGGCCACCACCTGGCCGTTGATCTGCACCGCCACGCCGTGGCGGCCGGCGTGGTAGCGGCGCGTGGTGATCAAGCGCATCGGGTGGTTCTTTTTCAGCAGCACCTGGCCGTGGGCCGGCAAGGTCAGCTGCCAGCCCTTGAACACCTTGGGGCTGGTGCGGCCATCGGCCTTGACGTGGTGAACCGCGTAGTCGATGGCCAGCGTTTGCGCGCGCGGGCTGTGGGATTGCAAGAGCAAAGCCAACTGCACCTGGCCGCCCAGCGCCACGCGCGCTGGCGACACGTTCAAGGTGGCCGCTCCCTTGAAACGGCCGCCCAGCCCCCAGGCCTTCAGCACCGCCGGATCGCCAGCCTTGATGAGGGTGCGGCTGGCGTGTTTGAGCAGTTGCCGGCGCGGTGCTGACGCTTGCGGCAAGTGGTCCTGCAGCCAGCGCGCCACCAGCTGTGGGTGGTCCTTGGCGATGTCGTTCAAGTGGTTGGCCACGCTGCGCCGCACGTAGTCGCTGGGGTCGTCCTGCAAAGCCTGCAGCAAGGGCTGGGTGGGGCGGGGGTCCTGAATCAGGGCCTTGAGCTGCTCGCCCCAGGGCAGCCGCGGCCGGCTGCCTTCGCTGACCAGGCGGCGCACGTGCGCGCTGTCGTCGTGCACCCAGCGCTTCAGCGTGGCAAAGCTCAACTCGGGATGCTGCCGGATGAAGGGGCGAATGGCGAATTCAGCCGTGAAGCGCTGGGTCAGCGCATGCAGCACTTGCAGCGCGCGCTCGGGACGGGCCAAGCCGTGCTGCGCGATGTACTCGCCCACGGGCCACAGGATCCAGCCGCGCAAGCCGTGCTCCAGGCCGTGCAATTGCGCCATCGATTCGCCCGTTTCGGGTGGCGCCAGCGCCGCTTCCAGTTGCTGCGCGGCTTGGTCAAAGTCGGCTGGCAAGGTGGCCGCCAAGGCCTGGCAGATGTGCAGTGCGCGAGCCTTCATCTCCAGCGCTTCCAGCCCGCTGCTGGCCAGGCGAACGAAGCGTTTGCCGTCAAAGCCAGGTGCGACCTCTGAGAGCCGCTGCGCCGCCTGTTGCACCAGGCCGGCGTTGAGGAGGTTCTTGAACGGTTCAGCCATGACTGCCTTGAAGGTGCCTGTGAACATCTGCCGCAGCCGTGGGTACAGTGCGCCGATGAACACTTTCGAGCACGTGCGCTTGCAAACACCGCGTCTGCTGCTGCGCCCCTTGCACCTGGACGACGCCGACGCCTTGTTGGCCATCTTCAGCGATCCGCAGGTCATGCGCTACTGGAGCACACCCCCATGGACGTCCAGCGAACAAGCGCTGGCGCTGATCAACCGTGACCTGGACGGCATGGCCCGCGGCGAACACATTCGCCTGGGGCTGCAGCGTCTGGACAACCAGGCCCTGATCGGCCACTGCACGCTGTTTGCGTGGTCCCGGCAAAGCCGGCGTGCGGAGCTGGGCTACGGCATGGCCCGGTCCTGCTGGGGCCAAGGTTACATGGACGAGGCCTTGCGGGCGCTGTTGCAGTGGGGCTTTGCCACGCTGGACTTGAACCGCGTCGAAGCCGACATCGACCCGCGCAACACCGGCTCTGAGCGCAGCCTGTTGCGCCTGGGTTTTGTCAAGGAAGGCCACCTGCGCCAGCGCTGGATCGTGGGCGACGAGGTGTCGGACACCGGGCTTTACGGTTTGCTGCGCAGCGATTGGGTCATTTCAACAAGCGCACCGGCAGCGTCTTCAAGCCCCTGAAGCGCACCCGCATGTCGCGCTGCGGCTCCCCATCGGCTGCCATGTCCGGATAGCGCGCCAGCAGCGCGTTCAGCGCGATGCGGGCTTCCAGCCGGGCCACGTTCATGCCCGAACACGCATGCGCACCTTGGCCAAACGCCAGGTGGTTGTTGGGCTTGCGGGCCAGGTCCAGTTGCTCGGGTTGCTCAAACTGCGCCGGGTCGCGGTTGGCAGCCCCCAGGCACAGCGTGATGAAGCTGCCGGCGGGCAAGGTCTGCCCGCTGAAGACCAGCGGCGCCGTCGTCAGCCGGTTGTTCAGCTGCAAGGGGCTTTCGAACCGCAGCAGCTCTTCCACCGCGCTGCCGATCAGTGCCGGCTCGGCCACCAGGCGCTTCAGCTGACTGCGGTGTTGCAGCAATGCGTGCAAGCCGTTGCCGATCAGGTTGGTGGTGGTCTCGTGCCCGGCGTTGAGCAGGAAGATGCAGTTGTGCAGCAGTTCCTTTTCGCTCAGGCTGCCTTGGGCGTCCCCGTTCAACAGACGGGTCAGCACGTCGCTGTCGGGATCGCCGGGGCGGCGCTTTCGCTCTGCCACCAAAGTGTGCAGGTAGCTCGTGAAGTCGGTGACGGCTGTGTTGGCCTGCGCCAGCAACGCCGCGCTGGGTGCAGGTTCCAGGGCCGACAGGATGGCCAGCGACCAGCCGCGCAAAGGCGCGCGCTCGGCGTGCGGCACGTCCAGCAGATTGCCGATCACTTCAACGGGGATCTGTGCTGCAAAGTGCTGCACGATGTCGGGCCCGGGTTCATCGGCCAAACGGTTCAGCAGGGTGTCCACCAAGCTCACCAGGCCGGCTTCCATGCGCGTGATGGCACGCTGGTTCAAGGCGCCCATCAAGAGTCGCCGCACGCGGGTGTGCAGCGGCGGGTCGTTGAACACCAGGCTGCTGGTGTGGTGTTCGTAGATCGGTGTTCCGGTGCCCAGACGCGGCGCAAATTCACGCTGCTTGTCGCTGCTGACATGGGGGCTGCGGTAGGCCGCCAGCACGTCGTCGTAACGGGTCAACAGCCAGCTGTTGGGCCCCAGCGAATGGACCGGGCTGTGCTGGCGCAAGGCGGCGTACACCGGGTAGGGGTTGGCAATGAACCCGGCCGGCGGCGCGGCCAGTGTGAATCCGTGGGTCAGGGTGGCGTCGTCCATCGCGGCATCGTAGCGGGGCGGCTCCTGCCCCAAGCGGGGCCAGCACACCACCGCCATGGGGCCGATGGCCATCGTGACAGGCGTGTGAAGCCCGGTGGCGTCGGTTGGATCTACCCCACAAAGGGTGTGCTGTTTGCCGGTTTGGCCGCCGCAGCCCGGCAAAGTCATCCAGCACCCCCCTGAATGGACCCCCGCAGACGGGGGGGAAGGTGAGCTTGTCACACCCCATGCGTGCAGGAAGTCCTGTGAAATGCGGCTCCGCGCCCAGACACTTGCGCCGCGCTGTTGAAACGACGGCAACCAACACCTGCAAGGAATTCCCACTGTGAACGGCCAAGCACCAACCCAAGCCACCGATCTGAAGCCCTACGTCCGCCCCAGCCGGTTCGAACTGGAACCTGCGATGTTCACGTTGGCGGTGGTGGCGGTGGTGATGTCCATTTGTGCCTGGAACCCGGTGGCCACGCCGCAGCAGCAACAAGCTGCACCGACCGATGCCACCAGCACCGTGGCGCAGGCGCCGCGCAGTTGAGTTCACCTGACAGAACCTGCTTGACGGCGGGTTGTTGAACGAAGCCGGCCCAGCCGGCTTTTTTGTGCCCACCCAAAACGTCTTGGCTTGGTGCTTGCAGGGCGCTTTGTGAATACGTCACCCCCGGCCTGTGCACAACACCTGGGTCGTCTTGAATGCCCGCAGCGACACTGCAGACCTGACAGCGGCGCCCTGACAAGATCCATCCAACGAGATCACGCCAACAAGACCGCACCAAGCGTTCGCCGATAGACTTGGCCTGACCAAGGTGCCGGTCTCGGGTGCCCAAGATCAGGGTCATCACCATGCGGGGCAGATTGCAGCGATTCAGGACCGTCACCCAGCCAAGCGGCAAGCTGCTGAGCCATGCGCTGAAATTCACCGAAGGCGGCGGGGTGAGGCTGACGGTGGAGCGGGGTCATGACCGCTGATGCGATGCAAGGCGACCGCGAACAGTGCCTGGCCGCCGGCACGGACGGCTACGTCACCCAGCCCGCGCGGGTGGATGCGCTGGTGCAGGCGCTGACGGCCACCAGCGCGAGGCGAAATGCCTGAACCAACGCAACAGTTCGATGTGCGTGCTGCGCTCGGCGCTGCTGGACAGCAGCGTGCCCAGGCCGCTGTCAAGCGTGAGCAGCTTCATGCCAGCGCGCATGGCGGCGGTGAGCAGGTAGGCGTCGGTCACCTGGCGATGGCCGACCACGCCGCCCGTGCACACGCCGATGGCCGCCTCGAAGGGAAAGTCCAAGGGCACCAGTCGGTGCCCGGGGTGCTCGAGCAGGTTGCGCAGGACGGTCATGACCTCGTCGATCGATTTCTGGGCCAGCGCTGCCGCGTCGTCGTCGAGCGTGAAGGTGGTTCGCATGTCGGCACCTGATGCAGTGGTGGAGAAATGATGCCATCTATCGAGCAGCGAACCCAGCGTGGAGCAAGCGCCGTGACCCCAGCCCCGTTGCAGACCGCTTTGCAAACCGTCACCGATCTGGCCCGCGCCGGCCGCCATGCCGACGCCGTGTTGGCTGCCACCACCGCACTGGCCGCGCCTGGGCTGCCGGCCGCCGCGCAGATGCGCTTGCTGGGCCAGCGCATCGACAGCCTGCTGGCCCTGCTGAGGCTGAACGACGCCGAAGCCGATGCCCATGCCATGCAGGCCGTGGCCCAGGCGTCCCGGTCGCTGGCGCACCAAGCCCAGGCGCTGGCCTACCTGGCCCATGTGCAGACGCGACAGGAGCGATTCAGCGTCGCGCAAGCCACTGCAGCCGCTGCGGTGGCCGCAGCCCGCCGCAGCCGCCGGCACGAGCTGATCGCGCTGGCCTTGCTGCGCCAGGCTACGGCTGCCTTCTCGAGCAAGCCCGCCGACGTCTTGGCGCCGGCCGAAGAGGCCGCGCGCCACTTTGCCGCGCTGGGCCAGGATGCACTGCAAGGCCAGGCCCTGCGCGTGCTGGCTGCCGCGCGCCTGTCGCTGGACGATGCCCCGGAGTACCGCGCGCTGATGCAGCAAGCCATCGCCCTGGCGCGCACCAGCGGCGACGGTGGCGGCGAGGCGCACGCCCTCAACAGGCTGTACGTCTCCGACCCCGACTTGGCCGAGCGCGTGCGCGGCCTGCACCAGGCCTTGCGCGTGGCGCAGGCCGCGGGCGACCTGCATCAGCAAATGGGCGCGCTGCACAACCTGTCGCTCACCTACAACCAGCTTGGGCTGCGCCGCCGTGCGCTGCGCATGATCGAACAGTCCATCGCCTTGCGTGTGCCCCAGGCCAGGCCGGCGTCCTTGCTCAACCCGTACGACATCTTGGGCATACTCCATGTGAGCATGGACCAGCGCGATGCTTTCGAGCAGGTCGTCGCGCGCGCTGAGACGGCGTTCGCAGCGGTGCAGAAGGAAGACTTCGGCCCGACGGCCGCTTGGAGCGTCGGGGGCTTGCGTGCCCGGGGCGCACGCTGGTACAGCGCGGCCCAGGCCGCCGCCCTCTGGAAAGCACACTGGCGCCAGTGGGACGGGGTCGCTCCGGCCTGGGTGCGGCCCTTGTTGCTGGCCCTGCTGGCGCAGGCCGAACTGCGCGCAGGGCAGGCCCGCGCCGCGTTGCGCCACAGCACGCAAGCCGTGCAGGAACTGGATGCGCTGCACGGCCGCAGCGGCGGCGGTGCCGAATCGCACTCCTACGTGTGGTGGCAACACGCCTGCGCGCTGCGGGCCAACGGCCGTTCAGCGCCTGCGGCGGATGCGATGCACCGCGCCTACACCCTGCTGGTGCAGGCCACCGCCGCGCTGAGCGACGAAGGCCTGCGCCGCAGCGCGCTGCACGCACCCACCTCGCATGCCGATCTGCTGCAAGGCTGGGTGGCGCACGCCCGCGCCGCCGGCCTGCCACCCGAGCGCTTCACCGCCCATCTGCAAGGCACGGCCAACCTTCGCGAAAGTATCGAACGCCTGGTCGACACCGGCCTGCGCCTGAACGAACAGGCTCGCAGCGATGCGCTGCACGCCTTCCTGATCGAAGAAGTGGCCGAGCTGCTGGGCGCGCGCCGTGTGCTGCTGGTGCTGGAGACGGCCGGCGGCCTGACCGTCGCCGGTGCGCAGGTGCCCGAAGGCGAGACGGCCGGTGCGCTGCTGCAAGCCATCACACCCTGGCTCGATGAGGCCCGCCGCACGCGCCAGACCGCGCTGCGCCACGGCCCCGAAGGCGCCGACGAACTCGACCAGCGCGGCTGCCTCGTCGCCCCGCTGGTGGCGCAGGGCCAACTGCTCGGCTTCGTGTACGCCGACCTCGAAGGCCTGTTCGGCCGCCTGCACGAAGGCGACCGCGACCTGCTGGCCACGCTGGCGTCACAAGCCGCCGTGGCGCTGGCGAATCTGCAGACGCAGGAAGGGCTGGAGCGCCAGGTGGCCGAGCGCACCGCGGCGCTGGAACAGCGTGCGGCCGAGCTGGCGCTGATCAACCGCATTCAACAGGGCGTGGCGGCCAAGCTCGACTTCCAGCTCATCGCCGAGCGCGTGGGCCTGGAGCTGGACCGCATCTTCGATTCACAAAGCGTGATGGTCGGCCTCTTCGACCATGCCCGGGGTGTCGAGCGCATCCTGTTCGCCAGCGACCTGGGCCAGCGCGCACCGCTGATCGAGCGGCCGCTGCCCGTGTCGCGCCGGCGGCTCATCGCCACCCGTGAACCGATCTTCGTCAACCGCGTGACGCCGGAGCAGCTGCGCCAGAACGGCAACGCCACCCTGCCCGGCACCCAGACCCCCAAATCGGCGATGTTCATGCCGATGATCGTCGGCGACACCGTGACGGGCTACTTGAGCGTGCAGAACACGCAGCGCTTCGACGCCTACGCCGACAGCGATCTCAAACTGCTGCAGACCTTGGCGTCCAGCACCGGCGTCGCGTTGGAAAACGCCCGGCTCTTGGATGAGACCCAGCGCCTCCTGACGGAAACCGAACAGCGCAACGCCGAGCTCGCGGTGATCAACAGCGTGCAGCAGGGAATCGCCAGCTCGCTCGACTTCCAGGGCATCGTCGAGGTGGTCGGCGAGAAACTGCGCTCGGTGTTCGGCGTTGACGACCTGAGCATCGATGTCTGGGAAGAAGGCGCGCAGGAGCTCGCGTCCATGTACGCCGTCGAGCACGGCGTGCGGCTGCCGGTCATGCGGCTCAGGGTCGAGCCCGGCACCGTCATCCACCAGACGATCGTCGCCCGGAAAGTATTTCTCTTCAATTCGGTCGAGGAGCAGTTGCTCGTAGGGGGGCCGGTGAAGGACGGTACCGACCGAGCGCGCTCGACCCTCGGCGCCCCGTTGTTGGCCGGCGAACGCATGCTCGGCTTTGTCGTCATCGAGAACCATGAGCGCGACCACGCGTTCGGCGACGCCGACGTGCGCCTGCTGACGACCGTGGCGTCGGCTATGGCGATGGCGCTGGACAACGTGCGCCTGTTCAACGAGACCCAGGCCGCACTGCAGCGCCAGACCGCCAGCGCCGACATCTTGCGCGCCATCAGCCAGTCGCCCACCGATGTGATGCCGGTGGTGGACGTGATCGTCGCCACGGCGCGTCAGCTGTTGGGCTGCCACCGTACTGCGTTGTTGCGCCGCGAGGACGAGGCGCTGTTCTCGCTGCGCCACGCCACCCGCGAAGGCGTGGTGCCGGCGATCGTTTCGAAACTTCCGCTCGATGCGGCGCATAACTTCCCGTCGCGCGCGTTGCTGTCGAAAGCGCCGTTGCACATCCCGGACTGGTCGGCCATCGTTCAGCCTGAGCACGAGCAGATCATCCAGCGCCAGACGGGCGTGTGCTCGTCGCTGATGCTGCCGCTGCTGCGGGGCAGCGACCACGAGGCCTTGGGCGTGCTGATCTTCCAGCGCGACAAACCCCAGCCCTTCAGCGAAGCCGACATCGCACTGGCGCAGTCCTTCGCCGACCAGGCCGTGATCGCCATCGAGAACGTGCGCCTCTTCAACGAGACGCAGGAAGCGCTGGAGCGCCAGACCGCCACCGCCGAAGTGCTGAAGGTTATCGCCCAGTCACCCGACGACGTGCAGCCGGTTTTCGAGGCCATCGCTGCCAGCTCCAAGCGCCTGATGCAGGGCCACTCGGCTGCCGTGGTGCTGGTGCGCGAAGGGGAGCTCCATCTGGCGGCGTTCACGCCGGTCAGCGCCGAAGCCGACCACGCGTTGCGGACCTCGTTCCCCTTTCCGTTGGCAGTGCATCCCAACGCTGCCCGCATGGGCGCCGGCGAAGTCACCCACTTCAGCGATACCGAAACCGACTGGGCCGAGACGCCAGCGTTACGCGACATGGCGCGCCGGCGCGGCTTCCGCAGCGTGTTGACCACACCACTCATTCGCGACGGTGCGGTCATCGGCTTGATCAGCGTCACGCGCGCCGAACCCAGGCCGTTTTCGCCAGCGCACATCACTCTGCAGCGCACCTTCGCCGACCAGGCGGTGATCGCCATCGGGAACGTGCGGCTGTTCAACGAGACGAAAGAGGCGCTGGAGCTGCAGACCGCCACGTCCGACGTGCTGCGGGCCATCAGCAGTTCGATCAACGACGCCCAGCCGGTGCTGGACAAGATTCTGGACAGCTGCAGCCAGCTGATGCCCGCCAACGCCATGGTCGTCAATCTGGTGGGCGACGATGCTCGCCTGCACCTGGGCGCGTCGCTGGTGATCGGGCAGGCAGACCGCCCGGGCTGGACACAGCAGGAACTGGAAACATTCCAGAAGACCGCGGCGGCTGTCTACCCCATGGCCCTGGAGAACACCGGAACGGCCCTGGCCATCGCCAGCGGCCGGGTGCTCAACTTCCCCGATGTGCTGCACGGCGACGCCGTGCCGCCTGGCGTGCGCGCGCCCGCACAGTGGCTGGGCCGCAACTACTCGCAGATGATGGCGCCCCTGGTGCAGGGCCAGCGCGGCATCGGCAGCATTGCGGTGCTGCGCGAGACGCTGGGCGGCTTCACCGAGAAAGAGCAGTCGCTGCTCAAGACCTTCGCCGACCAGGCGGTGATCGCCATCCAGAACGCGCGGCTGTTTCGCGAGACGCAGGAAGCGCTGGAGCAGCAGACCGCGAGCACCGAGGTGCTGCAGGTCATCACCGCTTCGCCCGGCAACCTGCGGCCGGTCTTCGATGCAATTGCTGAAAAGGTCGCCCGTCTTTGTGAGGCTGATGACGGTGGTCTGTGGTCGGTGCAGGGCGGTGTGGCTCGCACTGCTGGTAGTTCGGTCGAAGGGGGCCAATGGCCCGAGGCCATGCGCGGACTTGAGCTGGAGTCTCCGCTGGAACACCTGCTGGGCCGCGAACCGCTGAAGCATGCCTACCTTCATGTGGCCGACCTGATGGACACGCCGGCGTACCGGGCCGGGGTTCCCATCACGAGACATTTCGTGGACCTGGGTGGCGTCCGGACCAGCCTGCTGGTGCCCTTGATCGACGATGGATCGGTGGTGGGCATCCTGAGCGCGATACGGCGCACGGTGCGGCCGTTCAGCGAGCGCCAGATAACGCTGGTGCAGGCGTTTGCCGCACAGGCGCAGATCGCGATGAAAAATGCGAGTTTGATCAACGAGACGAAAGAGGCGCTGGAGCGGCAGACGTCCACGGCCGCCGTACTCGCCGCGATAGCGCAGGCACGTGGCGACGTGCAGCCGGTGCTGGAGACCATCGTGCACAGCGCGCGCGAGCTCGCCGGTGGCCTGACGGCGACGCTGTGGCAGATCGAGGACGGGCGGGGGACCTTGCTTGCACACACCCGCACCGAGTCTGACGAAGTACTGGTTGCGCATGGCCCCTTCGAGGCGCGAGACACGTATCTGGGAAGCCCGGCCATCACACACCAGCCCTTGTCCATTCCGGACACGGACGAGGAACCGCTGCTCGACGCGTCTTGGCGCGAGATCGCGCGTGTGCGCGGCTACCGGTCGGTCGTCGTCGTTCCGATGATGCGCGACGGTGCCTGCGTCGGACTCATCAGCGTCACCCGGCGAGAGCCAGGACCGTTCCCCGTGCGCATCGTCGCGCAGTTGCAGACCTTCGGCGACCAGGCCGTCATCGCCATTCAGAACACGCGGCTCTTCAACGAGACGCAGGAGGCGCTGGCCCACCAGACGGCCAGTGCCGACATCTTGCGTGTCATCAGCGCGTCGCCCACCGACACGCAGCCTGTGTTCGAAGCCATCGTGTCCACGGCGGTGCGCATCCTCGGCTGCGACCGCGCCGCGTTTTCACGCGTTGAAGCCAAGCACTACGTGCCGTGCGCCATCTTCACGCCAGCCGGCTTCGAGAACGAGCGCTGGACCGAGCCGGTGCCGATCGACGCTGCCGCCAACTTCCCGTCGCAGGCTATCGTGTCCCAGAAGTTGGTGCACATCCCTGACTGGGACGCGATCGAACTGCCCGAGCGGCAGAAGATGATTCGTGCCACGACTGGCGCACGCGCCTCGTTGGCCGTGCCCCTGCTGCACGAAGGTCAGAGCATCGGCGTGCTGATGCTGTTCCGTAACCGCGCGGGCGGCTTTACAGCCAAAGAGATCGCGCTGACCGAGTCGTTCCGCGACCAGGCCGTGATCGCGATCCAGAACGTGCGGCTGTTCAACGAAACGCAGGAGGCGCTGGAGCGCCAGACGGCCACCGCCGACGTGCTGCAGGTCATCAGCGGTTCGATGGCCGATGCGCAACCGGTGTTCGACAAAATTCTTGAAAGTTGTGGCCGACTGTTCGCCGGCGTGGGGCAGACACTGAATCTGCTGGACGACAACGAGGTGCTGCACCTGGCGGCCATGCGATGGGCGCCGGAGAACTGGAACGGCACCTTGAGCGACAAGCAATTTTTGGAGGCCAACGAGCGGGGCCGTGCGGCCTGGCCGATAAAGCTCAGCGCCAAGGAGGCGCGCTGGATGCGGCGCGGCAAGGGCGTGTACGCTTTCAGCGATGTGCTGGGCGACCCGAAGGCGGGGCCTGCGATGCGCGCACCGGCCTTGGCCTCTGGGTTCTCGTACGCGCAGATGGGTGCGACGATGTTTGCCGGCGACCGGTGCATCGGCAACGTCGTCGTCAGTCGCCTTGCGGGCCATGGCTTCACGGCCAAGGAGCAGGCGCAGTTGATGTCGTTTGCCGACCAGGCCGTCATCGCCATCCAGAACGCCAAGCTGTTCAACGAGACGAAAGAGGCGCTTGAACAGCAGAAGGCCTCGGCCGACGTGCTGGAGGTCATCAGCCAGTCGATGGGCGACTCCGCGCCGGTGTTCGAGGCCATCCTGGAGCGCTGCGAGCGGCTGATCGACGGAACCATGGGAACCACGATCGACCTCGTGGGGGAGGATGGCCAGTTGCACCGCCGCCACTTCCGCTTCCCTGAACACGCTCGGCGGATGTTGTTCAACAGTCCCGCCGAGGCCGAAGCGACCGAACAGAAGATGCGCGACTTGCCCCCGGTCCCCGCGGAGACCACCCGGCGCATCGCGCAAGCCGGCGATCACATCATCGTCCACCCCGATGTCTTGCACGGGCCGGGTGTCCCGAGAGGCGTGCGCGAGTTCGCACTGGCCGCGACGGGCGGACGCATGAGCTACGCCGTTGCCGCAGCCCCGATGTTCAAGGACGGTCGTTTCCTTGGGATGATTGGTGTCTCGCGAGACCGCCTGGGCGACTTTGACGCCAGGGAACGCATGCTGCTGCAGATGTTCGCCAGGCAGGCCGTGGTGGCGGTGGAGAACGCGTGGCTGTTCAACGAGACCAAGGAAGCGCTGGAGCAACAACGCGCGTCGGCCGAGGTGCTGGGGGTGATCAGCACCTCGGTGGCCGACGCGCAGCCGGTCTTCGAGAGCATCTGCCATAGCCTGGAACGCCTGTTGCCGGGCGCTGACCTGACGCTTGGGGCGGTCGGCGATGACGGCCAGCTTCACTGGAAGGCTGGCACGGGCCAGTCCGCAGAAGCCGTGCGCGCGCTCTGGCCTCGTCCGGCGCCGCGGCGCGACCTGGTCACCGGCGAGCCTTCGTACTGGCCCGATCTCCTGCACGGCCCCGGTGTACCGGACTCGGTCCGCACCAGGGCACGCTCGATAGGCCGCAACGCCTCCATGTTGAGCGCGGCCATGGTGTCGAGCCAGCGCGTCCTGGGCACACTGACGGCCTTGCATTTCGACATGCGGCCTTTCACCGACAAAGAGGCGCGTCTGCTCAAGACCTTCGCAGACCAGGCAGCGGTTGCCATCCAGAACGCACAGCTGTTCAGGGAAGCGCAGGAAGCCCGCGAGCAGGCCGAGCTTGCCAAGGCTCAGGCAGAAAGCGCCAATGAAGCCAAGAGCGCCTTCCTGGCCACGATGAGCCACGAAATCCGCACGCCCATGAACGCGGTCATCGGCATGAGTGGGTTGCTGCTCGACACGCCACTCACCGACGACCAACGCGACTTCGCGTCGACGATTCGGGACTCGGGTGATTCGCTGCTGACCATCATCAACAACATCCTCGACTTCTCGAAGATCGAGGCCGGGCGCATGGACATCGAGAGCCATCCGTTCGACCTGCGCGAGTGCGTCGAGTCGGCCATGGACCTGATCGGCGGCCGCGCCGCCGAGAAGCACCTGGACATCGCCTATGTCTTCGAGGGCGAGGTGCCGCCGGCCATCCGCGGCGACGTCACCAGGCTGCGCCAGGTGTTGTTGAACTTGTTGAGCAACTCGGTGAAGTTCACCGACAGCGGCGAGGTGGTGTTGACCGTGCGTGTGGAGGGCGACGAGCAGGCCGACGAAGGCAGCCGCCTGCACTTCACCGTGCGCGACACCGGCATTGGCTTGAACGAGACCGGCCTGTCGCGCCTGTTCCAGAAGTTCAGCCAGGCCGACAGCACCACCACACGCAAGTACGGTGGCACGGGTCTGGGCCTGGCCATCAGCAAGCTGCTGGCCGAGCTGATGGGCGGCACGATGTGGGCCGAGAGTGCCGGGCCTGGCCAAGGCAGCACGTTCCACTTCACGATCGGCTGCAAAGCCGCAGAACTTCCGCAGGGCAGCCGGCGCGACTTCATCGGCGAGCAGCAGGCCCTGAAGGGCCGGCGCATCCTGGTGGTGGACGACAACGCCACCAACCGCCGCATCCTGGCGCTGCAGACCGCCAAGTGGGGCATGGTGGTGCAAGACACCGAAGCCCCCGCGCAGGCGCTGCAGATGTTGAGGGCGGCGAGCTATGACCTGGCCATCATCGACATGCACATGCCCGACATGGACGGCGCGACACTGGCCCAAGCCATACGCGGCGCGGGGCATCAGTTGCCGCTGGTGCTGTTCAGCAGCCTGGGCCGCAAGGAAGCCGACAACACGCTGTTTGCTGCTACGCTGAGCAAGCCTTTGCGCCAGAGCGCGCTGCACGACACGTTGATGGGCCTGCTGGCCTCTGACAACGCCGCTGCGGCCGGCCAGCGCAGTGCGCCAGACAAGCCCAAGCTGGACGCGCAGATGGCCCAACGTCACCCGCTGCGCATCCTGCTGGCCGAAGACAACGTGGTCAACCAGAAGCTGGCCATGCGCCTGCTGCAGCAGATGGGCTACCGCGCAGACCTGGCCAGCAACGGCGTCGAGGCCATCGAGTGCGTGGCGCGGCAAACCTACGACGTGGTGCTGATGGACGTGCAGATGCCCGAGATGGACGGGTTGGAGGCCACGCGCCGCATCACCGCCAAGCACAAGCCCGATGAACGCCCGCGCATCGTGGCCATGACGGCCAATGCCATGCAGGGCGACCGCGAGCAATGTCTCGCCGCTGGCATGGACGACTACGTCACCAAGCCCATCCGCGTCGATCAGTTGATCGATGCGCTGATGGCCGCGCCCCACCGAGGAGTTGTGTAAATGAGCCTGATCGATCAGACCGTTTTCAATGAGTTGAAAGACGCCGCCGGGTCTGAGTTTGTGGCCGAACTGGTGGGCACTTTTCTGGAGGAAGCGCCCACCATGTTGGCCGACTTGCGCAACGCCAGAGCCACTGGCAACGCCGACCTGTTCCGGCGCGCCGCGCACTCGCTCAAGAGCAACAGCGCCACCTTTGGCGCCTTGCACATGGCAGGCCTGGCGCGGCGGCTGGAACTGGACGGCCTGGCAGCCGACGCCCAACTCGACTTGTTGGCCATCGATGCGTTGGATGAGGCCTATCGGGCCGCCGCCGCAGCCCTGCAGGAGCTGGCCCGTGGCTGACAGCGCGCGTTTGCTGGTGGCCGACGACAACAAGGTCAACCGGCTGCTGTTGTCGCGCAGCCTGGAGCAACAAGGCCACCGCGTGGCGTTGGCGGTGGACGGGCTCGAGGCCCTGCAGATGCTGCGCAGCCAGGCGTTTGACCTGCTGCTGCTGGACATCGAGATGCCGCAGATGGACGGCTTTGAAGTGCTGGCCGCCTTGAAGGCCGACCGCGCACTGCGCGACCTGCCGGTCATCGTGACCAGTTCGGTCGAGGGCATCGCCAACGTGGTTCGTTGCATCGAGCTGGGCGCTGAGGATTACCTGCCCAAACCGCTGAACGCGGTGCTGCTGAAAGCGCGCCTGCAGGCCTGCCTGGAGAAAAAGCGCCTGCGCGACCAGCAAAAGGAAATGGTGCGCCGATTTGCCACCGCCGAGGTTGCCGACGACCTGCAGCAGAGCGGTTTTTCGCTGGGCGGCAAACGCGTGGTGGGTACCGTGATGTTCAGCGACATCCGCGGCTTCACGGCCATGGTGGAACGGCAGAGCCCAGAAGAAACGATCGAGTTGCTCAACACCTATTACACGCTAATGTTCGAGGCCATCACCGGTGCGGGTGGCGTGGTCAACCAGATGGTGGGCGACGGGCTGATGGCCATCTTCGGTGCACCTTTGCCGCTGGCCGACCACAGCGCGGCAGCCGCACGGGCTGCGCTGGAAATGCTGGAACTGGTGGACTTGCTCAATGCCGAGCGGGTGGTCGAAGGCAAGGTGGCCATTGCCATTGGCATCGGCATCGCCACGGGCGAGATGGTGGCCGGCTACACCGGTACGCAACAGCGCGCCACCTACACCTGCATTGGCGACACGGTGAACCTGGCGGCCCGCCTGGAAGCCCACACCAAGCAGGTGGGCAGGCCCATCTTGTTCGACGCAGAGGTGCGCCTGGCTTTGGGGTCCACGTTTGCACCCGACGACCTGGGCCCCGTACTCTTCAAGGGTAAAAGTGAGCCCACGGCGGTCTGGGCGCTGGGCCCCTGTTCAGCGGCCTGAGGGTGTGGGCAGCAACACTTGAAACACGCCAAGCCACGGTCCTGAAACGGGGGCTTTGCAGAATCCGGGCCATACCAAAAAGACCCAGGGATTCACTTTGCTGCCCATCACCACCGCAACCCACACCCTTCATCCCGCACGGGAAGAACTGTTGCGCGAAGCCGAGGCCCAGCGCGCCTTGGCCGAATTGTTTCCCCACCTCAAGCTCAACGCGCTGCGTGCCATCCAGGACTTGTTCCCGCTGCACGCCCAAAGCCAGCGTGAAGCCGCCGCCATGCACTGATGCGGGGCACTCGAAGTCATTGAACCTGTGGGCGCGGGGTCAAGTTGGCTTTGCGGTGGGCTGGCCACGCCTTGTCGGCCATCGCCTGACTTGCGTGTTGGATGTGAACGCGCATCAACGGCGTGCGCGTCGCGGCAGGCGGTGCCCGGTGGGGGCGCAGGCTGTGGCGGCCGGTGCTGCGCACCGACTGCCCTGCGCTGCTCGACTGCAGGGCGTGCCGCAAAACTCGCTGCGTTCGCTGCGCTCTCTGCGCTCAAACAGGCTGCGGCAAGTCAGTTGACGAAGCGCGCTGCGCGCGCCGCCCTGCAGCCTGCGCTGCTCGGCGCCCCAGACAGCGCCCCCACCGGGCACCGCCCGCCGCTCAAACACCCGAGGTGGCGTTCGTGGGTGCGCCACAAGCGCCCTCTGCAAAGGGCTGTCTGGCCGGGGTGCGCAGCACCGACCGCTTCAGTCGTGCGCTGCACCCCGGCCAGACAGCCCTTTGCCGTCACCACACTCATTGGGCTGATAAGCTCGCAGCGATATGTTCACCGGCATCGTTCAAGGCGTGGCCACGGTCGCGCAGCTGAAAGACCGGCCCGGTCTGCGCAGCTTCACTCTGGCCTTTGAGCCGGGCTTCTGTCAGGACTTGGCCGTGGGGGCCAGTGTGGCGGTGGACGGCGTTTGCCTGACCGTGACGGCGCTGCATGGCTTGCCCGATCAGATCGATGCGGCCGACTTCGACGTCATGCAGCAAAGCCTGGCCCTGACCACGCTGGGCGACCTGGTGCAAGGCAGCCGCATCAACGTCGAGCGTGCCGCGCGCGACGGTGCCGAAATCGGTGGCCACCCCTTGTCGGGTCACATCGACTTCCAGGCCCGGGTGGCCGAGGTTCGTGAGCCCCCCAACAACCGTGTCGTGCGCGTGGCGGTGCCCGCGCCCTGGATGCGTTATGTCTTTGCCAAGGGCTACATCGCCGTCAACGGCGCCAGCCTGACGGTGGCCGAAGCTCACCGGGCCAGCGACGGCAGCGGCTGGTTTGAGGTCTGGCTGATCCCCGAGACCCTGCGCATGACCACCTTTGCCGACAAGGCCCCCGGGGCAACGCTGAACCTGGAAATCGAGCGCAGCACGCAGGTGTTTGTCGACACCGTGCGTGACGCCATCGAAGAGCGCCTGGGCGCGCTGCAGCCTTTGCTGGAAGCCGTGCTGCGCGAAAAAGGCTTGAGCCTGGACGACCTGGCGCGGCCCGCCGCTTTGCCGCCGCGCTGAAGCGCCATGCTGCGCCGACACCTGTTGGGCGGCGTTACCGCTGCTTGCCTGGCGCCAGGCTTCGTTCGCCACGCCCGTGCCGCTGACACACCCCGTTTTGGCCTGGGCGTTGCCTCCGGGCAACCGCATGCCACGGGCATGGTGCTGTGGACACGTTTGAGTGGGCCCGACCTGCCCGAGCGGGTCAGCGTGGCCTGGGAAGTAGCCCATGACGAAGCCTTCAGCCGCATCGCTGCCCGCGGTGTCGAGCAGGCGGTGGCTGCAGACGCCCACAGCGTGCA
>JANMHH010000540.1:0-3932 GCA_031375065.1 Rubrivivax sp. | reverse complement strand
GGTCACGGTCTTGCCGTCGGCACCAACACCGCCGTTCTGGCGGCTGGGGATTTCAGCCGCCAGCTGCGGAACCAGGTTGCCATCGGTGTCCCAGCCTGCCAGCGGTTCATAGAAGACGCGGCTGGCATCCTGGTCCTTGGTGCCACCCGCGTAGTGCGGGTTCAAGTGCACGGGCGCTTGCCAGTAAATGATCTTCAGCGGCCCACCACCACCCCGCTTGGTGGGCTTGTAGGCAATGGTCGATTGAGTTTGTGCAATGCCCTCGTGCATCAGCATCATGGAGGCCATGGGGGCGGTCAGGCCCAGACCCACCATGCGCTGGATGAAGCTGCGGCGCGGCAGCGAGCCAACACGCACTTCTTCGATGAGTTGACGCAGTTCACGTTCTTGCATGGCAGTACTCCTGGCGATTTCGATGAAACAAAGGAGCGCACCTTGACGGTGCGTTTCGAGCGTGATGCTAGCGGCTCGGCAGGGCTCGGCTATTCGGGTCGGCCCGTAGGCTGGGACGGGTGATACTGGCATTCATGAACGAAGCTGTTTTCAAGGTTTATGGCCCGCTGCAGGCCGGTTGTTCGCTGGTGCTGGACTCACCCCATTCGGGTTTCCACATGCCCGCCGACTTTGACTCGGTGTTGACGGCGCAGGAACTGCGCGACGGTGAAGACTGTTTCATTGACGAGCTCTATCTGCCCGCAGTTGCAAAAGGCGTGCCGCTGTTGGCAGCCCAGTTTCCCCGGACCTACCTGGACCCCAACCGGCACGCCGGTGACATCGACCTGTCGATGCTGGACGCGCCCTGGCCACCGTCACCGGTGCCCCACGCCCCCAGCGGCAAAGCGGCCATCGGCAAGGCCTTGATCTGGCGCACCCTCGACGACGGGCGCCCCATCTACGCCCGGCAGCTGAGCGTGGCTGAGGTGCTGCGGCGAATCGAGCGTTACCACCGGCCCTACCACGCGCAGTTGCGCACGCTGCTGGACGCGGCGCACACGCGTTTTGGCGTGGTTCACCACATCAATTGCCATTCGATGAACGCGGTCAGTGGGGCTATGGCCGAAGGTGGGGCTGGCGTTCCGCGCGCCGACTTTGTGCTGGGCGACCGCGACGGCACCACCTGCGCGCCCGAGTTCACCGACTTTGTGCGCAGCTTCCTGGTAAGCCTGGGCTATCAGGTCAAGGTCAACGACCCGTTCAAGGGCGTGGAACTGGTCAGGGCCTATTCCAACCCGGCTGCGGGCCGCCACAGCCTGCAGCTGGAAATCAACAAGCGCCTGTACATGGACAGCACCAGCGTGACGCGCCACGCCGGCTTTGCCATCCTGCAAAACCACCTGATGCAATTGCTGGACGCCGTCTGCCAGCGCTTTTCACCCAAGGCCAACCATGCTTGACACGCCGCGCATTGAACTCACGGCCCCCGACATCGGGCGCTGGCAAGAAGGCCGAACCGGTGTCGACTGGGTTCACGTCCTGGACTCGGGGCGGCCCGGCCCGACGGTGCTGATCCAGGCGCTGACCCACGGCAACGAAATTTGTGGCGCTATTGCCTTGGACTGGCTGTTGGACCTGGGCTTTGCGCCGCAGGCAGGGCGGCTGACCCTGATTTTTGCCAACGTGCAGGCCTACCAGCGGTTCAACCCTGCCGACCCCTTTCCATCACGCTACGTCGACGAGGACTTCAACCGAGTATGGGGCGACGACGCTTTGATGGGCCCGCGCGACAGCACAGAGCTGCGCCGGGCGCGCCAGCTGCGCCCTTTTGTCGACCAGGCCGACTACCTGCTGGACATCCACAGCATGAGCGAAGACTGCGCCGCGCTGATGGTTTGCGGCACCGTCGACAAGAATGCCGACTACGCCAAGGCCTTGGGCATGCCCGCGGTGCTGCTCATCGACACCGGCCACCCGGCCGGCCTGCGCATGGTCGAGCGTGGCGGTTATGGTGACCCGCTCAGCGCCAAGCGGGCTTTGCTGATCGAGTGCGGCCAGCACTGGGAGCGCGCTGCGGCCGACGTGGCGGTGGATGCGGTGGTGCGTTTCCTGGGCTTGACCGGGCTGGCTTCAGCGGCCTGGGTCAAGCAGCATGTTCGTTTGCCCTTGCCAGCGCAGCAACGGCTGGTGCGCGTGACCGAAGCGGTGGTAGCCCGTTCCAAGGACTTCCATTTTTTGATGCCCACGCAGGGCCTGCAGGTCATTGCTGCGGCCGGCACGCCCATGGCTCAAGACGGTGACCATGTCTGGCTGACGCCTTACGACAACTGCGTGCTGGTGATGCCGGGCACCAAGAACCTCAAGGCTGGGGGCACGGCCGTTCGCCTGGGCCGTTTTGAGGATTGAGACAGCGCAAGCCCGCGCTGCTTGGTTCGTTGACTGGCCTCAGCGCAGCGTCTGGCGGATGGCCGTCAACACGGCCTGCGCGGCCTGCACCGGGTGCTCCATGGGAAACAGGTGCGAGCCCTCCACCCATTGAATGCGGTCGTGGACCAGCATTCGCGTGAAGGCCATGCCCACCTGGCGCCCTTCCGATGACCGGGTGCCGGCGATGTAGCTGACCTTGCACTTGGGCGGATGCCGGCACAAGACCGCGCCCATCTGATGGGGCAAGGTGTTGTAAATGCGTGTCTCGACTTCGCGCGAAAAACTCAGGCGCACCGGTTCAGAAGAATCGGTCGGGGCTTGGGCTTGGGCTTGGGCATGGGCATGGGCATGGGTCAGGGCTGTGGCTTCAGGGTCGGGTTCGGTTCCGCTTTCGATGTAGTCCAACAGCACCTCGGCGTCCCAGGCGGCGAAGGCGGCTTTGCCCTGAAAGTGAGCCAGCGCAGCCTGCCTGGAAGGCCATTGCCAGCGCCGCCGACTGGACACGCGGCCGGGCGAAAAGCGCTTGAACAGCCCGCCGCTTTTCAGCACCTGCAGGCTGTGCGCACGCCAGCCGGCCACCACCGGCGAGTCCACCAGGGTCAAGCTGGCCGCCAGCGCGGGCTGGCGACAGGCTGCCAGCAAGCTGAGGTAGCCACCCAGCGAGTGGCCCACCAGGTGCACCGGCTGACCGGGCGACTGTGTCTGCACAAAGTCGATCAGTTGGTCACGCAGCCGTGGCCAGTTGTTGCTGACGGGGTAGGCTGGGTCGTGACCAAAGCGTTCGACGGCCACCACGCGAAAGCCCGCTTGGCGCCAGATCTCAAACAGCTTTTGGTAGGTGCCTGCGCCAAAGCCGTTGGCATGGCTGAAAACGATGGTGCTGACTGGACCCACGGTCGACGTCAGACGATTCTTTCACTGGGGTTGCTGATCTTGCGCATGGGCTCGAAACGGGGGCTGTCCACCATCAGGGGGTGGGCCGCCTGGCCACCGTCCCAACGCGGGTCATCAATGCCTTCAAACACCTCGCGCAGGCGCTGGCCCCAGGTGGTGTGGATCATCTTGAAGTAGGGGTTTTGCTCGTCGATGCAGGCGTGCTCGCTGCTCTGGAAACTGCCCTCGTGGTAGACCAGCAGGTCCAGTGGCAAGCCCACGCTGAGGTTGGACTTGAGCGTGCTGTCCATCGACACCAGGGCGCATTTGGCGGCTTCGTCCAGCGGGGTGGTGGGCGTGAGCACACGGTCCAGGATCGGCTTGCCGTACTTGCTTTCGCCGACCTGGAAAAAACAGGTCTCGCGTGTGGCTTCGATGAAGTTGCCGGCCGAGTAGACCAAAAACAGCCGCATCGCCTCGCCCTTGATCTGGCCGCCGAAGATCATGCTGGCGTTGAAGTCCACACCCGCCTGCTTCAGCGAAGGGCCGTCCTGTTCATAGACCCGGCGCACCGCGGAGCCCAGCACGCGCGTGGCATCGAACATGCTCTTGGCATTCCAGATCGTCAGCGGTTCGGCGTTGCCGTTGTCGAGCTTTTCAACCTGCAGCACTTCGCGCACGCTTTGGCTGATGCTGAG
>JANMHH010000537.1:0-4936 GCA_031375065.1 Rubrivivax sp. | reverse complement strand
CGACTCCGACTTTCACCGCCGCGACCTGTGGGAGGCCATCGAGTCGGGCGAGTACCCCGAGTGGGAACTGGGCTTGCAGATCTTCACCGAGGCGCAGGCCGACGGCTTCAGCTTCGACGTGCTCGATGCCACCAAGCTGATCCCCGAAGAGCTGGTGCCCGTGACGCCGGTGGGCCGGATGGTGCTCAACCGCAATCCCGACAATTTTTTTGCCGAAACCGAACAGGTGGCGTTCTGCACCGCGCATGTGGTGCCAGGCATCGACTTCAGCAACGACCCGCTGCTGGCCGGCCGCATCCACTCTTACCTCGACACCCAGATCACGCGGCTGGGTGGCGTCAACTTCCATGAGATCCCCATCAACGCGCCACTCGCGCCGGTGCACAACAACCAGCGCGACGGGCTGCATCGGCAGGCCATTCCGCGCGGCCGGGTGGCCTACGAGCCCAACTCGCTGGGTGGCGGCTGCCCGTTCCAGGCCGGTGCAGCGGGCTTCGTCTCGTTTCCACAGCCCGTGGACGGCGACAAGCTGCGTGGCAAGCCTGAAAAGTTTGCCGACCACTACACCCAGGCCACCCTGTTCTACGACAGCCAGACCGCCGTTGAGCAGGCCCACATCGTGGGCGGCTTTCGCTTCGAACTGAGCAAGCTCACGGTGCCGGCCATCCGCGAGCGCATGGTGTCGTCGCTGGTCAACGTCTCGCCCGCGCTGGCGGCTGCGGTCGCCGCGGGGCTGGGCATCGCCGTCCCTCCGGCCATGCCCAAGGCGCTGGCGCAGCCCGCCAAACCCGAGGTCAAGACCTCACCGGCCCTGTCACTGACGGCCCTGCCAGGCGACGGCGGCATCCGCTCGCGCAGCATCGCCATCCTGGTCGCCGACGGCGTGGACGGCCGGTCGATCGGCGTGGCGCAGGCCGCGCTGCAAGCGGCCGGCGCCACGGTGCACTTGATTGCACCGCGCCTGGGCTCCGTGAAACCCGCCCAGGGCGACCCGTTCGATGCCACCGGCACATTGGAGAACTCGTCTCCGGTGCTGTTCGACGGCGTGGTCTTGCCCGACGGCGCCGCAGGGGTGAAGGTTCTGGCAGGTTTTGCCGAGACGCTGGACTTTGTCTCGAACCAATACCGCCACGGCAAGACGATCCTGGTCCTGGGTGCCGCCAAGGCGCTGCTCGAAGGGGCGGGCATCACCGCAACCCTGGCCAATGGACAACCCGATCCGGGCGTCCTGATGGGCGCTGCAGCCCAAGCAGGCCCAGCTGCAGCGGCTTTCATCACCGCGCTGGGCAAGCACCGCCATCCGCAACGTGAGGTCGGCGGGACCGGCCGCTGAGCGGTTCAATCAACTCGCGCTGATACCCGCGGGTACCCGCTGACGCTCGCTGGTGCCCGCTGGCACCCGCTGACACCGAGCAGCCTTCACGCCGGGTTCAAGGCCCGCACCCGCTGCATGGCCATCGCAGCGGCTGCGGTGCGGGTCTCGACCCCCAGCTTTTCGTAGACCCGCTCCAGGTGCTTTTTCACCGTGGCCGGGCTGCTGCCCAGGATGTCGCCGATGTCGCGGTTGGTCTTGCCCTTGGCCACCCAATACAGCACTTCGCTTTCACGCAGGGTCAGGCCGAAGGCCAGCATGGTGGCTTCGACGGTGGCGGCGTCGCTCACCTCGCGCAGCACCACCAACCAGTCATCGTCGGCGGTGCGGCCCTGCACGGTGGCCACCAGCTGGCAGACCCGGCCGCGCTCGGTCGAAGCCGTGGACAACGGACGCACGTCGCGGCCGGACGCAGCGGCCTGCAGCCAGTCCAGCAGGGCCGTGGGCACTTGATCGGGCGGCACGTCAAAGTAAGCCGGCAGCCAGCGCCTGGCCAGCGGTGTCTGCCAGACCAGGCGGGCTGGCAGGCCCGTTTCGATGCGCACCGCCAGGGTGGCGTGGCCGTAGGCGTCCAGTGCGTTGCGCGCCTGCCGGGCCTGGCGCGCCGCCAGCATGTGGGCGGCCATGCGCGCCAGCACTTCGGGCGCGCGGATGGGCTTGGTGATGTAGTCCACGCCACCGGCTTCAAAGGCGGCCAGCACGTGTTCGGTTTCGGTCAAGCCGGTCATGAAGATGATCGGAATGTGGGCCGTTTCGGGGCCGGCCTTCAGGCGCCGGGCCACTTCGAAACCGTCGATGCCGGGCATCACGGCGTCGAGCAGGATGATGTCGGGGTCGGCCTGGGCTGCACGCTGCAGGGCGCTGTTGCCTTCGGTGGCCACCAGCACGGTATAGCCGGCGGCGTCCAGCGCGTCGTGCAGCACCGCCAGGTTGTCGGGCACGTCGTCCACGATCAGCACCAGGCCGGCGCTGCGCGGGCTGTTCAGGTCCAGGGTGTTGCGCATGGCAGTGGCCACAAAGTTGAGCGGGTTGTCAGGTCGCATGCGGGCGGCTCAGCGCTTCGTTGATCAGCGGTGTCAAGCGGTCGAATTGGAAGTGCTGGGCCAGCTGCCGCAAGGGGCTGAGCCAGGCCGCACAGTCGGGGCGGCTGGCCTCGATCTGGTCCAGCACCCGGTGCACACCACGCGGATAGCCCATGGCCACCACCTGCTGCAAAGCGTGCAGCTGCTCGGGGCTGGGACGCGGCGCGCTGGCCGACACCGCTGGCGGCGGCGGCAACGCTGGCGCGTTCAACCAGGACAGCTGCAGATGGGTGCCCAGCCAGTCCAGCAACTCGTCAAAGCGCACCGGCTTGGTGATGAAGTCGGCGCTGCCGATGCCGGCGTCGTTGTCCTGGCCTTTTTCAAACGCGTTGGCCGACACCACCGCCACCGGCGCTGCGCTGAGCCCTTGGCGGCGGATGGTGCGCAGGGTCTCCCAGCCGTCCATGCCGGGCATGGCCAGATCCGTCAAGATGGCGTTCACGCTGTGTCTGCCCAACAGGGCCAAGGCCGCAGCGCCCGAGCCTGCTTCCAGCACCTCGAAGCCCAGCGCCTGCAACCGGCGGGTGAGCAAGGTGCGGTCGACTTCTTCGTTGTCCACCACCAGGAGGCGGCGGCGCACGCCCGCGTAGGCCGCGCGCACAGCCAGGGGCTGGGGTGCGCTGGCACCGCGCAGTTCGGGCAGGAAAAGCCGGATGCGAAACAAGGTTCCCGGCTGGCCCTGCGTGTCCGCTGAACCCGCGCCGGCCGCTGGGTCCGACGCCACGCTTGGGTCCGACGTGCCAGACACCGAGTGGGTGGTGCGCGACGACACGGTCATCTCGCCGCCCATCAAGTCGGTCAGCATCTTGGCAATCGTCAGACCCAGGCCGGTGCCAGCGCTGCTGGGGTTGCTGTTGGGGCTGTCACCCGGGCTGTTGCTGGGGGCAGCGACCGTGTGGGCACCGCGCGAAAAGGGCTCGAAGATGCGGTCGAGGTCGGCCGCACCGATGCCAGGCCCGGTGTCTTCGATCTCGAACACCGCCATGTCGCGCACATGGGTGGCGCGAAAGCTCACGCTGCCTTGCTGCGTGAACTTGACGGCGTTGCCCAGCACGTTGATCAGGATCTGCGTCAAACGCCGCTCGTCGGCCTTGACCAGCCGAGGGGCACCCACCACATCGTGCTGAAAGTGCAACCCTTTGCTGACGGCCTGCAGCTCGAACAGCTGCACGATCTGCTCCAGGTTCTGGCGCAGGCGCATCGGCTTGGGCTCCAGCGTCAACCGGCCGGCTTCGATGCGGGCGATGTCCAGCGTGCCTTCGATCAGGCTCAGCAGGTGTTCACCGCCGCGCCGGATGACACCCACACTTTGTTTGCGGTGCGCGGGCATGGACGGGTCTTCGTCCAACAACTGCGCGTAGCCCAGGATGCTGTTGAGCGGCGTGCGCAGTTCGTGGCTGATGGCGCTGATGTAGCGCGTCTTGGCCTGGTTGGCGGCGTCGGCCGCCTGTTTGGCGCGCTGCAGTTCTTCGTCGGTGCGGCGGTGGCTGTCGATCTCCTTGATCAGGGCTTCGGTCTGCCGGTTGCTTTCTTCCTGCGCCACGCGGCGGCTGATCTGCGTCAGCACCAGCCACCACGCAATCACGCCGCCCACCAGCAAGAGGGCGCAGTAAGCCTTGATGAAGGCTGCGCGCAGTGCAGGTGCGGTCGCCTGCAGAACCTGCGGGTCGAGTTGGCGCGTTTCCGCCTGATAAAGCATCACCAGCAACACCGCCAGGGCCGGCGCCACCAGGGCCATCAGCATCAGGTAGCGGCCCAGTCCGGTGTCGAGCTGCGGCCACCAGGCGCGCGGGGTCAGGCGTTGCAGCAGCGCGTTGAACTGCTGGCGCGCGCGCGCGCCTTCGGGCTTGCACAGGTCGTGGCAGCGGGCGTCGAGCGAACAGCACAGGCTGCAGATCGGCCCGCCATAGGCGGGGCACTGCGCCATGTCTTCGCCTTCGTAGGCGCGTTCACAGATGACGCAGTGGCGCTGCAAGCGGCTGCCCAGGTAGACGCCTGTCGCCGCGGCCCCTGCAGGTCCTTCAGGTCCTTCAGGCCCTTCAGGCCCTTCACGCGCAGCGGTGGCCGTGCTCGAGCGCAGGGGCAAGCTTGCGGCATCCGACTGGCGGGCGATGTAGTACCGCCCCTGGGTCGCCCACGCGATCAAGGGCGCCGCCACAAAGGCCACCACCATGGCAATGACGGCCGAGAAGGCCTGCGCCATGGGCCCGAACAAGCCCAACCAGGCCAGCATGGACAGCAGCGATGCCAGACCCATCGCACCCACGCCCACCGGGTTGATGTCATACAGATGCGCGCGCTTGAATTCCACGCCTTTGGGCGACAGGCCCAGCGGCTTGTTGACCACCAGGTCGGCCACCACCGCCATGATCCAGCTGATCGCGATGTTGCTGTAAAGCCCCAGCACGCCGCCGATGGCCTTGAACACCTCCAGCTCCATCAGCATCAGTGCGATCAGCGTGTTGAAGACCACCCACACCAC